>JANNSD010000201.1:0-10196 GCA_031402225.1 Gemmatimonadota bacterium | reverse complement strand
TGCGCTACAACCGGATGTTCTCGACCGCGCTCTGCTCGCCCACCCGCGCCGCGCTCATCACCGGTCGCAACCATCACTCGGTCGGCTTCGGCGTCATCTCGGAGCAATCCACTGGCTACCCGGGCTACAACAGCATCATCGGTCTCGACGAGGCCACGATCGGGCGGATCCTGGTCGACAACGGCTACAACACCGCGTGGTTCGGCAAGGACCACAACGTGCCCGCGTTCCAGGCCAGCCAGACCGGTCCCTTCGACCGGTGGCCCAACGGCATGGGCTTCCAGTACTTCTACGGCTTCATTGGCGGTGACGCCAATCAGTGGGAGCCGAACCTGTTCCGCAACACCACCGCGATCTATCCGTACAACGGCGCGGCCCCCGGCACCTGGAACCTCATCACGGCGATGGCCGACGACGCCATCGACTGGATGACCCAGATGTACCAGATCGACCCGACCAAGCCGGTGTTCATCAAGTACGCCCCCGGTGCCACGCACGCGCCGCACCACCCCACCCAGGAATGGGTGGACAAGATCCACGCGATGCACCTCTTCGACGACGGCTACGAGAAGCTGCGCGAGCGCATCTTCGCAAACCAGAAGAAGCTGGGCCTGGTGCCGCAGGACGCGGTGCTCACGCCCTGGCCCGCCGACGTGCTCACGCCCTGGGACAAGCTCACCCCCGTCGAGCAGAAGTTGTTCATCCGACAGGTCGAGGTGTTTGCCGCGTACGCCGCCTACAGCGACTACGAAATCGGACGGGTGATCAAGGCGTTCGATGACATGGGACGGCTCGACAACACGCTGATCATCTACATCAATGGCGACAATGGTACCAGCGCCGAGGGTGGTCCGCTGGGCACCCCCAACGAGGTCGCGTTCTTCAACGGCGTCAACAAGATGCCGGCGGAAATGCAGATGAAGTGGTACGACGTGTGGGGCACCGAGCAGACCTACAACCACATGTCGGCCGGCTGGTCGTGGGCGTTCGACACGCCGTTCGACTGGTTCAAGCAGAACGCCTCTCGGCTCGGCGGCATCAACCAGAACATGGTGGTCTCGTGGCCGGCCCGCATCAAGGATGCCGGGGCCCTTCGCACCCAGTTCGCGCATGTCATCGACGTGGTGCCCACCATCCTCGAAGCAGCCGGCCTCCGCGCGCCCGAGATGGTGGACGGCATCAAGCAGAAGCCGATCGAGGGCACCAGCTTCGCCTACACCTTTGATGCGGCCAATGCCAAGGTGCCGTCGCGCCACACCACCCAGTACTTCGAGATGATGGGCCAGTGGGCGCTCTACAAGGACGGCTGGTTCCTCAGCACCAAGGTCAACCGCGCCCCGTGGGAGGCCTTCGGCCCGGCCAACCCCGACCCGCTGAACAATCAGGTGTTCCAGCTCTACAACCTGAACACCGACTTCAACCAGACGAAGGACATCGCGGCCGCCAACCCCCAGAAGGTGACGGCGATGCGGGCGGAGTTCCTGACCGAGGCGAAGAAGTACCAGGTGCTCCCGATGGATGCCTCGGTGGCGGCGCGTATCGTGGCGCCCCGGCCGAACATCACCGCCGGCCGCTCGGAGTTCGTCTACACCCGGCCGATGACCGGCCTGCCCCAGGGCGACTCGCCGTCGCTGCTCAACACCTCCTACACCATCACGGCGGATATCACCGTGCCGGAAGGCGGGGCGGAGGGCATTATCCTGACCTCCGGTGGACGCTTCGCGGGCTACGGCCTCTACCTCCTGAATGGCAAGCCGGTCTGGACCTGGAACCTGATCGACCTCGAGCGCATCAAGTGGCAGGGGCCCGATGTCCTCCCGCCCGGTCGCCACACGATCGTCTTCGACTTCAAGTACGACGGGCTCGGCGCCGGCACGCTCCTGTACAACGACTTCAGTGGCTTGGGACGGCCGGGCACCGGCACCCTGTCGGTGAACGGCAAGGTGGTGGACACGAAGACCATGCCGAAGACCCTGCCCATGATCCTGGCCTGGGACGAGAGCTTCGACATCGGGTCGGACACCGAGACGGGCATCGACGACGCGGACTACAAGCCGCCGTTCACCTTCACCGGCAAGCTCAACAAGCTGACCATCAAGGTGGACCGGCCGCAGCTCTCACCCGCCGAGATCGAGAAGCTCCAGGCGGCGCAGCGCAACAACAGTTCCAGCGAATGATCGGCGGGCGACCTACTTCAACTTGAAGCCGGTCGCCTCGATCTGCTGTGCGCTCATCTCGATCACGTCCACCGTGATCGGGATGGGCACCAGCGGGGCGTCGAGCGAATCGGTCTTCACCGACACGATCGCCTCCACCACGTCCATCCCCTTGATGACCTGGCCGTACACCACGTAGCTGCCGTCGAGTCGCTTCAGGCCGTCCTTGTTGACCACGATGTAGAACTGGCAACCCGCAGAGAGCTTCTGCGGGTTGTCGTCGCGTCCGGCCCCGACCGCCCCGTACACATGCTTGAGGTCGGGCACGAACTCCGGCGCCAGGTTGTAGGGTGAATCCTTGAATCCCTCCGGTGTGTCGGGGCACCCTCCCTGCGCCACGAAGTTCCTGATCACCCGGTTGAAGGTGAGCGAATCCCAGTAGTGTGCGTTGGCGAGCTTGATGAAGCTCGCCAGGTGATTCGGCGTCTGCGGATACAGGTAGAAGAGGATCTCGCCCTTGTCGGTGCGGATGCGGCCCACCGGATAGGTGGGCGCGCTGTTTGCCGACAGGACGGCGATGAGGGCCACCGCCGCGATGGCGGGCAGGAACTTCTTCATGCGCGTCACCCCTGGACTGCGAGTTGTCTCAGGCTATCCACCACCGTTTGTACCGCGAGCGCCGCCAGCAGCAGGCCCATCACCCGGCGAACAATGTTGATGCCCCCCGCGCCGATGAGCCGCTGCACCGGGCTCGCCGCCAGCATGAGGCCGAGCGTCAGCAGGAGCACGCCGTACATCTCCAGGGCCGTCTCCGCCTGCTCCAGCGCGTTGAACCGGTCGTTGTCCGTCAGCACCACCACCGCCATCATCGCCGCCGGACCCGCGATGGATGGAATGGCGACTGGGAACACCGCCACGTCCTGCTCCCCAGGCCCGCCCGCAGCCGCCTGTTGGCCCCCGGATTCGAAGACCATCTGCAGCGCAAAGAGGAAGAGGACGATACCGCCCGCCAGTTGGTAGGACGCCAGCGAGATGCCCAGCGCGTCCAGCACGATCTGGCCCAGGACAATGAAGCCGGTCAGGACGCCCGCCGCGATCAGCGTCGCCCGGATCGCTACCCGGCGCTGCGCCACGACCGACATCCCCGCGGTGGCCGTGAGGTAGATCGGGATGGTACCGATCGGGTCAATCACGGCGATGAGCGTGACGGTGTCCTTCACGATATCCATGCGCTCAGTCCTCGTCAGCGTTCGTGAGCGGCACCAGTCGTGCCCGCGGCGGGATGCCGGTCTCGAGTTCCAGGATCCCCACCGACGGCAGGATATCGAAGCGCCGCTGGCCGGCGGCACCCGGGTTCATCACCGTCACCACCAGGTCCACCAGAGTCAGCAGCGGCTTGTGCGTGTGGCCGAACAGGATGATCTCCGCGTCGGGGAACGCGGCGTAGAGCGCGTCCGGCGTCGGGCTGCCGAACTGGTCCCCGTGGGTCAGCACGATCTCGAAACCATCGAGTTGCACGCGCGCGACCCGGGGCATCGCCGCGCGAACGTCCCAGTCGTCGGTGTTGCCGTAGACGGCGGTGACCGGTGCCAGCGCCTCCAGCTCCGCCAGCAGTGCCAGCGAGCCGATGTCACCGGCGTGGAAAATATGATCGACCTCGCGGAACACGTCGAGGACCTCCGGTCGCAGGAGGCCATGGGTATCGGAAATGACCCCGAGTCGCATGTCGGCGGCGCTATGGCCGGTGCTGCTGCGTGTCGGACAGGCGGATCTGGAGCGCGGACACGAAGTCGCGCGCCTCATGACGGAACTTCCGGTTCACCAGCAGCGTCACTTCCCGCGGGTTCCGGGGAGAGAGCTCGATGAACGAGGTCGCATCGCGCGCCGTGAGCCGGATGCGGCTGGTCAGGATCCCCGGTCGCAGCACCGCCGACGCGATGGCACCGTACTTCACCTCCGCGGTGTTCCTGACCCCACCTGCCGCGGCCTCGATCTCGAACACCAGGGCATCGTCCGCGAGCACGACATGGCCATTGAGCCGTCGCGACAGCGAGCTGACCATCAGCCGCGCATCGGGGTCGGCGTCGTCCGCCGAGGTCGAGAGCCGGAAGGGAATGTCGAGCGACACGTCAGCCTTCCCAGCGGGCCGCGATGGTGATGTCCAGCGCCAGCTGGTCGATGATCCGCTGCACCACGAAGTCCACCAGCTCCGTCACCCGCGCCGGCCGGTGATAGAACCCCGGCGCTGCCGGCAGCACGGTGGCACCCGCCTCCGTCACCGCCACGAGGTTGCGCAGGTGCACCAGCGAGAACGGGGTCTCCCGAGGCACCAGGATGAGCTTGCGCCGCTCCTTCAGCGTCACGTCGGCAGCACGCTCCACCAGCGACCGGCTGGTACCACCGGCCACCGCCGCCACCGTACCCATGGAGCAGGGACAGATCACCATGCCACCGGTCCGCTGCGAGCCCGAGGCCGGCAGCGCGCCGCGATCATCGTCGGGAAACACCCGGACGCTGTCCCACGTCCCGCCCGTCGCCGCCCGGAGCGCATCGAGATCAGCAATGCCACACTCCGCCTGCAGCAGACGGAACCCATGCCCCGATACGATGAGCCATACCGGCACCTCGGCGCCGGCCAGCACCTCGAGCAGGCGCACGCCGTACGGCGCACCCGACGCCCCGGTAATCGCCAGCACGATCGGCAGCTGTTTCAATCGCCCCCCTCACTCCTCACGCTGTTGCTGTTCCTCTTCACGCAGTTGCAGATCCCCTCACGTCCTCACGTCCTCACGTCCTCACGTCCTCACGTCCTCACGTCCTCACACCAGCGTGTCGAGGAGCGCGAAGCCAAAGACGGTAACGCTCATCACCGCATTCATCGTGAAGAATGCCGCGTCGAGCCGCGACAGGTCGTCGGCGCGCACCAACTGGTGTTCCCAGATCAGGATCGCCGCCGCAACCGCCACGCCGGCATAGTACCACACCCCGAACCCCGACCCCCATCCGAACAGCAGCAGCGCCGGGATGGTGACGCCGTGCAGGAGCTTGGCCAGCATGATTGCCCGGGGCACGCCCAGCCGCACCACGGCGCTGTGCAGCCCCTCGGATCGGTCGAACGCTTCATCGGGCAGGGCATAGAAGATGTCGAACCCCGCGACCCATGTCGCCACCGCCACCGTGATGGCCGCCAGCGTCCACCATGGCGTGCTCCACTGCCCCGTAATAGCGAGGTACCCCCCAACCGGGGCGATGGCGAGACTCAGGCCGAGCCAGACGTGCGGCCACCAGGTGAAGCGCTTGGCGAGGCTGTAGATCATCACCCACGCCAGCGCGAACGGCGCCAGCAGCGCGCAGAGCGGGTTGAGCGCCCGGGCAGCGAGCAGGAACGCCACCGCGGCGATCGCCACCGACACCCACGCCTGCCCCACCGTCAGCGCCCCCTTCGGGAGTTCCCGATTGCGGGTGCGCGGATTCCGTCCGTCGAAGTGGCGGTCGGCGATGCGATTGAACCCCATCGCCACCCAGCGTGCCGTCGTGAAGGCGGCCACCACCAGGAGTACCGCGCGCAGGGTCAGCGGTGCCGCGCGCGAGGCTGCCAGCACCCCCAGCAGCGCGAACGGCAGCGCAAACAGGGTGTGCGGAAGCTTCACGAAGTTGGCGAATCGCACCATGAGCGATTCACCCGCCAGCACCTGCCCCTCAGCCATGCTGCTCCCCGCTCCTGGTTCTTCCGCAGGTGGTTCTTCCGCTCCTGGTTCTTCCGCTGCTCAGGTCCTCACGCCTATATGCATCGCGCACGACCCTCCCAGCAGCGTCTCGTACGTCACCCCCCCAAACCCGTTCTCGGCCATCCGCCGCGCCAGTTCAGGCGGCGAAGGAAAGACCCGGGTAGACTCTGGAAGCCACCTGTACGCCGTCCTATGTTTCGATATGGCGCGACCAATCCGCGGGAGCACGTGATCAAAGTAGAAATCGACCAGCGCCCGAAATGGCTGCCAGCTTGGCTGCGACATCTCGAGGATGGCGAGGCGCGCGCCGGGCTTGAGCACCCGCGAGGCCTCGCGGAGCCCCGCCTCGAGATCCACCAGGTTCCGCATGCCCCATCCCACCACGGCACCATCGAAATACGCATCCGGGAACGGAAGCTCGAGCGCGTCCGCCGTCACCGGCAGAATGTGGCGAGGCCCGATCTTCGAGCTGCCGGTACGCAGCATGGCGGGGACGAAGTCGGCCGCGACAATCCGGCCCCCGAAGCCCGCCTGTCCAGCGAGCGCCATGCTGAAGTCGAGGGTTCCGGCGCACAGGTCGAGATAGACCCCGTCCGGATGCCGCTCCCAGTCCAGCCGACCCACCGCGCGCGGGCGCCAGCGCTGGTCGAGGCTGAAGCTGATGATGCGGTTCAGGCGGTCGTAGGTCGGGGCAATCGCCGCGAACATGGTCCGCACGTATGCCCGCTTTTCGGGCCCGCCAAAGACGGGTAAACGCTGATTTGATGCGGACATACGCGCGCAATCTAGCCCGGGCGGAATCACGTCCGCAAGCACGGTGACCCACCGTGGCTGAGCCCGCCGTTGCCCTGAACACCCTCACCGACCAGGAAATTGTCCTCCTCGCACGGGGCGGGCAGGAGCGCGCCTACCGCGAGCTGGTTCGGCGCTACGAGCGACCGATCTTCTCCCTGCTCTACCGCATGGTGCGCGATCGCGAACTCGCGGAGGACCTGTCGCAGGACACCTTCGTGAAGGCACTCAACGCCATCGAGAGCTACAAGCCGGAGTACAAGTTCTCTTCCTGGCTCTTCAAGATCGCGAACAACGCCGCCATCGATCACCTGCGCCGCCGCGAACTCGACACGCTCTCGCTCGAGGGCTCACCCCACGCCGTCACACCCGACGCCATGGAAGCGACGGCGCTGCAGATCGGTGACCGCGGCGAGAACGCCCTCGACATTGTGGAAGCGAAGGAACTGGGCGGGGAAATCGAACGGGCCATTGCGCAGCTTCGCCCCGAGTACCGCGCCTGCATCCTGCTGCGCCACGTGGACGGGCGCGCCTATGAAGAGATCGCCGAGATGCTCGACCTGCCGCTTGGCACGGTCAAGACGTACATCCACCGCGCGCGCAACGAGTTGCGCCGTTTGCTGGCCCATTTGAAGGAACCGTGAGTCCATTGCCAACAGCGGGCCGCCGGAGTGAAACCCCGGCCATCCAGCCCGCGTAGGAGGGGTCAATTCCATGGAGCGCTCAGTCCTGCAGCACCTAACCGCCGACGAGATCGATCTCGTCCTCGAGGGTAACTACCCCGAGACCATGCGCACGCACGTCAACGGCTGCCCCGATTGCAGCTCACTGCTCCGCGGCGAGCGCCTCGTGGTGCAGTGGCTCGCCGCGCTGCCCCTGCACGTACCCGCCGCCGGATTCGAGGACCGGGTCATGGCCCGGGTACAGGTTGTTACGCCCCGCTCCGCGCTGGCAACGTTGCGCCATCGCGCGCTCGCGACGCCGACGTCACGCGCGCTGGCCGCGGGCGCCCTGGTCTCCGTCCTGGGTTCACTTGCCGCAAGCGTTATCTGGTCCCTCGGGCACCCTGAGGTGCTCGCCTCCCTTGGAATGACCGCACTCCGCAGTGTCGCCGAACTCGGCTGGGTCGTCGTGCATGGCTTGGCGACCACTCTCGTCGAGCAACCCTGGTACGGTTCCGCACGCGCGCTGGCCGATTCGCCGGCGCGCCTCGCAATCGTCACCGGTGGCTTGTTGACGGCGTGGGCTGCGGGCATGCTGCTGCTGCGCCGCCTGATCGCCATTCCGGCCGGGTCGGTGGCGCATGAGCGCATCTAGGACGCTCCGGCTCGCTCCTGCCGTCGCACTCGTCGCCCTGCTGGTCCGGCCAACCATCGCCCTAGCCGGCGAACCAGGCGACGTGCTGCACGACGTCTGGACGCTTATTCAGCAGATCGCCCCCGGTCAGGACGCGGCACCCGCCAAGCCCCGTCCGCAGGCGGTGCCGACCGCCCCCAACGCGCCGAGCATCCCGCTGCGCGATCTCAGCCACCCCATCTCGCTCGAGCGAAGCATCCGCGCCGCCGCCACGGTACCACCTGGCCAGCTGCGCCTCACGATCCCCAACGGCCAGGCACGCCGCGGCGATTTCAGCATCGGGTCCGACCAGGCGCTGACCGGTGACCTGCTCGTGCTCGAGGGCACCGCCGATGTCTACGGCCGCCTCGACGGCAACCTGGTGAGCTGGGGCGGCGACATCGTGCTCCACTCGGGCGCGGTGGTTGCGGGCGACGTACTGGCCCTCGACGGCCAGGTCCGGCTCGAGGGCGGTGAAGTCACCGGCGAAGTCCGCACCATGTCGTCCCCCAGGATGGAGCAGTCGCCGACGGTGGCGCCGTCACCCATGAGTCATGTACTCCGCTCGCTGGCGGGCACTACCGGCGTCTTTCTCACCCTGCTGCTCGCCGGCTTCGGCCTGGTGCTGTTCGGCAAGTCAGCGCTGGAAGTCACATCGGATACGGTGCGAAGCTCGTTCAGTCGCGCCTTCATCGTGGGCCTGCTGGGGCAGATCCTCGTCCTTCCCACCTTCGGGATGCTGGTTGTCGGCCTGATCCTCACAGTCGCCGGCATCCTGCTGATCCCCTTCGTCGTCATCGTCTTCGCCCTGCTGCTCGTGGCCGGCGTCGTCGGTGGTGCGCTCGCCGTCGCTCACGCCATGGGCGAATCGATTACCCGCCGGCAGATGGCGCAGGGGCGCGCCCTCTCGCCCAACAGCTATCGCTACCTCATCGTGGGGCTCTGCTGCATCTTCGCGCCCTGGCTCGTATGGACCCTGTTCGGCTGGGTGCCGGTGGCGGGCGAGCTCATGCTCGGCGCGGCGATCCTCATCAGCTGGCTCCTCGCCAGCGTCGGCTTTGGCGCGGCGCTGCTGAGCCGCGGCGGCCTCAAGGAACAGTTCGCCGGCCGGTTCATTCCGCCCGAGATGCTCACCGACGAATTCCTCTGGGCCACGCCGCGCTACGGCGTGCCCGCGGTGAAGCGGCAGCCCCCGGACGGCTCCCGGTAGTGCGCCCGGCGCTCTTCGTCGCCCTGCTGGCCGTCCCGGTCACGTCCGCCCCGGTCCTGCACGCCCAGACGCTCCGCGAGTACTCCAGCACCCGGCAGGATCACGGTGAGTCGCACCTCGCCGCCACCATCCAGTACGCCGGCGGCGACCTCAGCCTGGTGCCCGCGCCCGCGGGCATTCTCTACACACTGCGCCTCACCTACGACGCCGAGCGCTTCGCCCCGGTGGCGCAGTTCGACCCCGCCGTTCCCCGGCTCACGCTGGGCACTGAGCCGCTTTCGCGCACCGGGGGCGTGCGGGTCAGCAACCGCGGCACGCCGCCCGCCGCGACCGTCGGGCTCGGCACGCGCGTCGATCCGGCGTGCAGGGCATACGTCGGACACGTGCTGGCGATGCCCGAAATGATCGCGTGGATCGCGGCAGCCAAACGCGAGCGCGAAGAAATAGACGAGCTCGACATGGAGTTCTAGCCAGGATACTTCACCGGAACACGAATAGATGAAATATCACGGGCAGACTACCGCGCGGCCTGTTGGTATACAACGGCGGTTACCACGGCGTAGGCGCAGGCACCTCGCACGGCCCGGGCACTTCCACCGTCTTGAAGTCTGCCGGACCCACCACCTCCAGATACTCCATGTCCGGCGAATAATCGAAAAGATAGTGCACGATGCCCGGCCGCTGATGCACGCAATCACCGGCTGCGACCAGCGTCACTTTGTCCTCGTACATGAAGCGCGCCCAGCCCTTGAGCATGATGACAATGTGAAAATCTGCGATGTGATAGTGCCACCCGGTGCCCTTTTCCGGCGCATCCTGGGCCCGGGTGAGTTGCGCAACCACCTTGCCGCCGGTCGCGTCGGCGATGCCGAGATCGCGATAAAGAAAAAAATCGCGCAGTCCGGCGCTTTTGAACTCGGTCTCTCCAGGTTTGACATGAGAAAATTTTGTGACAGTGTTGTCTGACATTTTGAT
>JANNSD010000200.1:0-3780 GCA_031402225.1 Gemmatimonadota bacterium | reverse complement strand
CAAAGGTCGGGCCGGCGGTCCTTCGTCAACTCCTCAGCCTTCTGGCGGCGCCAGGCGTCGATCTTCGCATGGTTGCCGCTCAACAACTCGTCCGGAACCTTCATTCCGCGGTACTCAGGCGGCCTGGTGTAGCTCGGCGGGCTGAGCATTCCATCATAGTGCGAGTCGCTGCTGGCCGACTCATGGTCTCCCAACACCCCGGGGAGCAACCGCACCACCGCGTCGATGATGCAAAGGGCGGCCGGCTCGCCACCGGTGAGGACAAAGTCCCCGAGCGACAGCTCCTCCGTCGCCAACCCCTCGGCCACCCGCTGGTCCACGTCCTTGTAATGGCCGCAGAGCAACGTCACCTGAGTTTCGAGCGAGAGCCGGACTGCATCGGCGTGCCCGAACTTCTTTCCCCGCGCCGAGAGGAGGATGACCGGCCCGGCACGCGGCCCCAGGCTCTCCACCGCCTCGAAGAACGGTTCCGGCTTCAGAACCATCCCTGCCCCACCGCCGTACGCGTAGTCATCGACAGTGTTGTGCTTGTCGTGCGTGAAATCCCGGAGCTGCACCAACTGGAATTCCACTTTTCCTGCCTGCACTGCCCTTCCCACAATACTGGCCGACAACGCCGGCTGCAGGACTTCAGGGAAGAGCGTTACGACGTCAATCTTCAATGAGCCCGTCCGGTGGCGTGACGGTCAACCGTCTCGCGTCCCGGTCGACCTCAGGCACGAATTCCTTCTTGAACGGCAACAGGAACTCACGCTTCGGTCCCTGTACTTCGATCAGGATCCCGGCCGGCGTCTCGTACCATGCCGTGACGAGGCCCAGTGGGGTGCCGTCGGTCCGGGCCACGGCGAAGCCTTCGAGTTCGTGGAGCCAGACTTCGCCCGCAGCGGGCGTCGTGAGTCGTGAGTCGTGAGTCGTGAGAAAGAGACCCCGCAGCCACTCGACGTCCTCGACCCGGTCCAGCGTTTCGAACTTGAGGAGCCACTCACGGTGGTATGGCTTGCTCCACTCGATGACGAGCGGACTTCCCACGAACTCACCGTCGAGCCCCTTGACCTGCACTTCCTGACCTGGCGCGTACACCGTTTCCGGGTCGCTAGTGGTCGGGAAGACCGTGAAGTTCCCCTTGAGGCCGTGCGGCTTCCGGAGCCGTCCCACCACCAGGTGGCCCAACGCCACATGGCGGACCGGTTCCGTCATCGTCACGCGCCCTGCAGGACCCCGGCGGTCTTCAGGATCGCCGCGACGGTTTCCGTCGGGGTGGCGCCGCGGATGATCCACGCCTTCGCCTTGTCGACGTCAAGCACGACCTTGTCCGCCGGGGTCGCACCCTTCGGGTTATACGTGCCAAGGATCTCGATGAACCGGCCATCACGGGGCGCCTGCTGCTCGGCGACCACGATGCGGTACAACGGGAGCTTCTTGCGACCGACGCGGCGAAGACGAATGCGAGTAGCCATGCTGTTTTCTCACTTCCTGTTGGTGTAGGACGAAACTCATACCACGGTCGCGGCAACCCGCGAGCTAGCCCGGAAAACCCTTCCCACCGAACGGAAGTCGAACGCCCGGCTTCCCCGCCGACTTCATCATCTTCTGCATCTGCTTGAACTGCGTCAGCAGCGTGTTCACCTCTTGAACCGTGCGCCCCGAGCCCTTGGCCACACGCATTTTCCGCGGGCCGTTCAGCACATCGGGGTTCCTGCGCTCCTTCGGCGTCATCGAGAGCACGATGGCCTCGACATGCTTGACGCGCTTCTCATCGAGATTCGCGTTCTTGAGCGCGGCGGCATTGACCCCAGGCAACATGCCGAGCACGCTCTTGAGCGGCCCCATCTTCTGCATCTGCCGCATGGCGGCGAGAAAGTCCTCGAGATCGAGGGCCTTCTTCTGGCCCATCTTCTTCGCGAGGCGTTCCGCTTCCTTCTCGTCAACGGTGGACTGGGCCTTTTCCACGAGCGAGAGGATATCGCCCTGCTGGAGAATGCGGCCCGCCAACCGGTCGGGATGGAACGGCTCGAGCGCGTCGAGCTTTTCTCCGACACCGATGTACTTGATCGGCGCCTTGGTGATGCCGTAGACGGACAGGGCGGCACCGCCGCGCGCGTCTCCGTCCATTTTGGTGAGGATCACTCCGGTGATTCCCAGGGCGTCATGGAAGCCCTTGGCCACACGGACTGCGTCCTGACCGGTCATACCGTCTGCCACAAACAAGATTTCGTGAGGTGACACCGCGGCCTTCAAGCGGCGCAGCTCGTTCATCATGTCTTCGTCGATCTGGAGGCGACCGGCGGTGTCGATGATGACGGTTCGCGCGCGTTCCTTCTGCGCGGCGACGATGCCGTCCTTCACGATCCGCACGACGTCGGTCTGCCCCGGCGCCTGGTACACGCCGACCTGCGCCTGCGCCGCGAGCGTCGCGAGCTGTTCCGCGGCTGCCGGGCGATAGACGTCGGCTGCGACGAGGAACGGGGCCTTCTGTTCGAGCTTCAACCGCTTCGCGAGCTTGCCGGCGGTTGTGGTCTTGCCGGAGCCCTGCAAGCCGACGATCAAGATGATCGTGGGCGGTACGGATGCGAACGCGATCGGCGCGGACTTCTCGCCGAGCAGGTTGACCAGCTCGTCATAGACAATCTTGACGATCTGGTGACCGGGGCGAACATCCTTGATCTGAAGGACGCCGACGGCACGGGCCTGCACTTTTTCGAGAAACTCGCGGGTCAGTTCGAAGCTGACATCGGCTTCGAGGAGGATGCGGCGAACTTCTCGCAAACCTTCGCGGACGGCTTCCTCAGTGAGGACGCCACGACCGGCCAACTGGCGCAGTGTGGCGGTAAGCTTTCCGGAAAGTTCGTCGAACATAAGCCCGCAAGGATAGTGTAGTTACGGGGTTAGTTCAAGGCGGGAGACGGGAGACGGGAGACGGGAGACGGCAGGGGGCCTCCGTTCGGGGAAAGGGGAACGCACGCCGGGGTTCCCCGTCGATCGCATCCACGGGTGCGTTCTACGATCCCCTTCGCCGGGCGCCCCATCCCTCCTGGCCACCGACCACGATCCGCTCCCGGGTGGCCTCCTGCCCTCCCGGCTTGCCGCGAGCGGCGCCCTATCCGTCCTGGCCAATGCGGGCCGACTTGCCTGCCGAAGCCTACCGCGCTACTGTGAAAGCATGAAAAACATCACAGTTACTGTGAGCGATGAACTTTACAGGGCAGCGCGGCTGCGGGCCGCCGAGCGGCAGTCGACCGTCTCGGCACTGGTACGGGGGTTCCTGGAAGCGCTCACCAACGATGTGAGCGCGCATGAGCGCCTGAGGCGGGAGCAGAACGAGATCATTGCGCGGATACGCGCCGATCACCCTGATTTTGGTGCCGGGGATCGCCTCTCCCGCGATGAGATTCATCAGCGCGATGCGATTCGTTGATACGAACGTCCTGCTCTATGCGATCAGTTCGCGCTCCGATGAATCCGCGAAGGCGGAGAGGGCACGCGCACTCCTGAACGAACCGGACCTGGGGCTCTCTGTCCAAGTGCTCCAGGAATTCTACGTGCAGGCTACGCGACCGAGCGCCAACTCGCCCATCGGGCACGATGCGGCGGTGGCATTCATACGGACGCTGGAGCGGTTCGCCCTGCAGGAGCAGACGGCGGTACTCATGCATGCGGCGTTCGCTACGCGGGCCCGCTACGGGATCAGCTACTGGGATGCCGCAATCGTCGAGGCGGCGCGGATGCTGGGCTGCCATCAGATCCTCACGGAGGACCTGCAGCACGGGCAGGACTACGGCG
>JANNSD010000199.1:0-9713 GCA_031402225.1 Gemmatimonadota bacterium | reverse complement strand
GTCCGGAGGGCGCGTGCCGGCGGGCGGCGGGGCGGCCGGAGGGACCGCCCCCGTAGTGCCAGGAATTGCCTCGGGGTTGGGGGTCATTCCTGGAACACCGAGCATCTGGGAATGCACTGGACAGTACGTAGCGGGTACGGTGCCTGGCGCGAAGCTCTCCACATAACGCAACGGCCGGGGACAGAACGGCGTCGCGAGGAAGCCGGTGGTGCTGTCGATCTCCGCCACCTGCAGGTCTTCGGGCCGGTTCCACTGAAAGTTCGTGGGGCGCCGGTCGTAGACCTCCTTCATCATCGTGGTCCACGCCGGAGCGGCGAGCCGGCCTCCCTGCGCGTTGTTCATGATCTTCTTCGGCTGGTCGAAGCCGATCCAGACCCCGGTGACGAGTTCCGGTGTGAAGCCGACGAACCAGACATCGAAGCCATCGTTGGTCGTGCCAGTCTTCCCCGCCGCCGCGAAGTTGATCTGCGCACCGACGGTTCCCGCCGCGGTGCCGCGACGCACGACGTCGCGCAGCACGTCGGTGATGAGCCACGCCACCGATGGCTCGAGCACCTGGATACGGCGCGACGCGGGCTGCCAGAGGATGTTGCCATCGCGATCCTCCACCCGCAGGATGGCCTGCGGCTCGGCGCGCTGGCCGTCGTTGGCGAACGCGGTGTACGCCGCGATGATCTCCAGCGGCACCACATCGGCGGCACCGATGCTGATGGACGGCACCGGTGCCACATTGGTGGTGACGCCGAACCGCCGGGCCTCGTCGATGACGTTCTCCAGCCCCACTTCCATGCCGAGCTTGATCGCCGGGATGTTGCGGCTCTGGTAAAGCGCCCGGCGCAGCGTCATCCGCCCCTCGAACTTGAGGTCGTAGTTCTGGGGGGTCCACGTCTCCTGGCCGGGGAAATCCATCGACAGCGAGTCGTCCACGATGATCTCGGAGAGCGGATGCCCTGCCTCGAGCGCCGCCGTGTACACGAACGGCTTGAAGATGGAACCGGGCTGGCGGCGCGACTGGTTTACCCGGTTGAACTTGCTGTCCTCGAAGTCGCGACCACCCACCCACGCCCGGATATAGCCGGTCTTCGCTTCGAGCGTCAGCACCAGGCCCTGCAGGTAGGGCGACACCGGGGGCAGGTCGGTGTTGTCGTCGCGCCGCTCCAGGTACTGAGCGTACGTGCGATGGGGGAACTTGCCGTACCGGGCGCCACCAGCCTCGATAGCACTCAGTTGGCCCTCGAGCGCGCGCTCAGCGGACACCTGCATGTCGAGGTCGAGCGTGGTGTAGATACGGAGGCCCTTACGGTACAGGTCCTCCCCGAAGCGGGCCTGCATCTGCTGCCGTACATACTCCACGAAGTACTCGGCGACACCGCTGAAATCGGAGCGCGACGAGAGCAGGAGCGGAAAGGCGCGCCAGCGTTCGGTCTCGAGGTCGTTGATGAGGCCCTCATCGCGCATGAGGCCGATGACGAGGTTGCGGCGCTGCACGCTGCGCGCGGGGCTGCGACGCGGGTTGTACGTCGTCGGCGCCTTGGGGATCGCCGCCAAGGTGGCGGCCTCGGCGATGTTGAGCTCCCGGGCGCTCTTCCCGAAGTAGCGCTGGCTGGCCACCTCGACCCCGTACGCGCGGTTGCCGAGGTCGATCTGGTTCAGGTAGAGCTCGAGAATCTTGTCCTTGCTGTAGCGCTTCTCAATGTCGAGTGCCACGTGGCTCTCGCGAAGCTTGCGCCCGACGCTGCGATCACGGCGGTTGATGTCCTCGGGAAAGAGGTTGCCGGCGAGCTGCATGGTGATCGTGGAAGCACCGGTCACGCGACCGAGGGCGGCGCCCTTGAAGGCGCCCATGACGCGAATCCAGTCAATGCCGTGGTGCTCGTAGAAGCGCTTGTCTTCCGTGGCGAGAAACGCCTGGATGACGGCTGGCGAGATCTCGTTGAGCGGCACCACGGTGCGGCGCTCGAGGCCGAGGTCGGTAATCAGCCGGCCGTCGGCAGCGTACACCTTGGAGGCCTGGGCGGGATCGTAGTCGCCGAGCGCATCGAGGGACGGACAGGCATTGTTGCGGCACACGGTGAGCCAGGCCGCCAGGATGATGGCAACCCCAAGGGTGGCGACACCGAGGATTCCAAGAACAACGGCGCGGATGAGGCCCGGCGAGCGCCAGCTGGGGGTGGTGGCAGGATCGGACATTGAGGAGAAGCTTAAAGGCAGCTACTGTTGCCCGCCATGACGGACATTCTTGCGCTTGCCCGCGCCCGCGGATTCCTGCACGACGCCACCCCCGGCCTGGCCGACCGGCTGGGGCTGGGCCCGGTAACGGCGTATGTCGGGTTCGACCCGACGGCGGATTCGCTGCACGTCGGGAACCTGGTGCCGGTCATGGGGCTGGCCTGGCTCCAGCGCTCCGGCGGCACGCCAGTGGCCCTGGTGGGCGGCGGTACGGGAATGGTCGGCGACCCGAGCGGTAAGCGTAATGAGCGGCCGATGCTGTCGCAGGAAGAGGTGGACGCGAACGCAGCTGCGATCCGGGGCCAGCTGGAGAAGTTCCTGGCTTTTACGGGCGGCAACGCCGCGCGGCTGCTGAACAACGCCGAGTGGCTGCGCCGGCTCAACCTGCTCGAGTTCCTGCGGGACACGGGGAAGCATTTCACGGTCAACTACATGCTGCAGAAGGAGTCGGTGAAGAGCCGGATGGAGTCTGGCATCTCGTTCACCGAGTTCACCTACATGCTGGTGCAGGCGTACGACTACTGGCACCTGCACGAGACGATGGGCGTGGAGCTGCAGATGGGTGGCAGCGACCAGTGGGGGAACATCACGGCCGGGATCGAACTGATCGCTCGCCGCGCACAGAAGCAGGCGCACGGGCTGGTGTTTCCGCTGTTGACGACGGCGGCAGGGAACAAGTTCGGGAAGAGCGAAGACGGCAATGTGTGGCTCGACCCGAAAAGGACGAGCCCGTACCGGTTCTACCAGTTCTGGCTCAACACCGACGATCGAGACGTGGCGGGGTGGCTCCGGCTGTTCACGTTCATGGAACTGGATGAGATCGAAGCGCTGCTGGCGGAGCAGGCGCGCGATCCGGGCAAGCGAGTGGCACAGCGGCGACTGGCGCTCGAGGTGACGAGCCGGGTACACGGGGCGAACACCGCCGAAGGGGTGATCGCGGCGAGCGCGATCCTGTTCGGGGGGCAGCCGCTGGTGGCAGCGTCGCCCGAGGTGCTCGAGGTGCTGGAGGGCGAAGTGCCGGTCGCGCCGCTGTCGCTCGCCGGGCTGTCGGACGGCATCTCGCTGGTGGACGCCCTGGTGACGGCGGGGCTGGCGAGTTCCAGGGCCGACGCGAAGCGGGGAGTGGAGCAGAAGGGATTCTCGGTGAATGGCCAGGTCGCCGCGTTGGGACGGATGCTCGGCGAGACCGACCTGCTGGCGGGGAGGTACGTGGTACTGCAGAAGGGGAAGAAGAACTACGCGATGCTGGTAGTGACTTGAGGACGAGAAGACGTGAGGTGGCTATGACTCCGTTCGGGACAGTATTCCGGGCGCTCCACGACGGCAAGGTACGATACGTGACGGTGGGTGGCGTAGCAACCGTACTGCATGGTCACGTCCGGCTTACCCGTGACATCGACATGGTCGTGGACCTCGAGCCCGGGAATGTCCAGCGCCTGCTCGGGGTTCTGGGCGGCCTGCAAGTCGAGCCAGTGGTGCCTGTTTCTACCGCCGCGTTTGCCGATCCCGCCGGAGAGACGTACGTCGACGTGTTCATCGAGTTATCTCATTGCGCTGAAGCGTGCTGCCGATCGGCCCCGCGACCGCGACGATGTCGAGCGCCTGAGCGAGATCCAGGCGCTCGGAGGAAAGCGCCCAACATGAGCACGTTGCCAACGCCGCGCCCCACCACGCTGAGCGCCGAGGAGATCCAGCAACTGCGGGACGCCCTGCGTCTCACGCCCACCGAGCGCCTGCGCCTGATGGAGTCGCTGTGGGCCTTTGCGCGGCAGGGCCCGAACTACACCCCGAAGGAGCCGGATCAGTTGCGACCCCGGCCCTGATCACCGCCGCCCCCACCGAGATCCACTTCGGCGAGGGTGCGATTCGCCCGAGGCTCCTGCCCACGCGCATTCGCACAGCGCCAAGCGCCCTCCACTCGCTCAAAGAGCCCGGCAAGAGACTATTGATTTGCGCTGCCGAGTACATATACTTACGTGTGCCTGTTGCCTCTGGTGAACGTCGGCTTCATGCCGTGTGTTCGCACTCGCGAGCCTAGCCGGGGGCAACGGGTTTTAGTTTTTCAAGCTGCAGCGGATTGCTGTCATTGTACCACTCACCGTAGGCCCTATTCCGTCGATCATCGAGGTCCATGACCAAGCGGTAGTGCGGTGCCAACGCGTTGAAGTATCGGTCCTCCCTCCGCTCAATCATGCGCTGCAACCCCCACATCAGATAGTCAGCGACCTGCAGTCCAGCATGATCAGATGGAACACCGGAGGCGACTACAACGGGCTTGTCGTGCTCGGTGTTCCACTTGCGATTGAACGCTCTCTTGGCCCGGTCAATCGCCGCGGTCAGAGCTGCATTGCGATCTGCCTTACCCCGCCGGGCAAACACAATTCGGTGTTCCTCCGCCTTGTGAAGTCGATCCTTGCAGACTCTCTCTACTAGTTCATCATAGATCAGGTCTGGCGTAACCTTTCGCCCTGAGACTTGTTGCCTGCGCCGTGCGAATTCGGCTAACTCGTGCTTGCGTCTCAGGGCAACCACGATACTGGGGTTGAAGGAGGGAAGCAGCCGGAAGACTTCCCTCCGCACTTCGGGCAAGTCATCCTTCGCGTGAAACGCGAGAGCCGTCTTTCTTGTCGCACGCTGCATCGATGGAACTCCCCGAAAGTACGGGTCGGAGATCAGCTCCGCCCTGAGTGCCTCGAGCGCTTCGTGCGCAACCATCGGGTCGGGCAGCTCGCAGAGTCCGACCATGAACGTGTACGAGTTTCCGGGCTCACCGACCAGGACTCGCCCGCGTCGGTCGAACAGGGTCAGGTCTCCGGCCTCGTCGACAAAGAAGTGGCGAATTGATGGCGGGGGCTGTGGCATTGCAAAAAGTACAGCTTTGGCACGGCCGAGCCTGTACCATATTCGCGCCCACATGCCTGAGTTGGAACGACACGCGCAACGAGTCCAACGCAACACAGTGTTCGGCCGGCTAGGTCCTCGCTTTGCTCAGGACTATAGTCCCCCCTCAAGCACCTCTGCGGCCCGAGCCACGTCGTCCACGCTGTTGAACAAATGCGGGCTGAAGCGGAGCGAGCCTTCCCTCAGGCTGCAGATAACCTCGTTGCTGCGCAGCACGCCGTGAAGCCTGGCGGCATCGGGCACCTTGAGGCAGATGATGGCCGATCCGTGCGCTCCCGAGGGTGAGGTGATGGGGATGTCGCGGCGCGCCGCGAGGTCCCGTAGTGGCTGCTGTACGCGCAGCACGTGCCCCGCAATCTCGCCCAGGCCAATATCGAGGATCATCTCCACCGACGTGTTCATCGCCGCAAAATCCTGGAACGGCAGCGTGATCAACTCGAACCGGCGCGCGTCGTCGTGCCACGCCGGGTTGTACTCGGTGAGCCTGGAAAAATCGTCGGTGCCCTGAAAGGCGAGCCATCCGGCAAAGGGTGGCGTGAGCTGTTGCAGGATTTCCTTCCGCACATAGAAGAACCCGCTGCCCCACGGCGACAGGAGCCACTTCTGGGCCCCGGTCGCGAGAATGTCCACCGGCGTGGCAGCCAGATCGACGGGGAACTGGCCCAGTCCCTGGATGGCATCGACCACCAGCCAGGTGCCGGTGGCGCGGGTGGCCTTGGAAAGCGCTGCGAGATCGACCTTGTAGCCACTGCTGAACTGCACCAGTGACACCGCCAGCAACCGCACGCGCGCGTCGGAGAGGCGCTCCAGGAGCCGGGCCTCGTCGGGCCAGCCCTCGATCGTCACCGGGACCAGCTCGAGCTGCACGCCACGATCAGCGAGCTGCATCCAGGGATAGACGTTGGCGGGGAACTCGCGATGGCTGACGAGGACGATGTCGCCCGGCCCCAGCGGCAGGGCGCTTGCGGCGATGTTGATTCCGAAGCTGGTGTTGGTCGCGAGCGCGATCTCGCCAATACTGGCATTGAGCAACCGGGCGGCCAGTTCGCGCGCGCGCGTCAGGACGCCGAACTGGGCGTCCTTGGGAAGGCGGTGTGGCGTCGCGCGTAGCGCATTGAACGCGTCCAGGGTCGCGAGGGAGCGCGTCGGCACGGGGCCGATGCTGGCGCTGTCCAGGTAGGCGGTCTCGGACGTCCAGGGGAAGTCGGAGGCGCGGAGGTCGGTTGGGTCGAATGGCATCGCGTTCCTTGCCGGGAAGTCGAGTCCTACCGCGCGGCGGTGCCGGGCCTCATCGTGTCACCGGTGTCCGAGAGGCGGCGCCCGTACTGCATGAGCGGCTCCTCCAGCAGGTGGTAACTCCCGACCGACAGGGCCACCAGGAGCACCGCGAAGACCCCGGACTGCAACACCGGATGCGCGCTGGCCAGCAGGTAGAATCCCGCCCAGAGCGCCACGCAGTGCATGAGGTAGATCCCGTACGAGTACTTCGCCACCATATGACTCGCGCGCTGCAGCGCGCCCGCCGGAATGTTGTAGAACAGCGGGATGGCGAGGCCCAGGCCGAGTCCGAGGCCCCAGGCCAGGGGCGGCGGATGCATGCCGGGACTGGCCTGCTCCGCCAGGATGTAGATCCCTACCAGCGCCAGCACCACGAACGGCCAGAGCGCGGACGGAAACCGGGGCGCCAGGCGCCGCTGCAGCGCCCAGGCAATGACCCCACCGATGAAGCAGGGGCCGAACTCTGCCACGGACAGCCGGCCGATGAGATGCGGCTGGACCAACGCGCACAGCACCGCCACCACCCAGAGACCAAGGGCCATCACCACACCGCGGGGCCGCACGAGCAGGTACGCAAACGGTAGCACGACGTACATCTGTACCTCCAGCGGGAGGCTCCAGAGCGGCGACAGAACCGGCCTGCTGTACGTCAGGTTCATTGTGAGTGCGAGGTTCGAGGCCAGGTTCGGGATTCCCATCCAATTGAACTCGAGCCAGGGCAGCGACGGGACCCGCAACAGGACCACGAGCAGCACCGTCACGATACTCAGTGGATAGATGCGGAACAGCCGGCGCAGGTAGAACCGCTGGATGAGGCGAGGTCCGGCGGCATGCATGCGTTCGAGCGAGTACATGAGCACCAGGCTCGTGTGGACAAAGAAGAGCAGCACGCCAATGCGCCCGCAGTACCAGTCATACGGATGGAATACACGGTTGAGCTTGTCGCCGGTCATTTCGAGAACGTGATCCAGCAACACCAGCAGGACCGCGATGGCCCGGAGTACGTCCAGATTGCTCGAGTCGGCTGAGGCTCCGCGGGTGGCGGCCGCCGTCACCCTCGGACCCTGAGCTTCGGGTCGAGGAGTTCGCGCAGCGCATCGCCCACCAGGTTGAAGCCCATGACCGCAAGGCCAATGGCGACGCCGGGCGCGACCGACACCCACGGCGCCACGCGCAGCAAATCGCGGCCGTCAGCCACCATCGCGCCCCAGCTGGGCGTCGGGGGCTGCGCGCCCAGCCCCACAAATGACAGCGCGGCCTCGGCCATCATGGCGCCAGCGATGCCGAGCGTTGCCGCGACGATGACGGGGCCGCGGATGTTGGGGAGCAGGTGTCGCCAGAGAATATGACTGTCGCGGGCGCCGAGGGCGCGGGAGGCGAGGACATAGTCGGCGTTGCGGAGTACCAGGACCTGGCTCCGCACCAGTCGCGCCATGGCAGCCCAGCCGACGATGCCAATCACGACAAACACCACGGGGAGCGATGGGCGCACCGCGGCGGCCACGGCGATCAGGAGCAGCAAGGTGGGGAACGCGAGGGTGATGTCGGCCAGGCGCATGACGAGGTTGTCGATCCAGCGGCCGTAGTAGCCGGCGACCAGGCCCAGGGTGACGCCTAGCGTAGTCGCGACCGATTGCGCGATGAGGCCCACGCCGAGCGAGATGCGGGCGCCGTAGATGACGCGGCTGAGGATGTCGCGGCCCTGAGTGTCGGTGCCCAGCAGGTGGTGCCGGCTGGGCGGCAGGAGGTAGGCCTTCTGGAGGTCTCCCAGGATGGGGCTGTCGGGGGCGACCCACGGTGCCAGGAGCGCCGACGCCACGACCACCGCCACGAGGGCGAGGCCGAGCTGGAAAAGGGGGTCGCGGCGGAGCCGCAGGACGAATGGGGTGGCCACCCGGGAAACGTAACCGGCGGTGCGCTGAGAGTGGATCGCCCCTCCCTTGCTAGGTTTCAGCATGGGCCATACTGAGTTCACGCTGGTATTGAGCGGCGGCGGCTTGAAGGGGCTGTCGCATGTCGGGGTGCTGATTGCCCTCGAGGAGCGCGGGCTGGTGCCCAGCATGGTAGTTGGCTCGAGCATGGGTGCCATGGTCGCCGCGACGTGGGCCACCGGCATGTCGGGCCCCGAGATGCGCGCGCGGGCCATGCTGGTGAAGCGGCGGCACGTATTCGCGGTGGCGCATGCCGACATGGCGCTTCGGCGGATGAACGCCCCCGCGGTGTACCGACGCGAGCCGCTGGAACTGCTACTCGACGGGCTGGTGGCCGACCTGACGTTCCGGGAGCTGCCCCGGCGCCTGCTGGTGAACACGGTGGACCTGAACTCAGGCGCGCAGGTGCTGTGGGGGCTGCCGGGACTCGACGATGTGCGGGTAGCCGACGCGGTCTTCGCATCGTGCGCCCTGCCGGGAATCCTGCCACCACGGCTGATCCGCGGGCGCTACTACGTGGACGGAGCCGTGGTGGAGAACCTGCCGCTGCGCGTGGCGGCGGGCGCGGGCAAGGGACCGATCATCGCGGTGAACCTGAACCCGCTGGGTCCGTTCGACCTGGAGCGGAGCGATGCGGAGTCGCAGGGGTTCGCGGCGACGTATATCCGCGGGCTGGAGATGGTCATGCAGGCGCAGAGCGCCGAAGGGCTCCGGTTCTGGCAGTCTCCACCGCTGATGCTGGTGCAGCCGCGGGTGGGACACATCTCGATGTTCGCGTTCGACCGGACGGCCGAACTGATCGACGAAGGGTATCGGTCGATGTCGGCGGCGCTGGACCTGGTGGGGGGGTCGCTGGAACGGCTCGGGCCCGGGATCCATCCGCGGCGGCCGGTGCGGATCACGGTGGAGGCGTCGAAGTGCGTGGGGTGCGGGGCGTGCGCGCTCTGGGCGCCGGAAGTGTTCAAGATGGGCGCGGACGGGATCGCGCAGGTGGTGGCGCCGGTGCACCAGTGGTCGCCGGTGGACGGGACGTATGTCAGTCACTGCCCGACGCATGCGATTCATGTGCAAGGCGTGATGACGTGAGGACGTGAGGACGTGAGGTAACTGCGGGGGCAGGAGGGATGGGGCGCCCGGCGAGGGGATCGTAGAACGCACCGTGACATCGGATCGAAGGGGAACCCCGGCGTGCGTTCTCCTTTCCCCGAGCCGGGCGCCCCGCCCGACTGGCCCGGGCGCCCCGCCCGACTGGCCCGTCAGGCACAGACTTCGGAAACAACCAGGGTGGCGCTAGTTTCCTGACCGAACCCAATGAACACGAGGACTTGAATGAGCCCGGAAACAGCCGAGCAGGACGCCGTTGCGATCCAGACC
>JANNSD010000198.1:0-15846 GCA_031402225.1 Gemmatimonadota bacterium | reverse complement strand
GCCGGCGAAGGGCGTCCCGGCTGACGGCGTGACGTCGGTGCCGGTACGGGTGAAGATCGCGGCCCCGAATGGCTCCGCCATCACCACACCGGCCACCGTCACGCTCGAGACCTCGCTCGGTCGCTGGCTGGTGGAAGATCTCGACGCCACCCAGCCGGGCGTGCAGACCCAGCTCAAGGACGGGCAGGGCGAGTTCATGCTGGCCGCGTCGCCGCGCGAGGGCGTGGGCGAGATCCGGGCAACGAGCGGCGCCCTGGTGCAAACGGGACGGGTGTCCTTCCTGCCGGTGGCGCGGCCACTCTCGGCGGTCGGTATCCTCGAGGGGCGCATCGACCTGCGCTCGCTCTCCAAGGGTGCGCTGGTGCCGTCGACCCCGCAGGACGGCTTCGAGCAGGAACTCAAGGACATTTCCATCTCCGGCGACAGCGGGCTTAACCGGGCCGGTGCCCGCGCCGCGCTCTTCCTGCAGGGCAAGGTGAAGGGGAGCTACCTCCTGACCCTCGCCTTCGATACCGAGCAGGACCCCGGCCGACAGTACATGCGGGACATCCAGCCGGACGAGTTCTATCCGGTGTACGGCGATGCGTCGGTGAAGGAGTTCGGCGCGCAGTCGTACAACCGGCTGTACGTGCGCATCGACAAGGGCCGGAACTACTTCCTCTACGGTGACTACGTCACCCCGGCACCGACGCAGGCACGCCAACTTGGCGGCTACCTGCGGAGCCTGACCGGCGCGGTGCAGCACTTCGAGAACCGGACGGTGCAGGCGAACGCCTTCGCCAGCCAGACGCGGATCACCCAGGTGGTGGACGAACTGCGCGGGCTCGGCATCTCCGGCCCGTACCAGTTGTCGCAGCCGAACGCGCGGATGAACAGCGAGCGAATCGACATCCTGACCCGCGACCGGAACCAGCCGGAGCGCGTGCTCAAGATCATGCCGCTGACGCGCTTCTCCGACTACACGATGGAGCCGTTCACCGGCCGGATCCTGCTCCGGCAGCCCCTGCCAAGCCTGGACGCCGAGTTCAACCCGGTGTCGCTCCGCGTCACCTATGAAGTCGAGCCCCAGGATGCACCGCAGGCCTGGGTATACGGCGCCGATGCGCAGGTACGGGTGAGCTCGTTCGCCGAGGTGGGTGGCGCGGTGATCCAGGACGACAACCCCCTCAACGGGCGGCAGATCTACACTCTGAACGCGAGCACGCGTCTCGGCCGGAACACGCAGCTGGTCGCGGAAGGCGCGCTCACCAATACCGACTCGCTGGGCGACGGCACGGCGGGACGCTTCGAGTTGCGGCACCAGGCCGGGAAGTTCAGCGCGAATCTGTTCGGCGCGATGAGTGCCACGACGTTCTCGAACCCGTCGGCCACCTTCGGGGCGGGGCAGTTGCAGTTCGGTGCCCGCGCGTCGCTGCAACTCGACCAGAAGAGCGGCCTTCGCGGGGAAGCGCTGCTGAGTGAGGACCGGGTGAACGGCGGGCGGCGAAAGGGTGCCCTGATCGCGTACGAGCGCGCGATCTCGCGGCTCTTCCGCGCCGAGGTTGGCTACCGCTGGGCCCAGGAGACCACGGCGCCGGTGGATACCGCGACCGGCATTACGCCGGGCGCCACGCCGAACGAGACCAACGCCATCGGAGTGAAGCTGACCGGCCTCCTGCCGAACAAGCGCGGCAGCGCGTCGGTTGAGTTCGAGCAGGACGTGGTGAACACCGACCAGCGCCGCGCCGCCGTGGCGGCGGAGTACTGGGTGTTCCCGCGGCTCCGCCTCTATGGCCGCTATGAGCTGCTGTCGTCCTTCGCCGGCCCGTACGCGCTCAACGGTGCGCAACGCCTGTCGCAGGCGGTGGTGGGCTTCGACCTGGCCTACTTCAAGGATGGGCAGTTCTTCAGCGAGTACCGCGCGCGCGATGCCTTTTCCGGTCGCGAGGCTGAGGCCACCATCGGTCTCCGCAACCGGTGGCAGGTGGCCCCCGGCGTCCGCGTGGACGCCTCGTTCGAGCGGGTCAACCCGATCAAGGGTGGCGATGGCGCCGAGGCAACGGCGGTGACGGCGGCGGTGGAATACACCCGAAGCCCGCTCTGGAAAGGTACGCTGCGCGCCGAATACCGGAACGCCATCAGCGGCGACAACTTTCTCGCCACGCTCGGCTACGCCCGGAAGCTGAGCCGAGACTGGACGCTGCTGGGCCGCGGCTTCTGGAATGCACTGCCGGACGACCAGCTCCGCACCCGCAGCCAGCTGGGCCTGGCGTGGCGCGAAACGGACGGCAACAAATGGAACGGCCTGGGCCGGGTGGAACACGGGGTTGATCGCCTCCGCAACGGGGTCAACGGCGAGCTGACGTCGCGCCGGCTCGACATCGCCATCGCGCAGCTCAACTACCAGCCGATCCTGCGGCTCACCATCTCGGCGCAGTATGCCGCCAAGTGGCTGCGCCAGGACGACGCCTTCCTCTCGAAGACGGCGACGCAGCTCGGCCAGTTGCGCGGCATCTACGACCTCGACCGCAACTGGGACGTGGGCCTCCAGGGGAGCATGATGTGGGGCGGTTCGTTCCGCAGCATGCGCTACGGCGTGGGCGGTGAGCTGGGGCGGCGCGTGATCAGCAACCTGCGCGTGGCCGCGGGCTACAACCTCTTCGGGTTCCAGGATCGTGACCTGCGCGAGACCGACTACACCTTGCAGGGCCCTTACCTGCGGCTCGACTTCAAGTTCGACGAGTCGATCCTGCCGGGTCTGAGGAAGACGGAGGCGGCCCCATGAGGCGGATGACAATGGCACTCGCGGGGCTCGTGCTCATGGCGGGATCGCTGGCGGCACAGAGCCAGGACCAGCTGCTCCCGGCGAGGAAGCGCATCACTGACGAGGCATTGGCGCGCGACTGGGCGCTCATCCACAAGTGGCTGGTGCGGGCCGACTCGCTGCCGCGGAATCCTGGCGACATTTATGCCCGCGCGCGGGCCATCGCCCTGCTCGAGTTCGTGGGCACAGAATACGACCGGGCCAATCGCTCAACGGTGCTGGATACGTCGTTCGTGCACGCCGTGGCCATCGTGGAGCGGATCGAGGCGGGGCAAACCTGGTACGAGACGGTCAGCGAACCGGTCGGCGCTGGGGCGGTAGCGCCGGGTCTTTGGCAACAGATCGACTCCCTGCAGGAATCCGATACCAACCACTGCGCGGAGGCAGAGATCGCCAGGGCACAGGTGAAGCTGCTGCTCGCCGTCGAGGAGCATCGCACCGGCGGGCCCGAGTGCTCGGCGCCGATCGTGAAGGAAGTGGAGGCGCTGATCGACGAGATCAAGCGGCTGATGGCGGCGTGCGCGCCTGCGCCGGTGGACACGGCGCCGGCCCCGCCCACGCCGGTGGCGGACGCCTGGCCCGAGGCCCCGGTGATCGACACCGTGAAGATTGCCAGCTCGGTGCACTTCGCCTTCGATCGCGCGAGGCTGAGCCCGGCTACGAAGCAGGTGCTCGACCAGGTGGCGGCCCAGCTGGTGGCGCTGCCCGACGCGATGGTGCAGCTCGACGCGTTCACCGATCCTCAGGGCCAGGCGAAGTACAATCTTCAGTTGTCGGCCCGGCGGGGTGAGGCGGTGCGGAAGTACCTGGTGGAGCGGGGGGTGAACCCGGCGCGGATCACGGTCGTGCCGCTGGGTGCCACGGCGCCGATCCGGAATCCGCGGATGCCGCGGCTCGAGCGCTACGCCCTCGACCGGCGGGTGGACATCCAGGTCCTCCCAGTGTCCGGCTTCGTCATCGAGCGCTACGAACAGTTCGGTGACGTGCAGGCGACGGTGCAGCCTCGCCGCTCGCGCGGGCGCGCGAAGCCGTCAGGGCGGAATTCCGGCAACTGATCCGGCAATGATCGCCGGCTGATCGGCCCCTGATTGCCCGGCCTTAGAGTATCCCTCGCCAACCATCGGGCAATCCGACGGACCGACAGCGAAGGAGCTCCGCCATGTCACGCCGAAGTGTTGTACCCGTCCTCATCGCCATGATCCTCATGGCCATCGCGCGGCCGGCCGCCGCCCAGGACAGCGCCGCCGCCGACCCATCGGCCGCCTCGACCGCCACCGCCGAGCCGGCGCCCAAGAAGAAGGGCATGTTCGGCAAGCTCAAGGGGATCGCCGGCAACAAGACCGTCCAGAGCGTCGCCAAGGTGGCGGCCTGTACCATGGTGCCAGGGGGCCAGTTCGTCGCCGCGGGCATCGACGCCGCCAGCAACCCCAACGCCGGCGGCATCGCAGCGGCGGTGGCGGGCGGTGCCACCGGATCGTCGTGCGCCATGGGCGGGATCGGTGGCGCCGGTGCTGGCGTACCGGGCCCGGGCTTGGCCAGCATGGGCGGCGTCAACGCCAGCACGGTCGCGACCGTAGCGACGGCGACGGCCGCGACGGCCGCCCTGTTCACGTCGCCCGGCGGGGGCGGCCAGCCCGATGCGAGTGGTACGCTCTCGGCGAAGGACGAGAAGAAGATGCGCGCCACGCTCAAAAAGCAGGGCATGACGGAAGATCAGGTGGACGCGACGATGGCAAGCTACCGGCAGCAGAACCAGCCGCAGCCGCCTGCGCCGAACGACGGGAGCCGCTTTGGTGGACAGCAGAACCTTCCCCCGACCGTCACCGGCGCGGGCGCGCCGCCAGTCGGGCTCCCCGACGACTACGACTCCCAGCTGAAGGCGGGCAAGCTCGTCCTCGTCGACCTGCCGTGGAAGGGAGCGACGGCGGAGCTGATCCCTGGCACCGAGGACGGTGTGCGTGTCACCTTCGTGAAGATCGTGGAGTCGTTGAGTTACACCCAGGGCACCTATCACGTGGATGTGTACGTCACTGAGACCGACAAGGGGGTGGCGCAGTCGCGGGCCACCGCTATCGTCGTGTTCCTGACGAACGCGGGCCTGCCCGCCGAGGAAAAGCTGGATGGCAAGGCAACGACCGCGGCGAAGAGCAAGCAGGCCCGCGTCGAGCTGGTGAGGAACTGAGGCGTGTTCCGGCTCCGGCGCTGGCTACCCTGGCTGCTCATCGGCGCCATGGTCGTCGCATCCCGGCTCAAGGTGCCGGCCGCGCGATCTGCCGCGGCGCAGTTACGCGTCGCGGCAGAGTGCGGATTCGTCCCCGGAGGGCAGGCGGTCATGATGCTCTCGCAAGTGCCGGTGCCCCATCCTCCCTCCAGCGCACTGCCGGGACATGCGCCGTCGCGGAGGGAGTGCGTGACGTTTGCAACCAGCGCCATGACCACGTCCACCACTCTTGGCAGCCGGCTGATGCTCGAGGCACAGCATCGGTGGCAGGCATTCCGGGCCGATTCCCAGGCGACGCGAACGCGGTAGACGCGTCCTCCAACCTTGGTGAGATCGGCCTCTTCATCGCCGTGGACAACTAGGGCGGGCCTACTTGGCCCGCGCGCCGGTCGGATCGATGATCGCGATCGGGCGACCGAGCGCCTTACCAAGAGAATCAGCCAGCCGGCGCGCGGTCGCCTTATCGGTAATTCCGCTTACCATGACCTTGTTCAGGGAGTCACCGGCGCTCACCGGCACGATCACGCTCACCGGCCTGCCGATACCAGCCAGCCGCGCGGCCAGGGCATCCGCGTCCTTCTTGATCGCAAACGCCCCAACCAGCACCAGCCACTCCTTCGTGGGCGACGTTGGCCTTGGCGCCTCCGGCCGAACATCCGCCTTGGGCCAGGCCGGTGCCGACACGAACACCGTATCGGCGCTCCGCTTCCATGTGCGGTCGCGATAGGTCTTGAGCCCGAACGCCGCTGCCGCGAGTACACCCAGCAGCACGAGCGCCAGCAGAAGGCCTCGTTGCCGGCGCTGCGAATGGTCCGCAGCCCGCTCTTCCGATTCCCCGGGAAGCACAACGCGAGGCACGTTCGTGGCTCCTATGGCCTGGGCGGGACGACGACGGACGTGACGCCAAGCGTCCGGGCCAGTGAATCAGACGCCTGGCGCGCCTGGGCGGCGTCGCGCAGGCCCCGCACCCGGACGAGGTACAGGGTGGACCCGCCGCGCCGCTGGGTCGTCACGACCGTCGTGTACCCCAGCGCCGATGCCCGCTTCTGGAGCTTCGTGGCATTCGCGTCCGATCCGAAGGCACCGATCTGGACGGCGTATTCACCATCGGCTGGTGCCGCTGTTGCCGCTGGCGCCCGTCCGGTGGTGTCGGGCTTCAGCACCGGTGGGGCCACATTGCTGAGCCGGGTCGTACCGGGCGGGGCGGTGCGCGGAGTATCGACCGTCACGACCACCGGGGCCGCTACCACTGGCGCCTCGGCCACCGGCGCCACCGCCTGCGCCGCTGTCGTGTCCGGCCGCAGCACCCCCGCCAGGTCGGACACCTTGGTGTGCCCGATGTTGAGCAGCATCCGCGCGACGAATGCCAGGATGACAAGGCCGGCCCCGGCCACGATCAGCCATCGGTTGGCGCTGCCGCCACTGCTGCGGTGACTCGACTCGAACATTCCTGCCTCCTCTAGCGATGCCGGCCCGGCCAGGCCCCCTGTATGCTGCCGGGGCTGCCGCTAAGTTTACGTCTGCGTCCCGCTATGTAACACCATGCGAGGAGGTCCCATGGGGGTGAAGTACCTGCTGGTCCCGCTGGCGCTGCTGGTCCCCGCCGCTCTGTCGGCCCAGCAAGCCGGCATCACCGGCACCTGGGTGGCCAAGGTGAAATCGAAGGACGGGCCACAACAGGTCATTATCCGCTCTGACTCGAGCGCCAGCTGGGGTAATGAGGTGGTGCGCTGGCGCTGGCCGTCGCCCACCGAGATCCGCATCCTCTTGGGCGGTGAGTGGGAGACCTACACCATGGACCTCAAGGGCGACAAGATGAAGCTCTCCGGCGAGGAGCTCGACGAGCCGGTGACGCTCAAGCGGGTGGGCCCGCCCACGGCGCGTCCCGACTCGGTGATGGTCCCCGCCGACCCCGGCTCCTGAGCGCCGGCCGTCGCGGCTAGATCGCGAAGGCCATCTGTGCCCCGTCGCAGCGCGTAAGCCGGAGCGGGCCGACCGGGTCGTCCTGCCGGGCGGCGTGTACCTCGCCCCGGAACCCCTTCCGCCGCAGCGCAAGCTCGACGGTAGTCCGTGCCAGTTCCTCGGTGTTGCAGCGCTGGCTCAGGTGTGCCAGCAGCACCGTGCCCAGGCCGGGGTGCATCGCTTCCACCAACAGGTCGGCAGCCGCGCGGTTGGAGAGGTGCCCGGCCGACCCCGCGATGCGCTGCTGCACGGACGGAGGATAGCCGCTGGTTCGCAGCAGGATCTCGTCGTGATTCGCCTCGAGGATCACCGCCGTGAGTTCGCGCAGCAGCAGCCGTACGGCGGCGGTCGGGCGCCCCAGGTCGTACGCGATCCCGATCTTCACCCCATCGAGCGACTCCACCGCCACCGCCAAGGGCTCCGCTGCGTCGTGCGCGATGGGGCATCCCCACACCGTGAAGGGCCCCAGTTCCACCCGCAGCGCGCTCCCGATCGGGCGGTGCGTGGCGCCCTCGTTCCCCGCCTTCGTGAGCGCCCGCCACGTCCCCGGCGACGTCAGCACCGGTGCGCCATGCCGGGCGGCGAGCCGGAGTGCACCCGATGCATGGTCCCCATGCTCGTGCGTCAGCGCCACGCCCACCAGTCCGCCGAGGTCGATGCCGGCGCGCTCCGCCCGCCGGGTGATCTCCTTGGCACTGAACCCGGCATCGACGAGGAGCACGGCACCCTCACACTCGAGGGCAAAGCAGTTCCCGCGGGATCCGGAGCCGAGGGCGATGAGGCTGGTCGTCACCGGACGGAGAGTCGGCGGAAGATCGCCACCAGTGACGCGCGGCGCTCCTCGGTCACCGCCACGTCCCGGCGCGGCATCACCCGCTCGGCGACGCGCAGGAAACCTTCCTCGGTGAGCTGGACCGCGCCGCTCGCGCCCCAGGAGAACGGCGGCACGTACTTGCCGAGCCCGTCGCCAAATACGTTGGCACCGGCACCCACCACCGTACCGGTCGGCAGCATCGTGCCGATCGCCGTCTTGGCGTGGTCCCCGATCAAGCTGCCGAGAAACTGGCGACCGGTGTCCACGGTGGTGCCCGCCACCGAGAGGCGCACCGTCCCGTAGGTGTTCTTGAGGTTGGACGTCGTGGTGCCCGCACCGAGATTGACCCAGTGGCCGATGACGCTGTGGCCCACGTACCCGTCGTGCGCCTTGTTCGCGTAGCCATTGAAGATCGTGCTGCTCACCTCACCGCGCACCACCGTCCGTGGGCCCAGGATCGACCCCTTGATGAACCCGCCCAGGACCCGCGCACCCGGCCCCACATAGCACGGCCCCTCGAGCCGGGTGCCGCTCCGGACCTCGGCACCGTGATCGATCACCACCACGCCGTGCCGCACATCGAACACCACGCCCGGCTCCACCTCAGCACCCGACGACCGTACCCGCGACGCGTCGCCCAGCACGATAGTATGCGGTGGGAGCGGATCGGAGGCGCCGGTCAGGAAGTCGGCGCAGTCGTGCTCCAGCAGTTGCTCCAGTGCGGTGATCAGGTCGAACGATCCACGCAGGAGGATGCCGTCGATCTCCTGCGAGGCCCCCAGCAGGTCGGCATGCCACGTGTCGCCGTCGGGAACGATCCACGCCACCGTGCTGCCGTTCGCCGTGAGCCGCCGCACCTCGGCGCCCAGCGACATCCGGGTGCCGGCCGGGGCGAAGTCGCTCCGCGCCACGATGACCGGGCCTCGCAGGCCATCCACGCGCCGCGACGCTGGCGCGTCGATCTCGCTGAAGCCGAGTGTTGATTCACCGAGGATGGCGTGGGTGGACACACCCAGCGTGGCTTCCCACCGGTCGCGGATACGCCACAGCCCGGCCCGCAGTTCCGAGATCGGGCGCGCGCCGTGAAACGGTGCCCACGCGGTGGCATCGTCCGGCTCGAGCAGGACGAGCGGCGCGGTCATGGAATGTCGCGGATGGCGGGGGGCAAGGCGTCGAGCAGTTGCTTGAGGTCTGCGGCGCGGCGGCGGTGGGTCACCAGGATGCGACCATTGGCGCGCACCACGATCAGGTCGCTCACGTCGCTCACCACGATCGGCTCGTCATCGCTCCACACGATGCAGTCCGTCGCGTTGTGCAGTGACGCCGGACCGACGGTGACGTTGCCGCGCGCATCGCGTTCCCGGATCCGGCCGATCGCATCCCAGGTGCCGACGTCGTCCCAGCGGAACGCGCCGCGCACCATCGCCACCGCCTGGCTCCGCTCCAGCACGCCCACGTCGATCGAGACCGGTGTAACGCCCTGGAAGAAGCCCGCCACGTCGCCGGTGGCGATCCGGTCCAGCCAGGGCGCGATCTCCGGGGTGTGGGCCCTCACCTCGGCGGCCAGTCGCTCGGCGGTCCAGGCAAAGAGTCCGCTGTTCCAGAGCGCGCCGGCCGCCATGAGGTCGAGCGCGGTGGCCGCGTCGGGCTTCTCCTGGAATCGCTCGACCCGGGTCGCGTCGGCATCGAGCGGGGCACCCGGTACGATGTAGCCGTAGCCTGTCTCCGGCCGCGTCGGCACCATCCCCACCGTCACCAGCCGGTCGTGCGCGCGTGCGGTGCGGAGGGCCAGGTCGGCGGTCTGCCGGAACGCTTCCGGTTCGCCGATCCACCAGTCGGCGTGCATTGAGAGCACCGCCGCCTCGGCGTCGCGCCGCCGGGCCTCGAGAGTTGCCCATACCAGCGCGGGCGCGGTGGACGCCGCCCGGGGCTCGATCAGGATGTTGGCCTGCGGAAGGGCCAGCCGGTCGCGCAGCGGCTCCGCCAGGGCGGGGCCGGTCACCACCAAGATCCGCTCGCGGGGGATGAACCCCTCCAGCCGCTCCACCGCGGCCTCGGCGGTGGAGCCGGGGCCCGTCAACGGGAGTAGCTGCTTGGGCTGGCTGGGAGTGCTGAGTGGCCAGAAGCGGGTGCCGGAACCACCGGCGAGAATGACGCCCCAGTTCACAGGAGCGTCGCGAGGGCGGTGCGATGCCGGCGGATGTCGTAGAGCACCTGGCCGAAGTTCGCATCCGGCTCGACCAGCACGAGCAGCCAGCTCCCCGGTGCCGCGGGCGTGATCAGGAGTGTGCCTTTCTCCGCCTCCAGCGCGATGGTCTGCACGGCACCCAGCGCCGAGCCCTCAGCCAGCCGGTCGGCATGACGGATCACGGTTGCCGCCAGCGCGGCCATCGCGTCGGGGTCGGAAGCGGACCGGCCGTCATGGGCGATCGGCAGGCCATCCAGGGACGCGACGACAACCGCCTCGACGCCCGGTCGGTCGGACAGCGCGCGCACCACCTCGCTCAAGCTGCTCATGCCAGGCTCATTTCGCTGCAGGGGGAGAACGCTCGGCATTCTATGGAGCGGAATGGGCGAAGTCAAGAAAAATCCGCGGGTTGACCACCCTCTGGGCGCGGCCTAAGCTTCCCCGCCATGCACCGATTCCATCGCGCCATCCCGTCGTTCTGCACGCTGTTCTGGGTCGTGATCGTGGCCGCCTGTTCGAGCACCACCGCCTTGCCCGATCCGACCGATGCCAATCGCATCGACACCACCACGGTCTGGGCACTCGACCGTACCGCCATCACCGATCCAAGCGGGTTCTCCATTCCCGACCGCAACGCCGTACGCACCGACCAGAGCGCCGGGTTCGATTTCGCGTTCAACCTGGACAATTCGGGCAAGCCCGTCTTCCTGCCCATCGACCTCCTCGGACTCGGCTCCCTGACGGGCCTGAACCCGGGGCTGTACATCACCGACACCCCCTTCGATTCGATCAAGACGGCGGTGACGGGCAGCATGTACGTCTTCGACGACACGGTGGACGTGGTCACCGGCAGCAGCTACTTCGCCCGCTCACGAGTCGTGTGCACCACGCTCCAGGTGCCACAGTATGGCAAGATCGAGGTCCTCTCTGTCGATCCGGTCGCGCGGTCGGTCACCTTCCGCTTTCTCGTCAACATTAATTGCGGATACCTCAGCCTCCAGCCTGGCCTTCCGGAGAACTAGGGCGTGATCGATCTCAAGCGACTCCGCCAGGATCCCGAGGGAACCCGGGCCGCCTTGGCGCGTCGTATGGACCCTTCGGCAAGTGCCACGCTCGAGCAGATTTTGGCCCTCGATCGCCGCCGGCGCGACATCCTGGTGCGTGCCGAAACGCTGAAGGCCGAGCGCAACGCCGCCACAGAGGACGTGGCGAAGCGGAAGCGCGCGGGAACGCCGGCCGATGAGCTGCTCGCGTCACTCAAGCTGTCGGCCGATGCCGTGAAGGCGCTCGACGCCGAACTGCGCCTGGTGGATGAGGCCCTCGAGCCCGAGTTGCTCGCCGTGCCCAACATCCTGCTGGCCGATGTGCCCGATGGCGACGCCTCCCAGAACCGCGTCACGCGCACCTGGGGGACCATCCCGACGTTCGACTTCGCCCCGAAGCCGCACTGGGACCTGGGTGAGGCGCTCGGCATTCTCGATCTCGCGAACGGCGCGAAGGTGACCGGCTCCGGCTTTCCCATCCTGCGCGGCATGGGTGCCAGGCTCGCGCGCGCGCTCGGCAACTTCATGCTCGACCTGCACACCCAGGAGCATGGCTACGAGGAAGTGGCCCCGCCGTACCTGGTGAACAAGGCGTCGATGCAGGGCACCGGACAGCTGCCCAAGTTCGGCGACGAGCTCTACACCGTTGGCGCGGATGGGCTCTACCTCATCCCCACCAGCGAAGTACCGCTCACCAACATCTACCGTGACACCATCCTCGATGCCTCAGCCCTTCCGGTCGCGGTCTGCGCCTGGACGCCCTGTTTTCGCCGCGAAGCCGGCGCCGCCGGCAAGGACACCCGCGGCCTCATTCGCGTGCACCAGTTCGACAAGGTCGAGCTCGTGCGGCTCTGCCGCCCGGAGGATACCGACGCCCAGCACGCGCTCATCGTGCACCACGCCGAGACGGTGCTCGAGCGACTGGAACTGCCGTATCGTCGCCTGGCGCTCGCCGCGGGCGACACCGGGTTCCACAGCGCCCGTACCTGGGACCTCGAGGTCTGGGCGGCCGGCGTCGGCACCTGGCTCGAGGTGTCGAGCGCCAGCACCTTCACCGATTTCCAGGCGCGCCGCGCCGGCATCCGCTTCCGCCCGTCTGCCGGGGCCAAGCCCGAGCTGGTGCACACGCTGAATGCGTCCGGGCTGGCCTTCCCGCGGACGATCATCGCCCTGCTCGAGAACAACCAGGCAGCGGACGGTTCGGTACGGATCCCCGGTGCGCTGGTACCGTACCTCGGGACCGACCGGCTCGTCGCCCGTGCCTAGCGGCCGGGGGCTGCGGCGCTTCGCGCCCATGGTGGTGGTGGCGCTCGTCACCCTGCTGGTGCTGCTCAGCGTCGCCACCAGCCTCTTCGTCGTGCGACATTTTCGCCGTGAGGCCGAGAGCGCCAGCCGGCTGTACGCGGGCGTGTTTACCGGACTCAACGACCCGCGTCCCGGCGCCGAGGCGAGCGCACTGCTCCGCCTGGGCGAGCATGTCAAGGAACTCGGCATGCCGCTGATCGTCACCGACAAGACCGGTCGGGTGACGGCCTTCGACAATGTGCCGTTCCCCGCCACCATCGACGATCCGAAGTTGCGCGAATACGCTGCCAGGCTCGATGCGCGGAACCCGCCCGTCGTTGACTCCCTCGTGGGCACCATTCACTACGGTGGCATGCCGGCGGGGCGCATCATCACCACGCTGGTGGTGTTCGAGGCCGTCACCATTGCGTTCATCATCGGCATCGCCATCTTCGCGTACCGCGCCGCCATCGACTCCCAGCGCGATCGCGTCTGGGTCGCCATGGCGCGCGAGGCGGCACACCAGCTCGGCACGCCGCTCATGAGCCTGCACGGATGGATCGAGACGCTGCGGTCCCGCGCCACGCCGCCGGTGGGGCTGGCAGATCATCTCCTGGCCGATACCGAGCGCCTCGATCGCGTGGCCCAGCGCTTCGAGCGCATCGGCAATGCGCCGCGCAGTGAGCCCATCGGGCTTGGCGCCCTCGCCGACCGCGTGGCGGGATATTTCCGGCCCCGGCTGCCGAAGCATGCCAACCCGATCGACCTGCGGGTCGAGGCGGCCGGTGCTGGTCCCACCGTGAAGGGCGATCCGGTGCTGCTGGAATGGGCGCTCGAGGCCCTGGTAAAAAATGCCATCGATGCCCTCCAGGGCCGCGGGGGCACCATTACCATCCACGCCGAGGCCGTGCGCGGTTCCGGTGAACTGCGGGTGGTGGATGACGGGCCCGGCGTGCCGCGCGAAATCCGGCGCTCGATCTTCGAACCCGGCATCACCACCAAGGAGCGCGGCTGGGGCATCGGTCTCGCTCTGGCCCGCCGCGTCATCGAGGATGCACACCACGGCAGGATCGAGCTCGACCCCCTGGCAGCCACCACGGCGTTCGTGATTCGCATTCCGCTCGCCGATCAGGAGGTCTAGCTGGATGGAGTGGCTCGAGGGGTTGAATCCCGCACAGCGCGAGGCGGTGGAGCACGTCCACGGCCCCATGCTCGTGCTCGCTGGCGCCGGCTCTGGCAAGACCCGCGTGCTCACGGCGCGCATCGTCAACCTCATCGAGCAGCACGGCGTGCCGGTGCAGCGCCTCTTCGCCGTCACCTTCACCAACAAGGCCGCCGGCGAAATGAAGGCGCGCGTCGGTCGCATGCTGGGCCGCGACCCCGCCGGCCTATGGATCGGCACCTTCCACAGTCTCTCCGCCCGGCTCCTGCGTCGCGAAGCCGAGCTGCTCGGCTTTACCCGAGCCTTCACCATCTACGACGAGGATGACCGCGAGGCGCTCGTGCGCCGGCTGCTCGAGTCGAAGGGCCACTCGCCCAAGACCTTCACGCCGCGCGCGGTGTCGTCGGTTATTTCCGCCGCCAAGAACAAGATGCAGTCGCCCGAGGACCTCGCCGCGTCGAACCCCTTTGATCGCCTTGCCAAGGTCGCCGGCGACGTCTTTTCGGCGCTCGGCCCGGCCATGAAGAGCGCCAACGCGATGGACTTCGACGATCTCATGCTCCATCCGCTCACCCTCTTCCGCGAGCATCCCGACCGGCTCGCGGCGTGGCGTGAGCGCTTCGCGTTTCTGCTGGTGGATGAGTTCCAGGACACCAACCGGGCCCAGTACGAGATGGTCCGAGCCCTGGGCGGGCACGGCAACGTCATGGTGGTCGGCGACGACGACCAGTCCATCTACGGCTGGCGCGGCGCTGACGTGAAGAACATGCGCCAGTTCCAGGACGATTTTGCCGGCACGCAGGTGGTGAAGCTGGAGGAGAACTATCGCTCGTCGCAGGTCGTGCTCGACGCCGCCAACGCCGTCATCGCCGAGAATCGCGGGCGCATGGGCAAGACACTGGTGACGCGCCGGCGGGGCGGGGAATCGATCACCCTGCTCACCGCCGCCGACGAGCGCGACGAGGCCGAGTGGGTGGTGCGCGAGCTGGTGCGCCGTCGCCAGGCCAACGATTTCGAGCCCCGCGACATGGCGGTGCTCTATCGCACCAACTCGCAGTCCCGCGCCATGGAAGAGGCCTTCCGCCGCGCCGGCATGCCCTATCGCCTCATCGGGGCCATCAGCTTCTACGATCGGCGCGAGGTGAAGGACCTCCTCGCCTACCTGCGCCTCATCGCCAACCCGCGCGACGACGCAGCCTTTCTTCGCGCCATTGCCGTTCCTCGGCGCGGGCTCGGCGATACCGCCCTCGCCACGCTCGCGGACGTGGCGTCGGCGTGGAAGCAGCCGCTGCTCGCCGTCGCCCGCGCCGCCGATCGCGCCCCCGAGCTCCGGCCCAATGTGCGCATCGCGCTCCTGGCATTTGCGCAGCTCGTCGATTCGCTCGCGGCACAGGCCCAGACCCTGGCTCCCGCCGACGTGCTCGAGCGGCTCATCGAGGCGATAAAGTACGAGCAGCTGCTGATGGCAGAGGGCCCCGAGGGCGCCGACCGCTGGGAGAACGTGCGCGAACTCGTTGCCGCCACAGCAGAGTGGTCGGAGGTAGCGGGGGAGGACGAGCCTTCGACTCCACTGGAAAGGTTCCTCACGGAAGCCGCACTCCTGTCCGGCAACGACAAGCTCGCGGGCAGCGAAGACGGCGTGACGCTGATGACCCTGCACACCGCCAAGGGTCTCGAGTGGCCGCTCGTGGTGCTCTCCGGGCTGGAGCACGGGCTCTTTCCCCTTGCCCGCGCCGAGGAAACCCCCGGCGGTCTCGAGGAGGAGCGGCGGCTCTGCTACGTTGGCCTCACCCGCTCGCGCGACAAGCTCTACCTCACCTGGGCCCAGACTCGGCGCCGCGGCGGGGAACTCCGTCACTCGATCCGGTCCAAGTTCGTGGATGCCGTTCCCCCCGAGATAGTGGATGAACAGCGGAGCTCACTGGTATTTTCTGTGGGACGCCAGGGCGGCGGCATGACAACCGGCCGCTATAGTGGTTGGGGTCGCCAACGCCAGCGCGACGACGACACTGATTCGTCCTTCTTGCCGCCTGGCCGCCTTGCCGCCTTGCCGCCTGAGGAGGCGTCACAAGACTCGCCCCGTTATGTAAAAGGCGAGCGCGTGCGCCACCGGCGGTTCGGCAGTGGCAAGATTCAGGGGCTCATCGGCACCGGACGCGACCTCAAGGTCTCCGTGGCCTTCGATGACGAAACGATCGGCGTCAAGCAACTCCTGGTTGCCTACGCCGGTCTCGAACGCGATTGGGAGGGAGCATGAGCGGTATCACCCGGAATGACGTCCTGCACGTGGCACGCCTGTCGGCGCTCGAGGTGCCCGACGCCGAGCTCGATCACCTGGTAGACCAGCTGCAGCGCATCGTCGCCATGGT
>JANNSD010000197.1:0-25506 GCA_031402225.1 Gemmatimonadota bacterium | reverse complement strand
ACTTCATGCATGTGCTGCGGTTCTACGTCGAACAGGCGCGGGCCGCCGCGTGACGGCGCCAGCCCGTACTGCCTGGCGGGGCGGCTGGCCGCGGCTGGCCGAGGCAGTGCTGGCGGTTCTGCCGGTCGATGCGGTCGAGGGGATCTGGCAGTTCCAGCCCATCCGGCTCGAGCGCCGTGAGCTGGGCACCGCCATTCTGGCCCTTCGTGATGGCGAACGCCGTCACATCTGGACGGCGCGCTACGCACTGACCATTCGTGGGCGTGAGCGCGGTGCCTTCGAGCACTCGCTCGAAGACGTTGGCAGCGGCCCGGTGGAGGCCCTCGAGGAACTCCTGGTGAATGTTCGCCGGCGGCTGGGCGAGGATGATGCACCGGTGCCGGTCCCCGTCGACCAGTGGCGCGACGCGGCGCTCGATGGCGCACCTCAGCCGTGAGGAGGCGGCCGGCCTCCTCGAGCGGTTCCACCGGCATCTCCGCGATCACTGCCTGCCCGTTACACCCCAGCGCACGCTGATCGCCCGGGTGCTCTTCGAGTCCGATGAGCATCTCTCGGTCGATGCCATCGAGCGCCGGCTCAAGCAGATGGGCGCCCGCGTCGGCACCGCCACCGTGTACCGCACCCTTGATACGCTGGTCGAGAGCGGTCTCCTCCGCGCCCATGATTTCGGCGAGGGGTTCCGGCGGTACGAGCCGGTGTCGTCATCGCAGCAACATGAGCACCTCGTGTGCCTGCGCTGCGGTGCGGTGCACGAGTTCCACAATGAGCGCCTTGAAAGGATGCTCCCCGTCATCGCCGATGAGTTCCATTTCCAGCACCAGCGCCATCGCATCGAGATCTATGGGCTCTGCCGCGACTGCCGGCAGCGTGACCTGGGCGGAATGCTCGGATGAGTGAAACGGCGGGACTCGGCCTGTTCGTGGCATTTGCGGCGGGCCTCCTGAGCTTCCTTTCTCCCTGCGTCCTTCCGCTGGTGCCAAGTTACGTGGGGTTCCTCACCGGCATGTCGCTGTCCGAGCTGGGCGTGCGCCGCCGGCTGGCCCTGTTCCATGCCCTGTGCTTCGTGGCCGGATTCTCCCTGATCTTCGTCCTGCTTGGCGCCAGCGCCACGGCGCTGGGCCGGGCGCTTCGCTATTACCAGGTGTGGCTTACGCGCGCGGGTGGCCTGCTCATCATCGCCTTCGGCTTCTACTGCCTCGGCGTGCTGAAGCTCAATGCGCTCCAGATGGAGCGTCGCATTCATCTGCAGGACAAGCCGGTGGGCTTCCTCGGTTCCGTGCTGGTCGGCATGGCGTTTGGGGCCGGATGGACGCCGTGTATCGGGCCGATTCTCGGCGCGATCCTGAGCCTGGCCACGGTGGAGCAGGATGTGGGGCGGGGCATGCTCCTGCTGGGCGCCTACTCCGCGGGCCTCGCGGTGCCGTTCCTGCTTGCTGCGCTGGCCCTCGAGTCGTTCCTGGACTGGTTCCAGCGCTTCCGGAAGTACCTGCCGTGGGTCATGCGTATCAGCGGCGTGCTCCTGATCGCGGTGGGAGTGCTGATGGTCTCAGGCGAGTTCACCCGGCTTGCCGCCATGCTGCAGACCCTGACGCCCGATTTCCTGAAGACACGACTGTAGTCCGGGATGACGCCGAGGCTCAGGGGGCGCGAAGTGCTTCAGGTGGTCAGTTCCAGCTCCTCCTCAGCCTCCTGTCGCCGGAGCAACTCCCAGTAGCGCCCCCGCGCCGAGATCAGCATCGGGTGCGTGCCCCGTTCCACCACACGTCCCTCATCCAGCACGATTATTTCATCGGCATCACGCACGGCGGCCAGCCGGTGCGAGATGATGATGGTCGTGCGCCCTTCCAGCGCACTGCGGAGGGCCAGCAGGATCTTCGCCTCGGTGTTGGCATCGACGGCACTCAATGCATCGTCAAGCAGGAAAATGGGCGGATCCTGCGCCAGCGCGCGCGCGATCGCGGCCCGCTGCTTCTGCCCGCCCGACAGGTTGATCCCGCGCTCACCCAGCATGGTGTCGTAGCCGCGGGGCAGCTCCGGAATGGCGGCGGCAAGCTGGGACACTTCGGCGACCCGCTCCAGGCGACCGTCGTCGGGCGCACCGAGCAGCACGTTGTGCCGAAGGGTATCACTGAACAGGAAGGTTTCCTGCGGCACGATGCCCAGCGCGCGGCGCAGGTCGGGAAGCGCGAGCTCACCCAGTGCCACACCGTCGATCAGGATGCGTCCCCGACCCGGGTCGTAGCTGCGTGACAGCAGCTCGGCGATGGTCGACTTCCCGGCGCCCGTGGCGCCCACGATGGCCAGCGATCGCCCCGGTGCCACGTGAAAGGATACGTCGGAGAGGGCCCAGCCCCGATCCTTCGCCGCCGGGTACCGAAACCAAACCTGCTCGAACGTGACGCTCCGGGCGCCCGCGGCAGGCGGCAGGGCGGTGGGGTTGCCAGGCGACACGATCGCCGGCACTTCCCGCAGGATCTCGCCGATGCGCTGCATCGCTGCAGTGGCACGCTGCACCAGGTTTACCGCCCAGCCGAGGGCAATCAGCGGCCATACGAGCATGGCGAGGTACACCCCGAACGCCACGAATGCGCCCGCCGTGACGCGGCCGTCGATCACCAGTTGGCCCCCGAGGAGGAGCACCACCACGGTACCAAGCCCCCCGAACAGTGCCAGCAGCGGATGAAAGGCACCCTGGGCATACGCAAGCGACAGGTTGCGACCGAGATACTCATCGTTGAGCTTCACGAACGCGGCGGTCTCGGCCCGCTCCTGTCGGTATGCGCGCACTACGCGCACCCCGGAGATATGCTCGTGTACATGCGACGTGATCACGCCGAAAAACGTCTGAATGGCGAGCGACCGGTTGTGGATCATCCGGCCGAGGAATATCATGACCAGCGGCAAGCCAACCATCGGCAGCAGGGCCAGCAGCGTCAGCCGCGCGCTGATGTGTGCCATGGCGGGTACGACAATCATTGCACGGATGGTGGTGTCGACCAGGTACATCAGCGCCGGGCCGGCCACCATCCGGAGCGAGGTCAGGTCGTTCGTGGCGCGGGCCATGATGTCGCCCGTGGGATGGCGGTCGTAGAATCCCGCATCCTGGCGGAGCAGGTGGGCGAAAAGATCGTCGCGCATGTCGGTTTCGACGCGCCGGCTGCCGCTGTTGAGGCACTCCCGCATCCCGTAGCGCGCGGCGCCGCCCACGACCGCGACCATCACCATCAGTGACGCGCTGAATACCACGGCGCGCAGCGCCGCACCGCGGGTCAGGTCATCGATCGCGCGCTCGAGAAAGCGCGGCCCGAGCGTGGTCAGGATATTCGAGAGCACCACGAACAGCAGCCCCAGGAGATAGGTGCCGCGGTAGCGACGCATGTAGGGCAGGAGACTTCGCAGCTCGCGCATGGCGTGGTAGAATGTCAGGGGAGCCCTGACCTGCAGCAAGTACCACGAGGAGATTCCGTGTGACACAGCATCAGTTCCGGTTGGCCGCGGCGACGATCCTGCTCCTTGCCTGCGGCAAGGACGAGCCGAAGCCTGTCGCCGCCGACGGCGGCCGCGACCTGCAGCTTGCGCCCGTCGACACGATGGCCAAGCTGTCCGATGTGCCCGCCCCAGCCGACAGTGCCCTGGTGCCGTCCCCAGTGGCGGCGGCCCCGGTCGAAACCGTCGTGGTCTACCGGGACGCGCCGCCGGCCGCTGCGGCCCCCAAGCCCCGGCCCGCGCCGGCACCGAAGCCTGCGGCGCCAGGCGGGGCGCCGCCACCGGCCGTCGCCGAACTGGCCGCCCCAGCGCCAGCTCCGAAGCGGCAGCTGGCCGAGGGAACGGTGATCAACGCGACCGTCATCGACACGATCTCCTCGAAGAGCGACAGCGCGGGCCACCGGGTCCGGGTACGCGTTGTCGAGCCGGTCAGTGACCCGGAGGGACACATGGTGATCCCGGCGGGATCAATCGTGACGCTCACGATCGAGGCGATCAAGTGGTCGGAGAACAAGAAGGACAAGGGCACGCTGCGCATGTCGACCCAGAATGTGCTCATCGACGGCGCCAGGTATCCCCTTGTGGGTGCGGTGAGCACGCCGGCGTTCACCTACAAGCATCGCGGCAGTTCGGCCGGTGACGTGGCAAAGGTCGCTGGAGGTGCCGGTGCCGGTGCCATCGTGGGTGGGCTCATCGGGAAGGGCACAGGCGCCGTGATCGGCGGCGTGGTTGGTGGAGCCGTGGGTGCCCAGCGCATGACCCAGACGAAGGACAACGACATCTTCGTGGTGCCGGGCAGTGCGCTGACGATTACGCTCAGCGAGGTGTTTACCCGCTAGTACCCCGCCGTCCCGCCCCCAGACCGAGGGTCGCTCACGCCGATCCAGCCGTCCCCGACCCGGCCGATCGCCTCGACGTCGCCGCCGGGCTGGGATTCCCGGATGCCGTACCCCATGGCCCGAAGCGAGTCGAGCACTTCGGGCCGGAACCCGCCGCGGTCTACCCGCACGGAATCCGGCAAGGCCTGGTGATGGATGCGTGGTGCCGCCACGGCGTTCACGAGGTCCATGCCGTGATCGATCACGTTGCTCAGCACCTGCAGCACCTGGGTAATGATGGTGGCGCCGCCGCGTGACCCCACCACAAGCAGGAGCCCGCCGTCCCGCCCGAGCATGATGGCGGGCGACATGCTGGACAGCGGGCGCTTGAGCGGCACGATGGCGTTCACCTCACCCTGGATCAGTCCCCAGCTGTTGGGCCGGCCTGGCGCCACGGTGAAGTCGTCCATGATGTCGTTCAGCAGGACGCCGGTACCCGGAATGGTCACCCCGCTGCCATACAGGTCGTTGAGCGTCGTGGTCGTTGCCACGGCATTGCCTTCGGGGTCCACCACCGAGAAGTGTGTGGTCGATCCGGTGCCGGCGCCGGCCTCGGCACCGAGCGTCGGCGTCGCGCGGGTGGGATCGATGGTTCGCCGGAGAGAATCAGCCAGTGCCGCCGACAGGAGACGCTCCGCCGGCACCATGACGAAATCCGGGTCGCCGATGGTGGCGTTCCGCAGGACGAACGCGCGCCGCATGGTCTCGATCTCGATCTGCAGCAGGGCGGTCGAGCCAAATGGTGGCAGGGCAGCCCAGGTACTAAAGAGGTTCAGCGCGACGCCCAGCGTGAGCCCGCCCGAGGAGGGCGGTGGCGCGGCGTAGATCGTATGCCCGCGGTACTGCAGCGTGATTGGCTGCCGCCAGTACACCTTGTATTGGTCAAGGTCCGCCTGTGTAATGAGCCCGCCGTGCCGAGCCATCTCCACTACCAGCGAGTCCGCCACCCATCCCCGGTAGAAGCCGTCACTGCCGTGGTCGCGAATTGCCTCCAGCGTCCGGGCCAGGTCGTGCTGCACCAGCACGCTGCCGGGAGCGGGCACGCCGCCGCCCCGAAGGTAGATCGCGGCTGACCACGGGAACATCGCCAGCTTCGTGCTGTCGTTGCGGATCCGGGCGCTGCGGATAGAATCGAGCACGAACCCACTGCGCGCCAGCGCGATGGCCGGGTTGATGACCTCGGCGAAGGGCAGCCGGCCGAACCGGCGATGCGCCTCTACCATGCCCATCACGGAACCCGGCGTGGCCGGGGCGAGGTAGCCGATCTGGCTCTTGTCGGTCGCCTTCCCGTCCGGGTCCAGGAACATGTCGCGGGATGCGGCGAGCGGTGCCTGTTCCCGATAGTCGAGGAAGTACACCGAGCCATCGGCGAGGCGGATGAGCATGAAGCCACCTCCGCCCAGGTTCCCCGCTTCCGGGTCCACCACCGCCATCGCGAAGCCGACCGCCACTGCCGCATCCACGGCATTTCCGCCGCGCCGCAGCACCTCCCGGCCCGCCACGCTCGCAATGTCATTCCCCGACGCCACCATGGCATGCGGGCCGCGTTCCGAGCGAGCGGCCCCTGGGTACCTCCAGGAGTCCGGGAAGTAGCCTGAGGATGTGGTGGCGGCCGCGGCGCCGGGCCCGGCGGCAGGCGTCTCGGCGTGGGGCGACGGGGCTGGTGGCGCCGACGGCGCGCAACTGGCGAGGACGAGCGACAGGATCATGGCGCGCAATCGAGTCACGGGGCTCTCTGGCAGAGGTGTGAAGCGACCCATGGTTGCCCGGGGCGTTGGGCGGGGTCTAATTTAGCCGCACGCGGCCTTCTGCTCACCCGTACCCCCAGCCCATGCCCGAGCACTTCCTCGATCCCCGCCTTACCGAACGTCGCAACCCGAATACGCGCGACATCGACGTGGCGTCACCGATCGAGCTCGTGGACCAGATGGCCCGTGAAGATGCCGGGGTGCCTGGCGCCGTGTCGCTGGCGCGCGATTCGATCGCGCAGGCGATCGAACTGGTGGAGCGCACGTTCCGGCGGGGCGGAAGGCTCCTGTACGTGGGCGCCGGCACCAGTGGGCGCCTGGGCGTGCTCGACGCGGCGGAATGCCCCCCGACCTTCGGCACCCCTCCTGACATGGTGGTCGGGATCATTGCCGGCGGGGCCCGCGCGCTGGTCAAGGCGGTGGAAGGTGCCGAGGACGACATCAATGCTGGCATCGCCGCGATGGATGAGCATCACGTGCGCGATCACGACGTGGTCATCGGCATCGCGGCGAGTGGTACCACGCCATATGTGCGGGCGGCACTGGGTCGGGCGCAGGCCCTGGGTGCGAGCACCGGTCTTGTGGCGTGCGCCGAGCCGCCGGCCCTGCTGAGGAGTACCTGTGATGTCTGCATCGTGGTGCTGGTCGGGCCCGAGGTGATCACCGGCTCTACCCGCATGAAGGCCGGCACCGCCACAAAGCTGGTGCTCAACACCATCACCACTGGGGCCATGATCCGCCTCGGCAAGACCTACGGCAACCTCATGGTCGATCTACGCGCGTCGAACGCGAAGCTCGAGGACAGGAGCCACCGCATCGTGATGGAAACCACGGGACTCGCGCGAGATGCGGCTGCCCAGGTGCTGGAGCGCGCCGCGGGCGAGGTGAAAACGGCGATCGTCATGGCTCGGCGGGGTGTGGACCGCGAGCAGGCCGAGGCACTCCTCACCGCGCATGCCGGACGCCTCCGGGCCATCGTGGGCGACCCGCCTCCAGTGCTGTCATGACCGAGCGCCCCGCCATCGGGATCGGCCTCATGTCGGGTACGTCGCTCGATGGCATGGACGCGGCGATGGTGCGATTCCACGGACCAACGCATGCGGAGCTCATCGCCTTCGTTACTCGCCCATACAGCGCCAAAGAGCGCGCGTTGATCCAGCGGGGCCTCGACGGCGCCACTGCCGCCGAGCTCGCCCGGCTGCATGTCGCCATCGCGGGGTGGGCCGCCGACGCGGTGGAGCAGGTGCTTGCGGCCGCGCATGCGCCGGCATCCGCCGTTGATTTCATCGCCATGCATGGCCAGACGGTGTGGCATGAGCCGCCGCTCGTGAGCTGGCAGCTGGGCGAGCCCGCAGTGCTCGCCGAGCGATTTGGCCGACCCGTGGTGAGCAATTTCCGGTCGCGGGACGTGGCGGCCGGTGGGCAGGGCGCGCCGCTGGTGCCGGCGGCAGATGTTCTGCTGTTCGGCGCCACCGACGGCCCGCGGGTGCTGCTCAACATCGGAGGCATGGCGAACGTCACCTACGTCGGCCGCCGCGCGATCGACGATGGCGCAATGGCGTTCGACACCGGGCCAGGGGTGGTGCTCATGGACGCGGTGGCCCGCCTCGTCGACCCGTCGCTGCCCTACGACCGGGACGGCGTCCTGGCGGCTCGAGGCAGAGTGAGCGAAGCGGAAGTGACACGCCTCCTCGCGGACGGCTTTTTCCGCCAGGCGCCGCCGCGCAGCACCGGGCGCGAGCACTTCGGCGATGCAGTCGCCCAGGAGATCCACCGCCGCGTCCCGGGCGCAGATGGTGTGGCCACGGCCGTCGCGTTCACGGCCCGTTCGATCGCGCGTGCGATCCATGACTGGGTACCGGGTGCGCCCGAGGTGGTCGTGTCCGGTGGCGGTGCGCGGCATCCCGTGCTCTTCGAGTCGCTCGCGGCGGCGCTCGGCGCTCAGGGCCGCCGGTTACGGCGCTTCGATGAGCTCTTCTTCGACGGCGATGCCAAGGAGGCGGTGGCGTTCGCGCTGCTCGGCTATCTCACCCTGCATGGCCAGCCGGCCAGCCTTCCATCGTGCACCGGCGCGCGCGGTGCCCGGGTGCTCGGGAGCATCACGCCAGGATGACGGCTTCACGGCTCATCTTCCCCGCCATTCGCTGGCGGGACGACACCGGGTTCGATCACGAATGGGAGCCGGCCCGTCGGGCGCTCGAGCTGGGCGTCGGCGGGTTCATCATCTTCGGCGGCACCGCCGAGGCGGTACGCGCTCTGACCACGCGCCTGCGGGGTGAGGCGGGAAGGCCCCTCCTCCTTGCCGCCGACCTGGAACGCGGCGCGGGCCAGCAGTTCGATGGGCTCACCCAGTTCCCGCCGCCGCGCGCCCTCGCGGCGCTCGACCGGCTCGAGGTGACGCGCTGGGCGGGCGCGGTCACGGCCCACGAGGCCCGCGGCGTGGGCATCAACTGGGTCTTCGCACCGGTCGCAGACCTGGACCTCCTACCGGACAACCCGATCATCCAGACCCGCGCGTTCGCGGCCGAGCCGGCGCTCGCGGCACGCCATGTCGCGGCATGGATCGAGGGATGCCAGGGGGCAGGGGCACTCGCCTGCGCCAAGCATTACCCCGGTCACGCCCGTACCACCACCGACTCGCACATCACGCTGCCGGTGGTCTCTGCGACGCGTGAGCAGCTGGCGGCAGACCGGGTGCCCTTCCGCGCCGCGATGGATGCTGGCGTCGCATCGCTCATGACGGCACATGTGAGCTATCCCGCGCTTGATCCGTCCGGCCTCCCGGCCACGCTGTCGAGCGTGATCATCGGTGAACTTCGGGAGGAAGGGTTCGACGGGCTGGTCGTGAGTGATGCGCTGATCATGGAAGCGGCGCTCGCCGGTCGCTCGGAAGCGGATGCGGCCGTTGCCGCACTGGCGGCCGGGGTGGACATCCTCCTCTACCCGCAGGACACCGCCGCGGTGGCAGCGGCGCTGGTGTCGGCGCTGGCGTCGGGTCGGATTGCGCCGACGCGAGTGGAGGAGGCGCTGCGCCGCTACGAGCGGGCGCTGTTCAATGCTGGAACCGCACCGGCGCCGCTGCCGCGAGCACCGTTCGACGGGGCACCGGCACTCGCGGACGCGCTCGTCGCCGCTGGGGTCACGCGCGCGCGATTGCCGCAGTTGCGCAGGCCAATCGAGCTGGTGACGGTGGATGACGACCTCGGCGGCCCATATGCGCCCGTGCCGAGCGACGCAGTGGCCACGACGCTCGCTGCGCTGGGTGTGCCGCTCGGGTCGGGGGGGAGTCGTATCGTGCTCGCGTTCGCGGAGCCGCGGGCATGGAAGGGGCGCGCAGGTTTCGGTGATGCCTCACGCGCCGCACTGAAGGAACTCGTGCCGGGGAGTGACCTCACCGTCCTGTTTGGTCACCCGCGGCTTGCCGGCGAAATCCCCGGTGACGGTGCGGTGCTCGTCGCCTGGCACCGCCAGCGGCTGATGCAGGCCGCGGTCGGACGCTGGGTCAGTGAGCGGTCGCGCTGACGTCGTCGCGCGGTGGCCCCAGGCGTGAAAGGAACGGCAGGAGCGCGAAACCAGGCAGCGCCAGGAGGAAGGTGAGCAGGAAAAAGCTGGCATAGCCGATTCGCTCAGTCAGCAAACCGGCGATCGGCCCGACCACCGCCCGGGTGAGCGCGAGCAGCGCCGACAGCACCGCGTACTGCGTCGCCGCGAATCTCGGCTCGCACACCGACATCAGGTAGGCCACGAACGCGGCGGTCCCCATGCCGCCCGAGAAGTTCTCGAACAGGGCGGCCGCGAGCATCAGGCCCTTCGACGGCGGCAGGGCCGCTGCCGCCCAGTACCCGAGGTTGGACACGGCCTGCAGCGACCCGAGCGACCAGAGCGCGGTGCGCATGCCCCATCGCGTGGTGAGGTACCCGCCCAGCACCGCGCCGCTCACCGTAGCCACCATCCGGCCGGTCGTCAGCACCGCGCCGATCTCCTCCAGCGAAAATCCGCGATCGACCCAGAATGGTCGCGTCATCGGGTCCATCGCCGCATCGCCCAGCTTGAAGAGCAGCGCGAACAACAGCACCCAGCCGATCCCGGGACGTGACAGCAGCGACTGGAGCGGCAGCCACAGCGACTGACCCGCCGGCGGTCGTACCTGCCCGGTGGAAGGCAGGAGCAGTGCCGCCGCCGCGAGCGCGACGGTGATCACGGTCGCCGCCGTGAACGCGGCCGGCCATCCCTGCCGCCCGGCCAGCCAGATGACGGCTCCACCCGACACGAGCATCGCGACCCGATAGGCGCCGATGCGCACCGAGTTGGCCACGCCGAGCTGCTCGCGCGGCGTCGACTGGATGGTGAAGGCATCGATCGCCACGTCCTGGGTCGCCGAGAGCGTCACCGCCAGCACGATCAACCCGAAGAAGAGTCGTCCGTGCTGCGAGGCATCCACGCGCGCGATGAGCGGAATGACGAGCGCCAGGAGGATCAGGCACCCCGCAATCCACTGCTTCCGGGTGCCGGTACGGTCGAGGATCGGTGCCCAGAGGAACTTGAACGTCCAGGGAAACGTCGCGGCGGCGACGAGCCCGACATCGACGAGGTTGGCACCTCCGCTCCGGAGGTAGACCGGAAGCGCTTCGTTGATGAGGCCGAACGGAAAACCTGAGGCGAAGGCGAGGGCCGCGATCCAGGCGAACGGCGCCGCGGCGCGCCGTTCAGCGGTCACCGGTATTCCCGTCGAGGAACGCCGTGATCATGGGTGCCGGTACCGCGTCCAGCAGGTGCTCGCTGGTGGCACCGGGGAGCAGCATGCCGATCACCGTGCCCGACCGGTCGAACACCGGGCTGCCCGGCGCGAGCGCAGGCCCGAGCGGTTCGAGCTGGAGCAGTTTCTCGTTGGCGATCGTCACCGCGGCGAGGGCCGTCGCGTGGGCCTGCGGCGCGTCGCCGTTCCCCTGGCGCACGCTGGGGTAACCGACCAGCACCGCGGCCTGGCCAATGAGCCCGCTTCCCACACTGCTGGCCAGCGTCGGCGGCGTGCCGACACTGCGTCCCCGCGGCACCTCGAGGATGGCGAGGTGGCGCGCGCGCTGCGCCGCGAGCGGCCGGGAGCGGAGTGGCTTCCCGCCGCCGGAGGGACGCACGGTGATCGAGCTGGCGCGATGTCCCGCGCTGTCCAGCACGATGTCCGCCACCGTGACGAACACGACGGTGCCGTCTGCCCGCCGGGCGGCAAACGCCGCGGCGACGCGGCTGGTTCCGTCGTCAAACGTTGCCTCCACCAATGCCACCGACGCGTCATTCGCGCGCGCAACCTGCTCGGCGTCCAGCGCCGCGGCGGCGGCCAGGCGCTCAAAGCTGGAGGAAAGGCGCGCCAGGCTGTCGCGCAACGGGCCGAGCACCTGCTGGTCCCGGGGGGCCCGTCGGATCCGGGAACGCAGCCGCGCGGTCTCGGCCTTGGCGCCGTCGAGCGCGCCACTGATGCGGGCATCGTGGTTGCCGATCGCCTCGAGCGTGGCAAACAGGCTGTCGGCCTGGGCCAGCAGCGCGGCGCGCTCGTCGACAGCACCCCGGCTCGCGCGGGCTCGCCACGTTGCCAGACCGCCCAGCGACCCAAGCACGGTGACAACCAGCAGGGCCGCCATCCATGGGGCGCGCTGGCGGGTAGCCGTGACCGGAACAACAAAGCGTCCGTCGGGCGCGGCGGCCGTGGCGGTGCTGAGTGGCGTCTTCGGCACGGCGGTAGCAGCACCCACCGGCTCGGGTTCTGGCGACGGCGGAGCGGAGACGGGGGTCTGGCCGGCCGCAGGTCGCCAGCTGTCCTGCATGACCCCGAATCGCAGCATCGGCCCACCGTCGCCCAGGCGAATCAGGTCCTGATCGCCGAGTTGGTGCTCCCCCGTGATGCGGACACCGTTGACGAAGGTGCCGTTGGTGCTCGCCAGGTCGCGCACGATCCAGCTGCCATCGCGGAAAACCACTGCCGCGTGCCGGCCGGATACGGGCAGGTCGTGATCCGGGCCAAAGCGCACGTCGGCCTGCGGCGCACGCCCCAGCATCGCATACATCTTCTCGACGACGACCGCCTGCCCAGCGCGCCCGCCAGTGAGGTAGGTAAAAACGGCCTTCATGTCGGGGGGGATCGCGTCAGCGGAGGAGGAACCACAGGACCGCTGCCAGCACGAGCAATGCGATCCCATAGACGCCGGCGCGGCTGCCCGCCGGTGCTGCGTTGGCGCGCGCCAGTCCGGCGGCGGCGGGACCTCCTGGCGGGATCGCGGGCGCGGGGTGCGGCGGGGGAGACAGCGCGTCGTCGGAGGACCCCGATGCACCGGGCAGTCGCAGTACCGTGTGCTGCGGCTCCGCGTCGGCACTGCTCGGCTCGGGGAGTCCCTCGCCATGAAAGCGCGCGGCAACCACAGTAATGTTGTCGGGACCGCCCCGCTCGTTCGCCAGCGAAATGAGGGTATCGCAGACCTGCGCAAGGTTGTCCTCGCCGGCGACCACGGCCGCGATCTCCCCTTTTCGCACCAGCCCCGTCAGGCCGTCCGAGCACACCACCAGGACGTCGCCCCGATTCAGCTGCTGGATGGAGAGCACCACCTTGACCCGCGGATCGGGGCCGAGCGCCTGGAGGATGATGTTCCGCCGGGCGTTGGTTTCCGCCTCTTCCTCGGTGAGTTCACCGGCATCGATGAGGCGCTGGGTGAACGACTGGTCCTTGGTGAGCTGGAAGGCGTTGCCACCGCGGATCAGGTAGGCCCGGCTATCGCCCACCTGCGCCAGATACAGCTGGCCTCCGTGCACACCCGCCGCCGTCAGCGTGGTTCCCATGCCCCGCACTTCGGGATGCTCGGCGGCATAGCCGTGAATCTCCGAGTTCGCATGCTCCACCGCCTCGCGCATGCGGAGGGCGAACTGCGCTGGACTGTTGTCCGGGTCGTGGCTCCACACCTGCGCGAGGTGATCGAAGATCTGTTGGGCCGCCATGGAACTGGCGATCTCGCCGGCCGCTGCGCCACCCATGCCGTCGGCCACCATGAACAGCGAGCCCCGCGGGCCGATGACGTGCTCGGCGACGGTCAGCGACGGCAAGACCTGAGGCGCATTCAGGTCCGCCACGAGGAAGGTGTCCTCATTGTGGTCCCGAGTGCGGCCCAGATCGGTGCGGCCGAACACGCTGACCCGGATATCCGTCGCCATGTCGTCCCTCAACGGGTCTGGGCGGAGCGTAGACGGCCGCCGATGCTCACAAGGTCAAGTCGCAATCTCGCAGGTCCGTTTCCGGTGGCAGTGGGTTGGCAGAATCTAGGAATCCGGGCCCCACGCGTCAACGTGGAACGATGGCGTAACTGCAAATGCACAAGTACCTTGCGCCGATGAACAGCCGCTGTCTGGGTGCCCTGAGCATCCTGCTTCTCGTCACTGCATGCTCCCCAAAGTCGCCCGCCACCGGCCCCGCTCCAAGTCGCGGAACCGTGGGTGAGGGTGGCTCCGTCGCGGCCCTGCCCATCGCGGCGGTCACGGCCCCTGTTCGCATCGTCGTGCAGTATCCCGCGGAGGGCGCCGTCATCGAGGCGCGCGACTCCACCTTCCTGCTCGGCAGTGTCGGGACGGGTGATGCCACCCTGAGCATAAGCGGGCAGGCGGTAAAGGTCTGGCCCAATGGTGCCTGGCTGGCCTGGGTGCCGATCCCCGCCCCGGATGCGGCCTCTCCCGACACCGCCACCTTTCGGCTCGACGCCCGCTCTCCCCGCGACTCTGCCCTGCTGGTGCTCAAGGTACGCCGGTCGGCCACCTGGCGTTCGGTCGGCGCCGGCCCCTACATCGACCCGACATCGTTCGTCCCGAGCGGCGTGGCCTGGATCCCGGCCTCCGAAGATCTTCGCCTGCAGGTCCGCGCGGCTCCGGGGGCACAGGCGACGCTGGTCCTGGCCGACGGTTCTACGGTGCCCCTGACGGAGGCGCGTGATGTCGACGATGCGCCGGGCGCATGGTCGAGCCGCTACGTCGGCGTGATTCGCGGCCGGCCGGTGGGCGATCCGCCCGGGCCGATGCTGGAACCCGCCCGTCCCTCGTCCGACACGGGTGCGTCGGCACGCGTCCGCCTCGTGTGGCCGGCGCAGACGCTTGAAGCCGTCTGGCCGCTTCGCGTGGCGTTGATCGACACCACGCCCCAAGTGGTCCGCCTCGATGACGACCCGTCACACGCAGGCAACTCGGACAGTATCACGGTCGGGCGCGCGGCCCCCGGCGCCACGTACAACTGGTTCTTCCCGACCGGGACCCGGAGTATCGCTGATCGTCGCCAGAACGGCGATGTGCGCCTGCGGCTGGCGGCGGCCACGCACGCGTGGGTGCCGCTCGCTGACGTCCAGGGCTTGCCGGCTGGCACTTGGCCCCCGCTCGGGCGCGTGGAGTCTATCACCGCCAGTGTGGCGCCCGACCACACAACCGTGCGCATACCCGTCCGCGCCCGCGTGCCGTTCCTCGTCTCCGATGCGGATCGTACCGTGTCCGTCCAACTGTACGGCGCCGTTGGCGACGTGGACTGGACGCGCTACGCGCCATCCGATACCCTGATCAGGCGGATCGACTGGCATCAGGATGGTGACGTTGTCCGCCTCGATGTCGAACTGGCGCGTACCCTCTATGGCTATCGGACGCGGTGGGAGGGCACCGATCTCCTGCTCGACATACGCCGCCCGCCGGCCATTGATCGGTCATCGCCGCTGCGGGGTCGTCGCATCGCCGTGGACCCGGGTCATCCGCCTGCGGGCGCCACGGGTCCTACCGGGCTGCGTGAGGCCGAGGCCAACCTCGCCGTCGCGCTCGAGCTCCAGCGGCTGCTGAAGGCGGCGGGCGCGACGGTGATCATGACCCGTACCACCGACGTGCCACTCGACCTGGGGTCGCGCATCGCCATCGCCGAGGCGGGCCAGGCCGACGTACTGGTGTCGATCCACAACAATGCCCTGCCCGATGGGGTGAACCCGTTCACCAACAACGGGACCTCGGTGTTTTACAACCACACGGCAAGCCTGCCGCTCGCGCGCGCCGTACAGCGGGGCCTCGTGCAGCAGCTTGGCCTGCGCGATCTCGGCGTCGGCCGCGGCGACCTGGCCCTGGTGCGTCCCACCTGGCAACCATCCATTCTCACCGAGGGTATGTACATGATCGTGCCTCAGCAGGAAGCCGCGCTCCGTTCCACCGAGGGACAGCACCGGTACGCCCAGGGTGTCGTCGATGGACTGCGGTCATGGTTCCTCGAGCTGGCCCGTCTGGAAATGTGAATCCGGGAGCGCCTCGAACGTCCCTGAGTCTGAATGCGCCCGCCTCCTGTTTTGCCCCCAGTTCGTCCGGCGAAATCCATCCCCCAGTCCGGGTGGCGTCGCTGCGTGCTCGCGCCGTCGCTCCTGCTCGCGGGGCTTGCGGCGCCGGCCGTGGCGCAGGACCCCATCCAGCGGGCCAGCCTCGAGGCCTTTCGCGATTCCATTACTGGAACGGTCGATTCCATGGGATTGGAGGGCCTCGAAGCGCAGTTCATTGCCGCCGCCAAGGCCGATCGAAACGACGCGATGCGGCACCTGCGGCTTGGGTTCCTCGCCCTGCGGCTTGGCGACCTGGGTGGCTCGTCGCACTACGATGATGCCGCCTCCGAGTTCCAATGGGCCATCGATCTGGAGCCCAACTGGCCCTATGCCTGGTACGGCATGGGGCTCGCCGAGTACGGGATTGGCGATTCACGCGTCGTGGTCGTGAGTGGGCTCAAGTCCATGTTCGGCAAGGACGCGCTGGCGCGGTCGGCGGCGGCCTTCGCCAGGACCGTGGAAGTCGACCCGACATTCGTGCGCGGATTGGTCGATCTGGCGAACACCGCACTCAAGCAGCGGGTCAATATCAAGCTCGATGTCGCGCTCGAGGCCCTGCGGACCTCGGCCGGGACATCGGCGGGCACGAATCCGCAGGTGCTGCTGGCTCACGGTCGCGTGGAGCGCGAGGTGGGCAGCCCGGACTCGGCGGTGGCCGCCTTCACCCGCTACACGCAGGGTAACGGGCCACGGGCCATCGGTGAACTCGAGCTGTCTCGGACGCAGCTCTGGCTCGGCGACCGTGCCGCGGCGGCCGGCTATTACACCGCCGCCGCCAGCGATGACTCGGCCGTGGTCGCCATCCTCCGCAACGACCTGTTTCCCATTGCGGCAGACACCATGCTGGCCGACTACGACGCCAAGCGCGGGGTGTACCGGGCGGCCTGGCTCCGTCAGTTCTGGGGTTCGCGCGACGACCTGAGCATGGGCAGCGCCGGTGACCGCCTGGTCGAGCATTACCGCCGCTGGTTCTATGCCCGGCGCAACTTCGCCCTCGTGACCGTCTCCCGCCACTACGACATCGCGGAGCGGTTCAAGTCGGGCAGCCAGGACTTCGATGACCGAGGCATCATCTATGTCCGACACGGCGAGCCGACGTCGCATGTGTCGTTCAATGGATCGGGCCGGCGTATCGATGACCGGGTGGAGCCAAACATCTCCTGGTTCTACGCCCGGACGGACGGCGACATGTACTTTCATTTCGTGGCCCGCGAAGACGTCCAGGACTTCCGCCTGGTCGAGAGCCTCCTCGATGTCCTGGGCTACCGGCGCGCGCTGCAACTGCAGACGGGCGGGGACAACCTGGTGAACGATCCGATGGCCAGGGACCTGCTGGTGTCACGGCAGGACCTCGCGCCGATCTACCAGCGGATACTCAACACCTCCGGCACGGGCTTCCAGCGCGCCGTCACCGACGAACGGCAGATTGGCCGCACCAACTTGGCGCGCGGGGTGACCAGTGACACCCACGAGAAGCGGTTCCCGGACGATCTCACCGGATCGTGCCAGGTGCTCGCCATCGGGTCAACGGGTCAGCAACCCTTGCTGCACGTCGGGTGCGCGGTGCAGGGCAGCAGCCTCGTCCCCCACCGGGTGCCGCAGGGACTGCTCTACACCCTCCGGTTGCGGTTTGCCGCGGCCGACCTGAACGGCCGGATTGTCGCGAGCGTCGACACGACGCGCCGGTTCGTCGCGTCTCAGCCGGTGCCGGATGGCGAGTATGTGGTGGGACTGGTCACGGTGCCCGTCCTGGCGGCGGGGGCACTCGACTATCGCGTCATGCTTGCCGCCGGCGACAGCGTCGGTCATGTGTTCCCCATGGAGGTCGTGGTCGCGCCGCCGCCGCAGTCTGTGCGACTCACGCTGAGTGACCTGGCGATCGGCAATCGCAATCATCACCTGGTGTGGCGCCCGACGCCCGCCGACACGGTGTACCTCAATCCGCTGGGGACGTTTCGGCGGAACGAAACACTCGAGCTGTACTATGAGGTGATCGGGGCCGATCCCTCCGAGTCGCACACGACGACGCTGGTGGTGCGGAAGGGCGGGGGTTCGGGCGCGAACTTCATGACCGGAGTGACGGCGGCGGGGTCGGCGAAGATCAGCCTGAAGTTCGAGGAGCAGGCGCCGCTCGGTACCTGGACGGCGCAGCGCAGCGTGAGCCTGGAAAAACTGAAGCCGGGCAACTACACGCTCGAGATCGCGGTCACGTCGGCGAACGGCATGCGGGACGTGCGCCGCCGCTCCTTTCGTGTGGTCAACTGACACGTCCGGGCATGCGCGTTTCGACGGTTGGCTTTCTGCTGGTCCTGTCCCTGGGGCAGGGGGCGCCCCTCCGGGGGCAGGCTGCCCCGCCCGAGGGCGCAGCAGCACGCCTGGAAGCGTGGCGAGCAACGCTGGCGGCCGCGCACGACACGGTCGCGCTGCTCGCCGTCGAGCAGGACAGGATCGCGGCGGCCAAGGTGCAGCGCGACAGCGCGCTGCTCCACCTGGAGCTCGGCCTGGTCGCGCTGCGCCTTGGCGAGCTCGGGGGCCGCAGCCATTTCGAGGACGCCGCGGGTGAATTCGAGTGGGCGAGCGAACTCGAACCGGGCTGGGCCTACCCGTGGTACGGGCTCGCGCTCACCGAGGAGGACATCGGCGACTCGCCAATGTCGGCGGTCGCGGGAGTGCAGGCCTTGCTGCGGCGCGACAAGCTGAGCCGTGCCGCGGCCGCCTTGGAGCGGGCGCTCGAGCTTGAGCCGGGGTTCGCACCGGCGCTGGTCATGCTGTCGCGCGTGGCGCTCGAACAGCGGTTCAACGCCAGTCTGTCGGAAGCGCTCGAGGCCCACCGTCGCGCCGCCGGTTCGCCGGCTGAAGCGCAGGCCGACGTGTTGCTCGCTCGCGGACGCGTCGAGCGCCTGGTTGGCTCCCCCGATTCGGCGCTCGTGGCCTTCCGTACCTACGCGGCCACCGGCGGCGACATCCCGCTCGCCCTGCTGGAACAGGCGCGCACCCTCTTCGTGCTCGATTCGCTGTCGGGACAGGTGCCGTACTACGCCGGCGCCGGGCTGGATGATGCCGTGACGGTGAGTGGCTATCGCGACGATCTCGCACCCATTGCCACGGCCGCCGAGCTCGAGGCCCTCGACGCGGCGACGGGGTCCGGGCGAGCGCAGGTGTTGCGGAGTTTCTGGACCCAGCGCGACCGGCAGGACCTCCGCGAGGATGGTGAGCGGCTGCGTCAGCACTACCAGCGGCTGCGAGTCGCCCGGCTCAACTATCGCCTGGCCCTCACCACGCGCCACTACGACACCGACGAGCGATACCGGTCGGGCAGCACCGAGTTCGATGATCGGGGCGTGATCTACGTGCGTCACGGCGCCCCGAGCGACTCGGCGGTCTACATGGGCGTGGGTTCCTGCTACAACCTGAGCTGGGTGTATCGTCGGGCAGAGGGAGACCTGATCTTCCACTTCGTCGCGCGCGACGACGTGAACGACTATCGGCTGGTGCAGAGCCTCATGGACATCGCCGACGCGGGCGGGGTCCGGCGCATTGGTACCACGACGTGCACGTCGAACAACCTCGGTGAGCTGCTGCTCACCAGGTTGAGCTTCTCGCCACTCTACGACCGGCTGCTCTCGGCCACCGACCTTGGCTACGCCCAGCTCGTCAACGAGGATCGGGCGATGGGCGTCCGCTCCATCGCCGAGGGCACCACAACGGATCGCTACCCGCTGACTTACGCCTCGGCCCTCGAGGTGCATGCCCTTGGCGTGGCCGTTGGCGCGGACGATGGCGAGCCCCTGCTGCAGGTCGCCTTCGCCGTGCGGGGTGCCACCCTGCGAACCGATGCCGGCGCGCCGGCGGGGTCGTACACCCTGCGCGTCCGGCTCGTTGCGTTGGACGGGAGCGGCCGGGTGGTGGCGTCGGTGGATTCTTCGCGGGCGTACCGTGGCGGCGAGCGCGTCAGCGATGACGGCTTCCTGGTGGGGCGGGTGGCCATGACCGTGCCGCCGGGCATGGTGAGCTGGCGGCTTGCGGTCGATCAGGGCGCGGACCGCGGTGCCGTGATCGCCCTGGACCGGGTACTGGCGGCCCCGGTGAACGGGGGCCTGGCGCTGAGCGGCCTGGCGCTGGGTGCCGAGGCCGGCAGCGCCCAGTGGTATAACTCCTTGGGAGAAAAGGTCTTGATCAACCCGCTGGGCGCCTGGCGCACCGGTGAGGACCTGGAACTGTACGCCGAGGTCTACGGAGCGGAGGCGGGCGCGCCTCTTGCTATTGAACTCGTGGCCACCCGCCGCAAGAGCGGGGATGGCTACGTCAAGATCGGCACCAAGGGGAGATCGCTGACCGTGAAGAGTGACGAGCTCGCGCGGGGGCCATTGAGCCCCATCCGGAAGACGTTGTCGCTGGCGAGCCTGGCGCCCGGCAACTACGTCATCGCCCTGCGCGTCACCGACGCCGCAGGCACGGTGGTCGAGCGCCAGCGCAGGATCCTCGTGCGGCCGGCAGCCAGGTCCCCGTCGAGCTCACCGTGACGCCGCGTCATCGCGCCGCGTAGCCCCCGCCCTCATGTTCTGTTCCCGCTGTGGTACCGAGTTCACCGGCCAGCCGAAGTTCTGTCCTTCCTGTGGCCTGGACCTCATGGCCACCACCCCGGTGGAAGCCGTCGGGGCAACCGGTGAGCGGACCGATCGCGACATCGTGACCGAGGCGCTGGCCGCGGAGTACGAGGTACAGGACGAGCTCGGACGTGGCGGCATGGCGCTGGTCTACCAGGCGCTCGAGCGCGAACTGGGCCGCGAAGTGGCGGTGAAAGTGCTGCCGTTTGCGCTGGCCTTCGACGCGGAGTTCGTCGAACGCTTCCAGCGCGAGGCGCGCACCGCCGCACAGCTCGAGCACCCGAACATCATCCCGATTTACCGGGTCGGTCGCTCCGGCCGGGTCATCTATTTCGTGATGAAGTTCCTTCGCGGTGGCTCCCTGGCGGGGCTGCTGCACAAGCGCGGCCGACTCACGGCGCCGGAGATCCGCCGCCTCCTGGTCGACTGCAGTGCCGCGCTCGCGTACGCGCACCAGCGCGGTATCGTCCACCGGGACATGAAGCCCGACAACGTCATGTTCGACGAGTTCGGCCAGGTACTCCTGACCGACTTCGGTATCGCGAAGGCCATGTCGGGCGGCCGGCTCACCGGCACCGGCATGTCGATCGGTACGCCGCACTACATGAGCCCTGAGCAGGCACGCGCGCAGGCGATTGACGGGCGGAGCGACATCTACTCGCTCGGCGTCGTGGCGTACCAGTGCCTGACCGGCCAGGTGCCGTTTGACGGCGAGGACAGCTTCGCCATCGGCTACAAGCACATCACCGAGCCACTCCCGCCGCTGGCCCTCGCCGGCGCCGATGACCGGCAGCTCTACGAGACGATTCGCCGAATGATGATGAAGGATCCCGGCGACCGTCCGCAGGACTGTGCTGAATTGATCACCTCGCTGCAGCGCCAGCCCACGGCGGCGCCCGGGTCCCTCATCGGTGCCTCGGTGGCGCCAGTGGCTCCCCTGGTGCCGACGGCCTCCGGCAGGCCAACCACGCCGATCACTCCCACCCGTGCCATGCAGACGCCCCGCTCCGGCACCCGGCGAGCGCCCAGCGCCGAGCCGCCAGCCAGGAGCGGCGCGTCGTGGCCGCTGCTGTTCCTGCTTGCGGCAGGGGCTGCGGGTAGCGGCTTCTGGTACGTACAGCAGCAGGATGCCTCGGCGACCACCGTGCCCAGTGCCCGCCGCGTCGACACTGTGGTCGTGCAGGCCCTGGCGCCACCACCCACCATGGCCGCGACACCCGATGCGGTGCCGCACACGGATAGCATGCCGCAGGCGGCACTGGCGCCGGTTTCCGATTCGGGTGCCACCCCCACCGCATCGGTGCCGGCCCCGGTGCCGGCCGTGCCGGCCGACAGCGGCGCAATCAAGATCGTCGGGATACCAGCGGGGTCGAGCGTCCTTATTGACGGCGAGCCCGTGAGCGAGGCGGTCACCCGCCTGCCCGTCGGACGTCACACGGTTGGCGTGTCGGCACCGCTGCACAACTTCTATGAGGAGAGCGTGCAGATCGTGGCCGGCGACCTCTACGAGCTGGAGCCGGTGCTGGTGCGGCAGGGTGTCGGGACGTCGCGTCGCGGCATGGTCCAGCGCCGCCTGGCGGCGAGGGGCGTGATACCGGCCGGGTGCGAAAAGCCGGGCCCGACCTACAATGCCGATCACCGTTGCTACGATGTGCGGCCGCGCCCCATCGACGCCGGCAACGTTGCGCTGACGCCCGACATCAAGGGGATGCCGTCACCCAGCACCCTTCTGGTCCGGGTCTCGGTGGACGGGCATCCGCTGGAAGTCAGGGGACTCAGGCCTTCCAATGACCTGCAGTACGAGGCCCTCGCCCGGGCGTTCGCTGCCAACACCTCCTGGTCGCCGGCCATGCGGGACGGCGTGGCGGTGGAGGCGTGGACCAGCTGGGCATTCACGCCGGTGCGCTAGACGTGAAGACGTGAAGACGTGAAGACGTGAAGAAGTGTACCTTACCCCCTCCGACGGCCGTTCCCACACCTCAAGTTTGCGCCCCTATGCCCATTCATCCTTCGGCCTTCATTGCCCCCAATGCCACCGTGATGGGCCGCGTCACGCTCGGGGCCGATGCCAGCGTCTGGTATGGTTGCGTGATACGTGGCGACACGGAAGCGATCGAGATCGGTGCTGAAACCAACATCCAGGACCTCACGATGGTTCATGCGGACCCGGGGTCACCGTGCCGCATCGGGCGCCGGGTGGCGGTGGGGCACCGTGCCATCCTGCATGCCTGCGTGGTGGAGGACCTCTGCCTGATCGGGATGGGGAGCATCATTCTCAACAACGCGCGGATCGGTACCGGCAGTGTGGTGGCGGCCGGTGCGGTCGTTCCTGAAGGGATGGTCGTGCCGCCCGGGTCGGTGGTGATGGGCGTCCCCGCCAGGGTGGTGCGCTCGGTCGACCCGATCCTGGCGGAACGGATCGCGGGTACGTGGTCCCGGTACGTGGAATTCGCTCGGCTGCATCGGCGAGGGGACTTTCGGGCGGTGCCGACACAATAATGGGACTGTTGCGGCAGTGGCTTCGGCGGCGTGACAAGGCTGTGGCAGATTTGTGATGTGAGTACCGAAAAAGCGCGTTCCTGCGTGGCATTCACGGCGTATTGTGTCGGTTCGGCGATTCTCCTAATATTGCCCTCCCCTGCTGAGCCGATGAGTGCTCACGGCGCGCAGGGACGAGAGCCGCGGCCAGCCGCAGCCGCATCGTACAACACCGCCAAAACTGAGGTCAGTGCCTATGAACGAGTCCACGCCACGGGACGAGGTCGGTCTGTCTCCGAACGCCATTACGGTGCTCGAGAAGCGCTACCTCCTGCGCGATGAAGCCGGCAAACCGGTGGAATCGGCCGCATCCCTGTTCTGGCGTGTGGCGCGCACCGTGGCCGAACCTGACCGGAAGTACGGCGCGTCCGATGGAGCGGTCGAGGCACTGGCCGAGGCGTTCTTCGACCTCATGTCCGACCGCAAGTTCATGCCCAATTCACCCACGCTGATGAATGCGGGCCGTCCGCTGGGCCAGCTCTCGGCCTGCTTCGTCCTTCCGGTGGACGATGCGCTCTCCAACGGCCAGGCCGGTATTTACGACACCCTTCGGTCCATGGCCCTGGTGCACCAGTCCGGCGGCGGCACCGGCTTCAGCTTCTCCCGGCTCCGCCCGAAGAATGATATCGTCCGTTCCACCATGGGCGTGGCCTCGGGCCCGGTGTCGTTCATGAGCCTGTTCGACGCGTCGACCGACGTGGTCAAGCAGGGCGGTACCCGCCGGGGCGCGAACATGGGCATTCTCCGGGTCGACCACCCGGACATCCTCGACTTCATCAACTGCAAGAACGACATCACCAAGATCACCAACTTCAACATCTCGGTGGCGGTGACGGATGCGTTCATGCAGGCGGTCGAGGCGGACGACGAGTACGACCTGGTGCATCCCAACACCCGCAAGGTGGTGGGCCGCCTCCGGGCGCGCGATGTCTGGGAGAAGATCATCCACGGCGCCTGGCGCACCGGCGAGCCGGGCGTGTACTTCACCGATCGCGCCAACTACTACAATCCGGTGCCGCACCTCGGCTCCTACGAGGCGACCAATCCCTGCGGTGAACAGCCCCTCCTGCCGTACGACGTCTGCAACCTCGGCTCCATCAACGTTGGCGTGTTCATCAAGGACGGCGAGATCGACTGGGACGGTCTCCGCCAGGTGGTGCACCTCTGCACCCACTTCCTGGAGAACGTGATCGACGCCAACAGCTATCCGCTGCCGCAGATCACCGACCTGGCGCACCGCATCCGCCGCATCGGGCTCGGCCTCATGGGCCTGGCCGACGCCTTCATCCACCTGAGCGTGGCCTACGACTCCGATGAGGCCGTCGATCTCGGTCGTCGCATTCAGGCCTTCATCGACGAAGAGGCGAAGCGCGAGTCGGAGCGCCTGGCCACCATCCGCGGGGTCTTTCCGGAGTGGGAACGCAGCATCTGGGGTCCGGACGAAACCTGCGCGCGCGGCCCGAACGGTGAGCGCATCCGCCCGATGCGGAAGCTGCGCAACTGCAATGTCACCACGGTGGCACCCACGGGTACCATCTCCATCATCGCCGGCTGCAGCTCCGGCATCGAACCGCTCTTCGCTGTCGCCTTCATGCGGAACCAGGCCGGCGTGCTCATGCCCGATGTCAACGAACAGTTCGTGGCTATCGCACGGCGGGAGGGCTGGTACAGCGACGAGCTGATGCAGCGCATTGCCGAGTCGGGCAACATCCGGTTCCCCGAGGTGCCGGCCAAGTGGCAGCGCGTGTTCGTCATGGCCAACGAGATCAAGCCGGAGTGGCACATCCGGATGCAGGCAGCGTTCCAGGAGCACAACGATTCCGCGATCTCGAAGACCTGCAACTTCGCGAACGATGCTTCGGAAGCGTATGTCGAGGAGATCTACCGCCTGGCCTACAAGCTCGGTTGCAAGGGCGTCACGGTGTACCGGGACGGCAGCCGCGACATGCAGGTGCTCTCGACCGGCTCGGTCGCAAAGAAGGTCCAGGAGCAGGCCATGTCGAGTGGCAAGGCCGAGGCGCGCGCCGACCTCGCCGGCATGAGCGGCTCGTCGGCTGAGGCCGCGGTGGCCGATCTGCACGGTGAACTCGCCGAGATGAGGGCCGAGAACGACCGGCTCAAGCGCATGGTGCATGAGCTCGAGGCCGAGACGCTCAACCGCCGGCAGAAGCGCTCGCGCCCCGAGCTGCTGCGCGGCACCACGCGCCGTATCGAGACGCCGCTCGGCACGCTGTATGTCACCATCACCGAGGACGACAGGGCCCAGCCGTTCGAGGTGTTCATGAGCCTCGGCAAGGCGGGTGGGGCCCTCATGGCCGACGTGGAGGCCATGGGCCGACTGATCAGCCTGGCGCTGCGCTCGGGGATTCCGCTCAAGGAAATCTACCGGCAGCTCCGCGGCATCAGCTCCGACCGGGTCATGGGCCTCGGGCCGACGAAGGTGCTGTCGGTGCCTGATGCCGTCGGCATTGCGATCGAGCGCTGGCTCCAGGAAAAGCAGGGCATCCAGCAGGAACTGCTGACCACGAACGAGACGCCGGTGCCGGCACCGGAGGTCATGCATCAGGTCATCTCCGGCGACGAGCAGCAACTCGCGCTCGGTGGCATGCAGAACACTTTTTCCGGCGCCTGTCCCGACTGCGGGTCACAGCTCGAGTTCGCCGAGGGCTGCGTAAAGTGCCACGTGTGCGGCTACTCGGAGTGCGGCTGACCTTCCTCGGACGGTCCTGACCACCGCAGTCCTGGAGGCCAAAGCGCCCGTCAATCATCGATCGACGGGCGCTCGTGCAGGCTGGCATGCAGGGCAACGTGGCCCTAGGCCCGGCGTGAAAGAACCCGCCTGCGCTGAGTGGTCTGTTCGGCGAGCTTGCCGCACATGATATCGCAG
>JANNSD010000196.1:0-22720 GCA_031402225.1 Gemmatimonadota bacterium | reverse complement strand
TGGTGGGCTTGGACTACGACTTCGAGTCGGTGCATCGCCACGCCACCATCGGCTGCCGCTGCCGCGGCGACATCGGTTCCCTGCCGTTCCGGGCCGACAGTTTCGATCTCGTCACCGCCAACATGGTCGTCGAGCATCTCGACCATCCAGAGCGCCAGTTCCGGGAAGTGGCGCGGGTGCTCCGGCCGGGCGGCACCTTTCTCTATCACACGCCCAATGCGGACAACTATCAGGTGCGCTTCGCGCAGGTGGTTCCGGAGGGCCTCAAGACCACGCTGGCGCGCGTGTTCGAGGGACGGCGCAGCGAGGACGTCTTCCCCACTCACTACCGCGCCAACACTGCTGGGGACACCACCCGCCTGGCACAGGAAGCGGGGCTTGTCGTCGATCGCATCGATTTCATCTCCAGCTATCCCGGCCTGGGCGCGATCCCGCCGCTCGCCTTTTTCGAGCTGCTCGGCATCAGGTGGCTGGAACAGCCGGGCCATGAGCGCTGGCGACACAACCTCATCTGCGCCCTGCGAAAGGCACCGACGCGGTGAAGCTCAAGCACCTCGTACCCGCCGGGCTCAGGCGCTGGCGCTACGTCCGGGCCCAACTCGATCCTGACGAGCGCCGGGCGCTACGCGGCGTTGCGATCGACGCCACGCTCCATCCGCGTCGCAGCGACTGGCGCCCGGCGGTGCGCAATGCCGCCGATGTCGTGTTCGTGTGCCACGGTAACATCATCCGAAGTCCTCTCGCTGCCGCCGCGTTCGCGCGCGAAGCCGCCTCCCGCGGTCGATCGGTGCTGGTGTCGAGTGCTGGCCTCTCCGCCCGCGCCGGCGAGCCCGCCGATCCCCGGGCTGCTGACTCCGCCGAAGAGCGCGGCCTCCCGCTCGAGTCGCACCGGGCGCGCGCCCTCGATGCCGCCCAGGTGACGAAAGCGGGCGCCATTTTCGTGATGGATCACCTCAACCTCGGGCGCATTCTTGCGCGCTTCCCCGATGCCGCCGACCGGGTCTTCCTGCTGGGCGGATGCCGCCCCGCTGGCCGCATGACCCTCACCGAAATTCACGACCCGGTATCCGGCACGCTGGCCGACGTCCGGGTGGCGCACGACGAGGTAATCGCCGCCGTGCGGGTGCTGGCGTCCGCGTGGGACGAGCCCCGGCCGTGACGCAGGAGGAACTGCGTCGCCTCTTCCCGGCAGGCGTGATTGTCGAGGTGTCGACCAGCACGGACGAGAACGAAGAGTTGCTGTACGCCGAGGAGCGGGCCCTCATGTCCTCGATGGCGCCGATCCGCCGCCGGGAGTTCGCTGCCGGCCGCAATGCGGCGCGTCGTGCGCTCGCTCAGCTCGCGGCCCCGCGGGTGCCACTGCTCCGCCATGGTGCCGACCGCGATGTCGCATGGCCTGCCGGCATCACCGGCAGCATCAGCCACACGAAGGGCCTCGTTGCCGTCGCCTGCGCCCGCACCGTTCCGGGTGTGCAGTCAGTTGGGTTGGACGTGGAACAGGCCGGTCCGCTGGGTGACGATATCATCGCCACGATCTGCCGCCCCGAGGAGCTCGATGCCCTGGCGCAGCAACTACCGCCGCTGCCATCCGACTGGCCCCGGCTGCTGTTCGCGATCAAGGAGGCCGCCTACAAGGCGTGGTTTCCGGCTACCCGCCGGGAAATCTCGTTTCAGCAGATGCGTATCACGCTCGATGTGACGGAGCGGTGCCTTGAGGCGGAAGTGGACGCAAACGCGGCAGCCGGGCTGCGAATCACCGGCCGTTTCGGGTGGGACGAGCAGTTTGTCTATGCGGGAGCAGTGCTGACCCCGTCATCCTGGGCAAAGCTGTCGTCATCCTGAGCGAGGCGGTCGTCATCCTTCGCTTCGCTCAGGATGACAATTGCTGACGACCCCTAGCTCACCGCGGCCAACTCGTGCGCCGCTGCCGCCGCCTGCTGCGCCTCCCGGAGCCTCGTCCGGAATAGTTCCCCGAACACCGGATCATGCACCAGCGAGTTGTGCGTCCCCGGCGCATCGATCACTTCAATCCTCCCGTGTACCGACGCCGTCCATCCCATCGTCGGATCCGAGAAATCCGCATCCGCATCGTCCAGCGCCCGGAACAGCACCACATCTCCCTCATACGTTTTCGGCACATACCGCCGTAGCGCGGCGAGGTTGGCCTGCTCCACGTAGTAATAGCGCAGGCTGTGCGGCAGTTCGCTGCCGGTGGCTCGCAGCGCCCGCGCCGCCGCCAGTTTCCCGTATCCCTCGACACGCTGCACCCCACGCCGCAGGAGCAGCTTCGCCTCGCCCACGGCGCCTTCACGCTGGAAGCGCCGGATATGCCCCTCGATTCGCCGCCAGAGGCGCTGCGGCGCCGCTGGCTGGTGCGCCGTCGAGAACCATATTGGTCCCCACGAATCGAACATCGTCAGCAGCCCGATGGTCTCCCCGTCGGCCTGCAGCCGCTGCGCCATCTCCAGTGCCACAATGCCACCCAGCGAGCCGCCACCCAGGAAGTACGGGCCGTGCGGCTGGATCCGCCTGATCTCCTCGATGTACTGCTCCGCCATCTCCACCAGGCTGCGGAACGGTTCCGTCTTGCCGTCCAGGCCGCGGCACTGGATGCCATACACCGGTTGCTCCGCATCGGTGAAGTTCGCGAGCGTGCGGTAGTTGAGTACCGCGCCGCCACGCGCATGCATGCAGAAGAACGGCGGCAGGCTGCCGCCCGGCTTGAGCGGCACCACGTGGCTCCACAGCGGGCGCAACCAGTGCTCATGCGCTCGCGGGTCGCGCACCTCGTCCGACGATGTCATGATGTCGGGCGCCAGTGCCGTGAACGCCGGCATCTGCTGCGGTGTGCGGGGCACCGACAAGCCGATCTGCCGGTCGAAGCGCGTCGCCAGCGTTCGCACCGTCTGCGCCTCCAGCAGGGTGGCGAGCGGCAGGTTGTGGCCGGTCAGCTTCTTGAGGCGGGTAAAGAGCCGCACCGCGAGCAGCGAATGCAGGCCCAGGTCGAGGAGGTTCTCGTCCAGGCCCACGCGCGGCAGCGAGAGCAACCCCGACGCCAACGTCGCGATCTCCCGCTCGAGTGGCGTTGCCGCCACTTCCGCCTCCTCCGACATCGCTGTCAGCGGTGCCACCACCTGCGGACGGGTGCTCTCGCGCAGTTGCCGGAGCAGGAGGGTGAGCGGCAGCGGCGACACCGCGATCTGTGGCATTGGCTGCGCCGCCAGTATCCGTTCCAGCGCCGCGACGCCCTCGTCGGCACGGATGCCTTCGCGGATGGTGAGGCCGAGCAGCGGGTTGGCTGGCGCCGCTTCCCGACCGCGCGGCCGCGGTGTCGCGGGCGGTGCCGCGAGCCGGCTCATGTCTCGCACCGCCAGCAAGCTCAATTCCAGGACCTCCACCAGCACCCGGCCCGATGCGTCGCACAGCGCCGCATCCAGCACCGCCACGTCACCTGGGGTCGAGAGGTCCTCGCGATACCGCACGCGGCTGGAGATCGTCCGGGGCAGGTCGCCATGGATACGGACGGTCCCGATGCTCAAGGGCACGAGCAACTGGCCCTTCCGGTCGAGCCACGGCACCAGCGCCTGTGCCCCGGCCATCGCGATGTCCACCAGTGCCGGATGCAGCGGATAGCTTTCGAGGTCGGCGGCGAACTGCGGCTGCAGTTCCAGTTCGAGCAGCGCCTCGCGCTGGCCGATGCCGATCCGCCGCAGGTTGTCCCATCGGGGCCCGAAATCGAGGAAGGGCGCCGCGGTCGTCACGCTCGCCGGATCCTCCGAATGGGTCGTGCGACGCGCCAGGGCAACAAGGTCTACTGCGGGCGCCGTGTCGATTGCGGCGCCAATCCGTGCCCGCGCATGCAGCCGCCACGGGGAACTCGCGTTGGGGCGGCTCTCCACCGCCACTCGACCATCGATGGTGTCGAGGCGTACCCGGACGTCGCTGCGACTTCCTTCCGGCACGATGAGGGGATCGACGAACTCGATGTCGCGCACCGCGGCCGGGCCGGTGCGCCCCGACAACCGGTCGGCGAGGTAGGCGAGCGCCAGGAACCCGGTGCCCGGCACCATCGGCTGGCCGCCCCGCACCCGGTGCTCCGACAGCAGCCAGTGCGTCTCCGGCGCGATGCTACCGACGTAGGCCTGTTCCCGGGCGTTCAGTTGCACCCGTCGCGTAAGCAGCGGGTGACCAGTCGGCTCGCCGGTCAGCGGCGCGCTCACCCCCAGCGCCGATGCGAGTGATGCCGCCATGCCGACATCCGACCATGGGGCCCAATTGATCGACACCACCCGCGTGCCGCCCAGCGCGAACTGGCGCTGCGACCACGCGTCCAGGAACGCATTCGCCGCGGCGTAGTCGAACTGTCCCGGCAGCCCCGTGAGCGCGCTGATTGAGGAGAACAGCACCACGAAATCGAGCGGGGCGCCGCGGATCGCCTCCTCCAGCGCCATGGTACCCTGGACCTTGGGCGCGAGCACCCGCTGCGCGCTCTCCGCTGCGCGCACCTGCAGCGCGCCGTCGTCCAGCGTACCGGCGGCGTGGAAGACGCCATGCAGCGCGCCGAATCGCCGACGTACCTGGTCAAGCCCCTGCTTCAGCGCGCGCGCATCGGTCACGTCCGCTTCGACCGGGAGCACGGTGGCGCCGGCAGCCTCCAGCTCCCGCACCGTCAGGATCCGGCGCGCTGTCTCATCGTGCGCGTCGTGCGATGCGATCCACCGGTCCCAGTGATCGCGCGCCGGCAGGTGGTGCCGCCCGAGCAGCGCGAGCTTCGCTCCATGGGCGTGCGCGAGGTGCCGCGCCACGGACAGGCCCAGTCCGCCGAACCCGCCGGTGATGAGGTATGTGCCCCCATCGCGGAAGGGTGGCGTCACCACCGGCCCGAGAGGCAACTCCTCCAGCGATGGAATCCAGCGGTCGGGGCCGCGCAGCGCCACCACGTCATGATCGCTTGCCACCAGTTCCGCCAGCAGCAGCTCCGTGAGCCGGGGGCTCGCGCGCTCCGCCACCGGCAGGTCCACCAGCCGCGCGCTGATCCCGGGCAGTTCCGTCGGGATCACCCGTACCGCGCCCACGAGGGTGCCCAGTCGGGGATCGGTGGCTTCCTCTCCCGTCACCCGCGCGGCGCCCGTCGTCAGCACCGTGAGCTGCACCTGGGACAGCTCCTCGCTGCCCATCGCCTGGCTCAGCGCCAGCAGCGACAGGAAGCCGGCGTCAATTGACGCATCCTCCAGCGGCCACGCGAAGACGATGCGCTGCGGGCTGCGGCCGGCGTCGCGCAGGGCAGCAAGGAGCGCAGCGGCATCGTCCGGGTTTCCCTGGGTCAGCGTGTATCCGTTCGGGCCGGCAACGCTGAAGCGCGCACCCCGCGAGGCCGTCACCACGTCGAGCCCGGCGCGCCGGAACTGGTCGATAAGCGCGCGAACCACCGGCGACCGGTCGGTGAACACCAGGATCGGCCCGTCGAGCGCCCCGGTGGGCGCCACCGGCGCCGCACGCCGCCACGAAGGCTGCGAGAACCAGTCGCGCATGTCCTCGGCGCGCACCAGCACTGCACCCGGCGCCGCCGCCACCGGGCGGGGATCGATCCAGTGCCGCTCCCGCTCGAACGGATAGGTCGGCAGCGCCACCCGCCGACGCGCGTCACCTTCGTGCAGCCGTACCCAGTCCACCTCCACGCCCGCGATCCACAGGCGCCCCAGCGCCGACAGCATGTGCACCGCATCGTCCACCGGCTCGTCGGGGTGCGGCATCGACGTCAGCGCTGGTGGCGGCGTTCCACCCTGCTGCCGGGCGAGCGTGGCGAGGGTGCGACCCGGCCCCACTTCGAGCAGCACGCTCGCGTCGCCCTGCTGCAGGGCACGCAGTCCATCGGCGAACCGTACCGTCTGCCGCAGGTGTCGGACCCAGTAGTCGGGGTCCGTTGCGTCCGCTTCCGTCATCCAGGTGCCGGTCAGGTTGGACGCTACCGGAATGACCGGCGGCCGCAGGTCGAGCCGGCGCACGAAGGCGCGGAACTCCGGCAGGATCGGCTCCAGCAGCTTCGAGTGCGCCGCGACATTGATGCGAAGCCGCGAGCTCTCCACCCCGCGCGCCGTCAGCGTGCGCATCAAGCGCTCGATCGCCGTTGCCGGCCCGGAGGCCACCGACAGTGCCGGCCCGTTAGCGGCGGCGATGGACAGCTCGGTGCCCAGCAGCGGTTCCAGCTCGGCCGCGCCGAGCGGCACGCTGAGCATGGCACCCTCGGCGACCGTCTCGAACAGGCGGGCCCGCGTGGTCACCAGCGCCAGCGCGTCCGCTGGCGAGAACACGCCCGCCAGGCACGCGGCGGTGTACTCGCCCATGCTGTGCCCGATCAGTCCTGCCGGCTCGATGCCCCAGTGCATCCACAGTCGGGCCTGGGCGTACTGGGTGATCCACAGCGCCGGCAGCCCCGCGAGGGGCTTCTGGAGCGCTGCAGCGGCGGCGGCATCGCTCATCGGAGCCAGCAGCAGAGCGCGCACCGTGTCCGCATGCTCCCGGTTCAGCAGGGCGAGGCACTCCTCGACCACCCGCCCGTACACCGGCTCGTCGCGATAGAGGCTGGCACCCATGCCCGGATGCTGGGTACCGCCCCCGGCGAACATGAACGACACCGATCGGGCCCGATCGGGTGCCGTGCCGCTGAACAGCTCCTGGGGGTTCCTGGCGGCCAGTCCTTGCGCGGCGGCCCCGGCGCTCTCCGCCACGATGATGCGCCGGCGGGCCATGGCCGAGCGGCCTGCCTGCAGCGTCCAGGCGGCATCGGCAAGGAGCGGTGCGTCCGGCGCGGTCAGCGCGGCCGCCAGCCGGTCCGTCGCGCGCTCCAGGGCTGCGTCAGTACGTGCCGAAATCGGCAACACCTGGCGGGATCGCGAGGGAGCAGGCGACGGGGAGGGTTCGGCAGGCTGCTCCAATACCACGTGGGCATTGGTGCCGCCTACACCGAGCGAGCTGACGCCGGCGCGGCGCGGCGCCGGCGCGTCCCACTCCCTCAGCACGGCATTCACATAGAACGGGGTTTCGTCGAACTGGCACGCCGGGTTGGGCGTCGAGTAGTGGAGGGACGGCGGCAACTGCCGGTGCCGCAGTGCCTGGATCGCCTTGATCATGCTCGCGGCACCGGCCGCGGTGTCGATGTGCCCGATATTCGTCTTCACCGAGCCGATCGCGCAGTAGCCCCGCTTGTCGGTGTGCTGGCGGAACGCTTCGGTGAGCGCTGCCACCTCGATCGGGTCACCCACCGGCGTGCCGGTGCCGTGCGCCTCGATCATCGTCACCGTGGAGGCATCGACCCCCGCCACGGCGAGGGCTTCGCTGATCGCACTCGCCTGGCCCTTCACGCTCGGCGCCAGGTAGCTCACTTTCTCCGAGCCGTCGTTGTTGACCGCCGTGCCCTTCACCACCGCGTAGATGGTATCGCCGCCGGCGATCGCATCGGCCAGCCGCCGCAGTACCACCGCGCCGGCGCCGCTCCCGAACACCGTCCCGGCCGCTCGGGCATCGAAGGCGCGGCACCGGCCATCGGGCGAAAGGATCTCGCCCTCAGCATAGAGGTATCCCTGCCGGTGCGGCAGCTCGATCGTGACACCGCCCGCCACCGCCATATCGCACTCGCCCGCCAGCAGGCTTTGCACGCCCAGATGCACCGCCACCAGCGAGGTCGAACATGCAGTCTGCACCGCCACGCTCGGCCCGTGCAGGTTGAGCGCGTACGACACCCGCGTGGTGAGGAAGTCCTTGTCATTGCCGGTGTGGCGCAGCAGGAAAAACCCCACTAAGTCCACCAGTTCCGGCCGCGTGAGCAGGTTGTAGCCCAGGTACGCGTTGTGACCCGAGCCGCCGAAGACGCCGATAGGGCCGGCGAACCGGGATGGTGCGTGCCCGGCGTGCTCCAGCGCTTCCCAGACGCACTCGAGGAAGTGGCGGTGCTGCGGGTCCATGATGGCCGCTTCCTGCGCGCTCAGCCCGAAGAAGCTGGCGTCGAACATCTCCATGTCTTCGAGGGGGGCACCGCGCGGCACGTAGTTGGGGTTGCCGAGCTGCGTGGAGGAGACACCGGCGGCACGCAGCTCGTCGATGCTGTACGACCGTATCGACTCGACCCCATCGCGGAGGTTGCGCCAGAAGCTGTCGACATCGGCGGCACCGGGCAGCCGGCACGCCATGCCAACAACGGCGATGTCGGTGGCGTGGGCGTTGTCGGGCTTTGGGGCGGACATCAGGTGATCAGGCTCCCTCGCCGCCGGCCCGTCGCGGGCGCCGCTGCAGTGCCGAGCGTCGCGCCTCGCCCCGCGCGGCACCGTCCTGCAGCCGTGCGTCCCCGGCGTCGCCCCCGCCCAGGAACTCCGCCAGCGCGGCCACGGTGGGGAAGCGGAACAGGTCGGTGATCCCGACGGGACGTTCCGGGAGCAGCTCGCGCAGCCGGCGGTGCACCTGCACCGCGAGCAGGGAGTGCCCGCCCAGGTCGAAGAAGTTGGCGTCGCGGCTGACATGCGGCAGCTGTAGCAGCTCGCGCCAGATGCCGGCGATGGTCTCCTCGATGACGTTGGCCGGTCGGCTCTCCATGGACGGCGTTGCGGCGACGATGACCGACGGGTCGGGCAGCGCGCGACGATCGACCTTGCCGTTGGGCGTCATCGGCAGTCGGTCCAGCGTCACGATGTGCGACGGCACCATGAAGTCGGGCAGCGCGCGGCGGAGGTGCGCCCGCAGGCCCGCGGGGTCGGCACCGCCGCCGCGGAACACCACGTAGGCCACCAGCCGGGTCTCGCCGGGCCGGTCTTCCCGGGCCATCACCACCGCGGTACGCACGTCGGGATGTGATTCGCAGTGCGCTTCCACCTCGCCCAGTTCGATGCGATAGCCGGTGAGCTTCACCTGCTGGTCCAGCCGCCCCAGGAACTCGAGCCGTCCATCGGCGCGCCAGCGCACCCGGTCGCCGGTGCGATACATCCGGCCACCGGGCGCCTGAAACGGGTCGGGCACGAAGCGGCTCGCGGTCGCCTCCTCCTGGCCCAGATATCCCCGCGTCACGCCGAGCCCGCCGATGTGCAGCTCACCGGGAATGCCAGCGGGAAGCAGTTCGCCCCGCGCGTCGAGCACGTACACCTGGGTATTCGCGATCGGTCGCCCGATCGGTACCGGACGCTCGTCGGCAGCTACGTCGTGCATGGTAGACCAGACGGTCGTCTCCGTCGGGCCGTACATGTTGTGCAACCGACCCGAGGGGAGCGCCGCGCGCAGGTCGGCCGCCAGCGGCTCGGAGAGCAGCTCACCACCCACCAGCATGTGCCGCAGGGCGCCCAACGCTGCGCGCGATCCGGCATCGGCCAGGAGCAGTCGCGCCAGCGACGGCGTGCACTGCAGGTGCGTCACTCCGTGGCGCGCCACCAGCGCCGCCAGCCCATGCTGGTCGGCGCTCGCCGGACGGTCGAGCGCGGCGCGCTGCCGCAACTGGTCGAGCGGCTCCAGGTGCGCCAGCGTCACGTCGGTCGGCACGCCGAAGTCGATCAGGCAAGCGATCTCGTCCACCCCGATCGCCGCCAGCCGGTCCACGCGCGCGGTGCAGGAGTCCACGGTACCGAACAGCCCGCTCGTCTCGTAGTAGCGCTCGAAGGCGTATTCCAGGACGTCCTCACGCTCCTGCGCGCTCAGTTGCTCGAGATCGAGCACTCCGCCGCTTGCTTCATCGCCGGGACGGCGCTTGAGGGCCGGGAACGACCAGGCGTACCCCTTGATCAGGTCTACCGAACTCCGCAGGTACTCGATGAGCGGCTGCCGTACGAGGGCCTTGACCTGCGCTTCGTCCTGTCCAATCAGCGTGTGCAGCATCAGCGTTACCCGGCCCGTGCCCGGATGGCCCGCTTCGCGCCACGCCTGGCGGTAGAGCGCGAGCTTGGCGCCGAGCTCCTCGATACTCTGCCCCAGGAGATGCGTGAGCACGTGCGCGCCGATGAGCCCAGCCTGACGATAGGTATCTGGGCGACCCGCGGCCGTGAGCCAGATGGGCAACTCCGGCTGCACCGGCCTGGGCAACGTGCGCACCGGTACCATGCGACCATTTACACCCGGCAGTTCCACCGCCTCGCCTCGCCACAGCCGGCGCACCACCTCGATGTCGCGGAGCATGACGGCCTTGTGGTCGGCATACGCTTCGGGCCGGAGCACGAAGTCGTTCGGCTGCCATCCCGCTGCGAATGCCACCCCCGCGCGTCCCCCCGAGATGCTGTCCACCACCGCCCACTCCTCGGCCACACGCGCCGGGTGGTGCAGTGGCAGCACCACGCTCCCGCCCCGCACATGCACCCGGTGGGTTACGGCCGCCACTGCCGCACCGGTGACCGCCGGGTTGGGGTAGATGCCGCCGAAGGCGTGGAAGTGCCGCTCTGGCGTCCACACCGCCTCGAATCCGCGCGCATCCGCGAAGCGGGCGCCATCGAGCAGCAGCCGGTACTGGTCCTGGCCCCCCGATTCCGCACTGGCAAAGTAGAACAGGCTGAACGAGGGGTGACCGCACGCCTGCTCCGCGCGTGGCAGCGAGCGCCCCTCGCGGTGCAGCACCACGGTGTAGCCCCTCGCGAGCGTCCAGAAGATTTCCAGCACCGAGATATCGAACGATACGCTGGTGACCGCGAGCCAGGTGCCTGGCGTGGTGCCCAGCCGCAGGTCCATCGCGGTGAAGAAGTTGAGCACGTTGCCGCGCTCCACCATGACTCCCTTGGGACGTCCCGTGGAGCCCGAGGTGTAGATGACGTAGGCCAGGTGGTTCGGCCCCGCCACCAGCGCGGGGAGTGTGGTGGGCTGCCCGCGTAGTTCGCCGGCGATCGCCTCGAGCGTGATGATTTCGCAGGTCGCATCAAGAGCGCTCGCCCGGCGGGACTCCTGGGTAACGACCAGTCGCGCCCCGGAATCCTCCAGCATGAGCGCCAGGCGCTGCGGCGGATACTCGGGGTCGAGGGGCACGTACGCGCCGCCGGCACGCAGCACGGCGAGCAGCGTCACCACCAGTTCCAGTTCCCGGTCGAGCAGTACCGCTACGCGGTCGTCGGGCCCGATGCCACGCGAGCGGAGCAGGTGCGCCATGCGGTTCACTCGCTCGTCCAGCTCGCGATAACTCAGGCTCCGCCCGCGGCACGCCAGGGCCACATGCTCCGGGTCGAGCAGCGCGCGTTCGTGCACCATCCCGTCGATGGAGCGCGTGGCATCGACCGGGGTGCCGGTGGCGTTCCAGTCGCGCACCATGCGCTGGTACTCGTCATCCGCGAGGAGTGGCTGGCTACCGAGGGCAAGGTCACGCCGCTGGCGGAACCCACGGGCAAGCCTCGCGAGGCGTTCGCTGAGCGACGCCGCCTGCTCCGTCGTCAGCCGCGCCGTGTTGTACTGCAGCCGTCCCCTGGTGCCGTCTACCGATACTGCAAATGTCACTGCGCTGTCAGGACGTGGTGCCACCTGGTCCGGGTCGGCCGCAACCACGAATGCGATGGGCATCGCTGCCGGCACATGCCGCAGGCTCGGCTGCCGCAAGAGCAGGTCACTCGCATGGGTCAGCCGGCCCCGCACCTCTGACAAGTCTCGCGTCACCTGCTCGACCAACGCCTCGAGGGCTCCGTCGAACGGCACCGACAGGCGCGCGGGCACGGCGCCGGCGTACCACCCCCTGACCTCCTGGGTCAGCGCGCGAAGCTCCGGTCCCTCGTACGTCACGCTGAACTCCGCCCGCCCCCGCAGGCGGGCCAGCAGTCCCGCGGCCAGCGCGAGTGCTACGTCGGCTGGGGCGTGACCAGGAACGATCGGCAGGGCGGACAGGTCGAGGGGAAGCGATGCCAGGTCGCCGGTTGCCGTCCCCCGCGCGGGGAAGGGCAGGGTGCCCGGTTCGCAGCGCGCCAGGTGACTCACCCACCACGCTTCGTGCGGCACCACGCGAGCGTCCACGGCACTGACTGCCGCCGTGAGGATTTCGGGCAGGACGAGCACATCGCCTTCCCGAAGGTTGAATCGCAGCGCCGCCTCCCGCGCCGAGAGCGCCTCGCCTGCCAGGGTGCGGAACTTCGGGATGCGCACGTCCTGGCTGGCGGTGCTTATCGTGAGGCCATCATCGGCCACCGCCAGCAGCGTTCCCGGGGCCGCGTCGGACGATCGCTCCTGCACCAGCAGCTGCGACACCGCGAGCGGAGTTCCGCCCAAGAGTGCCTTGGGCAGGCAAAGCGGGTTGGCGTACTGGCCGTAGTCGAGGGCCCGCACCAGTGCGGAGAGCTCGGCGGCCGGTCGGCGCCAATCCAGCGCCCCGGCCGCGCCAGGACGGCGATTTCCCCGGATGAGCTCGAGCGGTGGCAGGCCGGCCCGGTCGGTCGGGCGGGCGCCAGACCGCAACGCCGACATGAGTTCCGGCAGGCTGCTGATCGCGGCATCGAAGCAGCGGGCGTTCAGCGTGAGCGCCGTCTCGTCGGCCGCAACCCGAAAGCGGCGCTGGGTAATGATGGCACCGGCATCGACGGCGTCAGTCATCCAGTGCCAGGTGACGCCATGCTCGGCGCGCCCCTCCATGATGGCCCAGGCCGGGGTGTTCAGCCCGCCGAGCTCAGGCAAGGGGCCATCGTGGAAATTGATGCCACCGACGCGTGCGCGTCGCAGTACGGCTGGCGGGACGATCCTGACGTTACCGATACTGAGGATGAAGTCGAACGACAGCTCCGGTGCGGCGGCGAGTTCGTCCATGCCGTGGAACTGGCGCAATTGCCGGCTCTCGGCCCACGCCACGATTTCGGGCACCTCGCTTACCACCGCAGCCACGGAGTCCCCGGCGTCCAGCAGGGCGCTTCCGCAGTGCACCAGCAGCGATTCACTTCCGATGAGGATGTGCGAGCGTGACGGCAATCAATGCTCCTGTCGAAACTTGTTCCGGGGTATCTGGTAACAATATGCAGATACCGGTGTGTCGGCTGGATGATTCCTTGACGGACCTCCGATCAACTGTTGCGTCGCTGCCTCAGTGTGAGATGAACGGCCGAGTTTTGCGAAATCCGGGCCGCAGGGGTGGCGAGATTTCCATTGGCCCACGATTTGACAGGGAACGAGTCATGACCCTTCTTGAGTCCAGAAATGCTGCCCAGTCTCCACGGTGCCAGAACCTTGCTTGATCCTGCGGCAGGCTTGCGCGGACTTCCGAGCCACATCTTCTCAGTGGACGTGGAGGAGTATTTCCACGCCCTGGCACTGGCTCCTTGCGCACCCCGCGCCCGCTGGGCGTCCATGCCAAGCCGGGTAGAGGCCAGTACTGGCGTCTTGCTCGATCTTCTGGCCCGGCACAACACCAAGGGAACCTTCTTTGTCGTGGGCTGGGTCGCCGAGCGTTGCCCTCAGCTGGTGCGACGCATTGCCGCCGAAGGCCACGAGGTTGGTTGCCACAGTCACTGGCATCGTCAGGTCTTTACCCTGACGCCCGACGAGTTCCGCGAAGACCTGAAGCAGTCCAAGGGCGCGCTGGAACAGGTCCTCGGCAGGCGCATTCAGGGCTACCGCGCGCCGGGCTTTTCCATCATTCCGGGCACCGAGTGGGCCTTTGACATCATGCTGGAAGAGGGCATCACCTACGATTCGAGCCTCTTCCCCATTGTCCGGCCGGAGTATGGATACCCCAGCAGTCCCGGCGATCCGTACGTCATTCGGCGCCCTGCAGGCTCCCTGCTGGAGTTGCCACTGACCACCACCCGGATCGCCGGCGTGCCATTCCCGGCGGCCGGCGGCGCCTACCTGCGCCAGCTTCCGTACGGCCTCATTCACCGCGCCTTCAGTGAGTATCGTGCCCGCGGCGTGCCCGCCATGTTCTACGTGCACCCCTGGGAAATCGATCCCGGCCAGCCGCGCCTCCCCGTGAACCTCGTGTCCCGGCTACGCCACTACCGTGGACTGGACGGCATGCTCGGCCGCATGGAGCGGCTGCTGCGCGACTTCAGGTTTACCTCGGTGGAACAGGCACTCGACGTTCCGGCCCTTCGCGCCGCAGCGTGAGCCCGGTTCTGGCGGGACCGTGATCCGCGTCGAGCGGCTCACCGCAGTGGCCGCCGACTGGGATCCGTTCGTTAGAAGCCAGCCGAACTGGACGCCGTTCCACCTGCTGGCCTGGCGCGACATCATCGCCCGGGTGTTCAGGCATCCTACCATCTATCTCGCCGCTCGCCATGATGCCGCCCTCGTTGGGGTGCTGCCGCTCGTGCTGGTGCGGAGCCCCATCTTCGGTCGCTTCCTCGTATCCATGCCCTTCGTCAACTACGGCGGACCGCTGGGCAGTGCCGACGCGGTGCGCGCGCTGGCTGGCGAAGCGGTGGCGATTGCGAACGTCGAGCGGGTGAAGCTGCTGGAGCTTCGGAGTCGGGTCGAGCTCCCGCTCGCGTTGCCAGTGTCGCATCGAAAAATCACGGTGGTGCTGGACCTCCCTTCGGGGTCCCCGGAGACGTTGTTCAAGTCGTTCGACTCGAAGCTGCGCAGCCAGGTGCGCCGTCCGCAGAAAGAGGGGATCGAAGTCCGCTGGGGTCACGACCAGATCGATCCCTTCTATCGTGTGTTCGCCCAGCACATGCGCGACCTCGGCACGCCGGTACTGTCGCGGCGCCTGTTCACATCCCTCGCCGAGGCCTTTGGGGATGATCTCTGGGTCGGTGTGGCGTGGTACAAGGACCAACCGGTTGCTGGCGGCGTCGGCTTTCGCTGGGAGGGCGAATTCGAGATGACCTGGGCGTCATCGCTGTACGCCTACAACAAGCTCTCGCCCAACATGGCGCTCTACTGGGCCTTCATGCAGCGGGCCTGCAATGCCGGACTCACCCTGTTCAACTTCGGTCGCTGCTCCGAGGGCGTCGGAACTCACCGGTTCAAGAAGCAGTGGGGCTCACGCGACGAACAGCTCTGGTGGTATCAGCAGGGCGCGGGTGTTGCGGGCACGCCTTCGCCCGACGATGGCGCCTATGCCTGGGGTCCGCGGCTCTGGAAGCATCTGCCGGTCGGCATAGCCAACCTGCTGGGACCGCCCATCGTGGCGGGTATTCCCTGACGCCTTCAATGTCCTGGCGCTACCTGCCGCCGGCATACTCGCCGGTGTCGAAGGCTTCGCTCGCCGGTGGCGTCAGGGCGCTGGTGACGGGTGCACCGGAGGGCCTCGACCGGTGGCTGGCGCTGCGGTACCAGGTGGATGCGGCGCTGCTGGTTGACAGTGGCACCTCCGCGCTCCGCCTCGCCATCGAGTCGGTTGCGACGCCGTCGGCGCCACGCGTCCGTGTCGCGCTGCCGGCGTACGGCTGCTACGACCTCGCCACCGCCGCCGTCGGGGCGGGGGCGGTGGTCTCCTTCTACGACATCGATCCTGCCACGCTCGGCCCCGACTGGTCTTCGCTTGCGGCGGCACTCGCGGCCGGCGCTGATGCTTTGGTGCTGGTGCACCAGTACGGCATTCCCGTCAACATCGATCGTGCCCGGGCACTGGCTGATGCCCATGGAGCCATCGTCATCGAGGATGCGGCGCAGGGTGTGGGCGGCTGGTGGCGCCATCGTCGCCTCGGTGCCAGCGGCGATCTTGGGATCCTGAGCTTCGGGCGGGGCAAGGGCATGACGGCGGGTGGTGGCGGTGCGCTGCTCGCCAGCGGGAGCAAGGGGCAGGAACTGCTGGAGGGCTGCCGAAGGCGGGTGGCGTCGGGCGGTCGGGGTATCGGCAGCGTGGTCAAGCTGGCCGCACAGGCGCTGCTGAGCGATCCGGTGCTTTACGGTGTGCCGGCGCGCATGCCGTGGCTGGCGCTCGGTGATACGCCCTTTCACGAGCCATGGGAGCCGCGCGGCCTGGACGCCGCGTGTGCCGGTGTGCTCCGGGCGGCGGCGGAACTCGCCCATCAGGAGGCGGGCACTCGCCGCCGGGTGGCGGCTCGCCTGGAAGACGCGCTTCGTGGCGTGCCCGGCGTGAACCTCATCGACTCGCCGATCGGGGAGGGGACGCTGTCGGGCTGGCTCCGGTTCCCCGTGGTGCTGGATGATGCCCTCCGCGCCAAGGCGTTGTCGGGCCACTTCCGGCACCTGGGGATTGGCCCGGGATATCCTATGCCGCTGCCCGAATTGCCGGCGCTTCGCCATGCGTTCGCGACCGCGCAACGGACTGGCGCCGCCCGGCTCACATCGAAGCTGGTTACCCTGCCCAGCCACCGCTGGGTTGCCGATAATGACGTCGCCCGGCTTCGCCTGGCCCTCATCCAACCCTAGCCCAGGACACTCGTCGTCCCTTCCCCCCTCTCCGCATTCCCGCCTCACTCACCCGCCACCCAGCATCGCACTCACTTGCCCATCGCGGTCTCCTCACGCGGCTTGCTCCCCTTAGATCTGTACTGAATCTACTATCCCAAGAACGGCAAGAACTTGCACGCATCATTGGTGCAGTGTAAACCATTCTATAACAATGTCTTAAATGCTTTTCTGCTGGGTTTAAGAATGGCAATAACGATACAGTAAATCTCACACCATGGCGGCGTGCTCCTTGCCCTCGTCATCCGCTCCAGCACGCACCAACTACACACCAGAATCGGCCAGCGAATCTGCTTGCCGCCCGTCACGCGGGCCCACTTCTTCAGGAGGAGGCGGGGTGAAGTATCTTTCGAAGCTCTCACCACGAATGGCCTCGATGTTGTGCATCCCGATGTTGTTGTCTTGGTCCCTTGCGGCGTGCAACCTCCCATCGCCGGAGGCGTTCAGCGATGGCCTCGATCCCGCTCCGCCACCGGTGTCAGGGCCTCCGGTGGCGGCGACGCGTACCTGCGACAATCGACCCGCGGACTACACTATAGTCATCGATGTCCCCTGGAACGTTCTTCCGGTGGTGCAGCCAGGGACCTCCGCGGAGGGCTTCTGGTTCGCGCCAGGACAAGCGAACACACTGTCGATGGTGGATGTTCCGGACGCCCCGCTCTCGCCCGGGAAGGCGTTGCGGATCGGTTATCCGCAGGGCACGCCCGGTGGCGGAGGGCCCTCCCGCTGGGGCTCTCGGGAGTTCCCGACGAATCAAGGTAGTGTCTACGTGTGCGCGTGGATGCGCTTGAGCCCCAACTACTCGAACAACGGCAACGTCGGGACCAAGTTCTTCTTCATGAAGGATCCCTGGAACAACCACTTCGTCGGATTTGACGCGCCCGATCGCAATCGCGACGCGTTCGTGATGACCGGACTGCAGTTCCGAGACGCGTCCCTCAGCACCAACGTAGGGCAGGTGGCCACGCCGAACGACAATGTCTCTGGCGGGGGGTGGCACAAGATCGAGATCATCTGGCAGGCCAACACCCCGGGGCAGAGGAACGGGCGCTACCGTCAGTGGGTCGATGGTGCGCTCACGGGGCAGTCTGATGCCGTCATGTGGTGGCTGGCTGGCCAGACGCCCCACTTCACCTCCATCTGGTTCGACCCGACGTTCGGTGGCGGGCTCAACCGGGTACCGCATGATCAATGGATCGACGTCGATCACCTCGTCGTGGCACTCAAGTAGACGGTGAGCGATTCACTGCGGCTGAACCGCCCTCGGCTCCTGTTCCTGTCGCACCGGCTGCCGTATCCGCCGCACAACGGCGCCTCGATTCGTACCTACCACACCCTGCGCCAGCTGGCGCAGGAGTTCGAAGTGGTGATGCTTTGCTTCGACCGCGTCGATCACGCCCTCCGCAATACCTCGATTGACGACCGCATCGCGGGGCTTTCCCCGTGGGCGGCCGTCAGGGTGTTTCCGATCCCTGAGCAACACTCCCGGGTGCGGTATACCTGGAACCATCTGCGGAGCCTGTTGACTGGGTTGCCGTACGTGCACTACGTGCACGAGAGCGCCGCCTTCGAAGCAGCGCTCATGCGCGAACTGGCGTCGGGCAACTTTGACCTCGTACACATCGACAGCCTGGACCTTCAGCGCTTCCTGCCACTGGTGGGCCACCTCCCGGTGGTGTGCACCCACCACAACGCGGAGTCGGTGCTTCTCGACCGTCGGGTGGCCCGCGAGCTTGGTCCACGCGCATGGTACATTCGGCACCAGGCCGCCCTGCTGGCACGGAGCGAGTCGAGCCTTTTACCACGCGCAGACTTGAACGTCACGGCATCCGACGTGGACTCCGCCCTCCTGCAGGAACTGGCACCTTCGGCCCGCTTCGCGACCATTCCCAATGGGGTGGACACCGAGTACTTCACGCCGTCACGCAACGGTGCCGGTACCGGCTGCGTCTTCGTGGGCGGCACCACCTGGTTCCCCAATCGCGATGGCCTCGAGTGGTTCGCTGCGGACATCCTGCCGCAGATGCGAAGTGCCGGCGTCGAGGCACCGGTCGAGTGGGTAGGGCGCGTCACCGACGCAGAGCGCACCGAATTCGCCGCTCTCCCGGGCTTCAGTTTCACCGGGTACGTCGATGACATCCGGCCCCATGTGCGGGCGGCGGCGTGTTTCATTGCGCCACTGCGTGTGGGTGGGGGCACGCGCCTCAAGATCCTGGACGCGTGGGCCATGGGAATGCCGGTCATCGCGACTAGCGTTGCCTGCGAGGGGCTGGATGCGGTGCCAGGCGAGAACATCCTGGTGGCGGATGACGTCGCCGGTTTCGTGAGGGAAGTTTCGCGGGTGCTCGCTGATCCCGCGCTCGGCGCGCGGCTGGGCGCCGCCGGCCGCACGACTGTCGAACACGCCTACAGCTGGAACGTGCTTGGCACGAAGCTGCGCGGGCTGTATCACGACGTCCTCGCCCGGCGCGCCCCAGCGCGCGCGCCAGCCGGGCCGCGCTAAGCCTTACCGGGGCAGCGTCGGCATCGGTGGGTCGCCTGGACCGGTTCGAAGTCCGCTGGCGTACACCCAGTCGTAGGCGCCGAGCAGCGCCGCCCCCAGCTTCCATCCCGACCGGCGCTCCGACATCGAGAAGCGGGGCAGGCCCTGCTCATCCCATCGCCGGCCGACATTGCGCGCGGCGATGCGCAGCACGGCGTCCATGCCGGCCCGCCTCGCCAGCGGCGCGGTGCGCTCATCACGCAGGCCATACGGAATCGCCAGCACTGGGAGCACCTGCTTGAGGGCGTCACGGAGCCAGTCATGGCAGTCCCGTATTTCGGAATCGATCTCCGCGTCGCTCAGCAGTGGCAGCGCCCGGTGCGTTGTGGTGTGTACCCCGATGTCGATGTGCGCCTCCGCAGCCAGCGCCGCGAGTTCCGCGGTGTTCATCGCCCGGTCGTAGTGTCCAGCGACGCCATACTGTGTCTCGGCAGCTGACATGAGGTTGTGCGCGGCGGGCGGCAGGGCGCCCCGGTGCCGCGCAATCACGGCGTCCCGTGCCAGGCGCCCCGGATCATGCCCCAGGGCCACCATCGGCGGAACGTCGAGGGTGTCAAGGAGCGCGTTCCACTCCGCCGCCGTCAGCAGGGGCGCCAGTTGGGAAAGCCGATCCCACCAGAACGGGGTTCCCGACTCGCTTGCCTCACGCACCGCGAACACGGTGGCGTGCGTACCCGTCGCTCGGACGATCGGCGCTGCCACGGCCGCAACGGAAAGGCAGGCGTCGTCGAACGTCAGCGCGACCAGCCCCGCCGTGGTCTGGCCGGCCCGCGCTCGCATGATGAGCTCGCGCAGCGGAACTACGGTGCCAAGGCGCTTCGCGAGCGTAATGGCATCGCGCAGGTACCGTTCGCCAACATGAATCCCGCCGCCGTCGGGTTGACCAGGTCCCCGAATGCCGTGAAAACAGAGGATCGTCGCGCCGCGCGTCACGTCAGAACTGGAAGTAGAGGAAGGGGGACGGTCGGTTACCCACGATCAGGGCGAGCGCGGCACCGAATGCCGAAGCCAGCGCCAGCCGGCCGGGCCAGCGCCAGTCGTGCTTGAGTTCGAAGGCGTTTGGGCCGCGCATCGCCCAGAGGCTCGCCACCAGTAGTGCCGCCAGCACCAGCGGAAGTTGTTCCGGCACCAGCCCTGCCACCGGCAGGAACATCCGGCGCAGCAGCCCAAGAGCCATGTCGAAACTCGTGGCCCGGAAGAACACCCAGCCGATCACCGCGGCGAGGAACATCGCCCCCTGACGGAACCAGGTCGGCAACCCATCCCAGCGCTTCGCCTGCCACCGGTGCAGCGCGAGCAACACTCCATGGTAGCCGCCCCAGAACACAAAGGTCCACGCGGCGCCGTGCCACAGGCCGCCGATGAGCATCGTCAGCAGGAGGTTCCGGTAGGTCTCCACGGTGCTGCCCCGGTTGCCGCCGAAGGGTATGTACAGGTAGTCGCGCATGCATGTCGAGAGCGAGATGTGCCACCGTCGCCAGAAGTCGGCGGGGTCGAGCGCCTTGTACGGGGAGTTGAAGTTCTGCGGAATACGCAGCCCGAACAGATAGCCGAGCCCCACCGCCATCGTGCTGTAGCCGGAGAAGTCGAAATAGAGCTGGAAGGTGTAGCCCAGCATCGCGATCCAGGCACCGGCGGTAGAGAGCGATGTGTATTGTGCCAGCGCCGGATCCACGAAGGCGGCGAGGCTATCGGCCACCACCACCTTTTCCACCAGTCCCACCACGAAGAAGGAGATGCCGCGCGTCAGCCAGCGCGTGCGGTCGGCGCCCCCCAGGTTTTCCAGGTCCTGCTCGATCTGCCGGAACCGCACGATCGGCCCCGCCACCAGTTGCGAGAAGAGCGACACATACGCGGCGAATTCGAAGAAATTCCGGGTGGGCTTGATGACGCCGCGGTAGCTGTCCACGATGTAGCTGATGGTGTGAAAGGTGTAGAACGAGATACCGATGGGCAGAATGATGTCGAGATGAGGCACCTGAACCGGGTGCCCGAGCCACCCCGTGACCGTGCGCGTCGTGGCGAGGCCGAAATTGGCGTACTTGAAGAAACCCAGCAGGAGCAGGTCGGCGGTTACCGGTACGATGAGGCAGAGCTTCCGGCGGCGCTCGTCGGTCCAGTGCAGCATGCCCAGCCCCGCCGCAAAACTGACGACGGTCGAGAAGAGCATCAGCAGCGTGAACCAGGGGTTCCAGTAGCTGTAGAACACGTAGCCGGTGACCGCCAGCCACACATAGCGCGCCCTGGCACTGGGGAGTCCCCAGAACACGAGGTACGTGATCGGCAGGAAAACGAAGAGGAATTCGACGCTGTTGAAGAGCATTGTTTCGTGTCCGAAGGGTAACAGGTGTAGCGTCGGGGCCACGCCTGCCTGCGGCGGTCGCCAAGCTCTTGGCTAAGTCGTTAATCTACAAAGGTGTTTCGTCTCCCGGGGTGCCATGGGTCTCCGGCGGGATCCTTGCCCCGGAGGAAGTGAGTGAATCCCCAAGCCCGTGTACTCCGTGGAACCGCTTGGGTCGCCGCCGGGCTGGTGGCGTTCGGGATCACGTTTGAGGCCACGGCGAGGCTCGAGGACCTGATCCGCTATGGGATGCCCTTGGCGGCCCCTTACGCCTCCGAGGCCGACCTCGTGGTTCACGATTCGCTCGGGGTGCATGGGCGCCCCGGGGCACATTACCTCAAGTGGACACTCAACTCCCTGGGCACCCGGGGGCCCGAGGTGTCTGTCTGGCCTGGGCCGGGTGTGCTTCGCGTGGCAACCACCGGTGCCTCCGAAACCTTTGGCCAGTCCGAGGGGCCGGGGCAGGAATATCCGAGGCAGCTCGAGGACTCGCTGCGGGCGCGACTAGCTCATGCTGCCCCGGGGCCGTTCGAGGCAGCGCAGGTGCTCAACGCAGCGTTCTTCGGCATGTCGCTCCCCACCGCGACCCAGGACATACGACTGCGGATCGCCGGATTCGGGCCGCAGGTGGTGGTGCTGTACCCGACGAGTGTGCAGTACCTGCACGCCGTGCTGCCCACCGCCGTGCCGCCGGTGTCGGTGCCGGTGCCGGTCTCTGGGGTCTGGGCCACCTTGCGCCCCAGGACGTTGACGCGCCTGAGGGAGGAACTCAAGCGCCTCGCCCCGGTTGCTTGGCGCAAGCGACTCTGGCGCAACGAGGTACGGCGGCAATTGGCGGCGCACGAGCCTGGCTGGCGCTATGCCTCGATGCCCATGGATCGGCTCGACGCCTTCGATGCCGACCTGCGGGCCTTTGTCGGTGCGGTGCGCGCCATTGGTGCCGAGCCGGTGCTGGCGACGCACGCGAACCGCTTCGTCGGTGCGGCCGTTATGGATTCGTCATTCCTGAGTGCCTGGGCGCGATTTTACCCGCGAGCGGAGGGTGCGGTCATTCTGGCATTTGACTCCGCGGGCGCGGAAGTGACCAGGCGCGTCGGCGCCGACTCCGGTGTCGTGGTCGCGGACGTCCGTGCCGCGCTGGTCGGCTGCGGCAACTGCTTCGCCGACTATGCCCATTTCACCGACGCGGGCGCGGCGCGTGCCGCCGGCACGCTAGCGGCCGCGATCAGCAACCTGCTGGCCCGGCCGTGACGCTGGCGGCGCAGGGGCGCACGCGCCAGGCACCTCGCGCGGATCGCCTGCGCTTGCGGCTCGATCCACTGCGCTTCGTCGTCTGCCTCATCATTGTGCTGGTGGTGAGCCGGGTGCACCAGTACGTGCCGGCCCTCGCCAAGGTGCGCCCCCTCGTCATTCTGATCATTGTCGCGGCGGCGTATGCCTTCGGCAATCCGCGGCTGCTGATTCGCGAAAGCATATTCAGTACCTGGCCGGCACGGGTGATGGCGGGCCTTGGCATGCTCGCGGTATTGGCCGTGCCC
>JANNSD010000195.1:0-10580 GCA_031402225.1 Gemmatimonadota bacterium | reverse complement strand
GGTGGGGTCACCCAGCTGCTGCACTCGGCGCGCTGCCTCGACCACGGCATCGAGCTCATCAGCCTCGAATGCGAGTTGGGGAAGGGCCCGATAGCCGTAGCGATCGACGCGCCGCGGCGCTGACTTGCGGCCGGCGCCGTGCATGAGCGTGAGGTAGGGGAGGTAGAAGGCGTCCCGGCGGAGCTGGTAGCCGATCACCTCGCCGGCCTCGTCTGAGACTGGGACGATGGGAATGCCGAACTCGCGGAGCTCGACCTTGTCGCGCTCGAACATGCGGCGGAGGGCGGCAAGGTTGGTCGCGGCGAGGTACTCGGGAACGTCGGGCTTCAGTTCCTCGAGGCTCGCGGCGGAATGACGCCGAAGGAGGGCGGCAAGGAGGTCAACCCAGCGCTGAAGTTTGGCCATGCATGGAAGGTATGCTGACGCCTGTGACAGTGCCGCAACACATGGCGGTCACTGGTCCGGGAACCCAAACCGCCAGACGACCGGCTTCGTCCCGACGAACCCGAAGATCTGTCCCCGCTTCAGGAACTTGCGGACACTTGCCGGCTGGGTCCCCGCGCCGGAGGACAGGTCGATCATGGAACCATCGGTCAGCCATACCACCGCGTGCCCATCGCTGTCGCGAACTCCTGCGGCGTTGCCGTAGCTGTCGATGGCCGAAGGAGTGCCTCCCAACCGAGTGGGGACCCCCGTACTCGACCACCGAACGCCCACACCATCGACCCCAAACCCTTGACAGTAGATCAAGCCCACGACCTCGGCGGCGTCGTTGACACCTCGCGGTATTGTCGGCGGATCGAACACCGGACCAGCAACGGGGCATATTCCTTGACCGGACAACCACTGACCGGTTGATGTGTAGGTCCGGTAGGACCAGTCCAGATTCCACGCGAACACACCGTTGTCGCTGATGACTCCTTCAACGCGCCCAACCTCCGTCAGCCCTGCCTCGAAGACGGTCTGCCACTCGCCTTGGCTGGCGCGCCAGACCTTGAAGTATCGGTAAGGGGACAGGGCAGTTCCTGGAGCATCCTCCCGGTACGCCGCCAACGCATCCCCATTGTCAGCGAGCGCGTTGACCTCTACCGGGAGCTGCGAGCAATTGAACTCAAAATCCTCGCTTGTCGTACCTTCTGACGTAGTTGTCGTGAGCGTTATCGAGAAGGGAATGCATGGGTCTGGAAGTTCACTGACGCGCCCGGCAGTGAAGATCATACGCCCTGGGCCCAACACCTGCCGATGGTTGTTGATGGAGCGCCCGGCGAATGGCATCGCGAGTGGTTGCACCCTTCCTTTCGGCAGCCAGGCGGAGCCCAGCAGCAGGTCGCCGCGGTTGTTCATGTCCACCAGAGAATAGCCGCGGGGCACCCAGACCTCGCGCATACGCACGCTCCCTACCTGGAGCTCGGCGGTCTCGAAATCACTGTCGACCGGCGCGTCCACGTCGGGTCCTGCTGGCACAGTCGCCGGTTCGCTGCAGGACGCGAGCAGGGCGCTCGCGTAGATCGCAGCCACAATCTGCATACGTCGCATGGGGACTCCTGGTTGGGGTAGAGATGCTGCCAACCAGGATGGGGCGAGGGTGTGACAGTACCGATTGGTCTACGCGACGATCTGCCCCGGCGCGGAGACCTGCCCACCCGGCCGGCAGATTCGGAATCGACCTCAAGCAACTCGACGCGGCCATCGACCAGGCAGGGGCTCAGGGCGGCCCTCTTGGGGCGCCCCCGCAAGGATGCGTTTCACAAGGCCGTCACCGTCCTCGGTCATGGCTGCACCCTGTTGCCTGGGTTGCTGTAGTCCGGCCCATACCCCCTGTTCCACCATGACAGGATTGTGGCATCAATCAGCTCGTGCACATCGTCGGCGCACGTCAGCCATCCTGTCGAGCGCAGCCAGCGATGGAATGACGCTGTGGCAGCGAACAAGCCACAGCACTTGATGTCCACACCCGAATCCGAATCAGTGAGTTGTAACCCAAGCACCGCACGACGCCTGTCGCGCGATGTGAGGGCCACCGTTCGGAAGCTGGGGTTCTCCCCGAGATCCGTCTCTCCATTCACGATGCTCACCAGCCAGCAGCGGACAAACTCCGTCCGCATCTCGTCGTCCACCGGAAAGTCATCGTCTTCATCCAGGTAGTCGCAGAGATCTTCGTCAGTCCAGTTTTCCGCTTCTCGTTCAAGGCTGGCGCCCACCCTGGCGCCACCAAGCGGGATCCGTGGCGCATCGCTGCCCACATCGCACCAGTGCAGGACCAGCCCGAGTTTCCCCGCGTCTGGAACCAGGCGCTCATCGCGCTGCGCGATCAGGTCATCGATGGCAGTCTGCACCCCTGACGGAATGCTCGACATCAAGGCTCCGACGATGGGCCCTGCCCTGGGCTCGGGTTTCGCCAGGCCCCGACCCAGACTTGGTCGTGCCCGGCGCCCTGATCGTCATGCATCAGCAGGTCGAGTTCTGCCAAGGTGAGGCGAGAACGATCAGCGGAGGTACCGGCGTGGAATACCTCGACCCCGCCCATGCTAAGACAGCGTGGCAGGTCCAGCCCATCTGCGCTCAACGTGTACTTGCTGTCCAACCCACACGCAGATCCGAAGCGACAGGTCACGTTTCCCGTGGCGTGCAGCACCAGTTCCGTACCATGCGACGTGAAGTCATTCAACTGCAGCGCCACCAGGCGCTGCCCGATGAGGTCCTCGGGGGCGTTCGCTCCTTGCCAATCGAGCACCTCGATCGGGCTCAGACTGCCGAACTCGCACGTCGTACCATCACCGAACACCAGCCACAGCTGGAACAGGCCTTCATTCCACTGAGTGATGACGAGCTCCGTGATCTCAAAGGGGAAGTCGCATTCCCTGGACTCGGAGCTGGTCACTTCTCCCGGGGACTCGCTGAACGAGGGCAGGTCGCCCGGGTCATCGCTGAAGTTGTCGAACATGGTGGGCCCTTTCAATTGACAGTTCCGCCGCATTGCACATGGATCCGGACTGACCTGTCCGGCCGGCTGGGCCACCGCTGGGATCGGGTGGCGGACGGGTTATTGAGCCGGGGCTCTATCCGTCGCTCGTCATGCTGGCCACCGAGGCGGAGGTGGCACGAATCTCAAGTCAAAGATGTCAGGTAGGTGTGACAGTCGCGTTCAACTGGCGTTGGCGCCCTATCTTAACGGGGGGAGGCCGGATGACTTCAGGGCGTCTCGTAGCATGGCCATTTCTGCGTCATGGCCCGAGACGCCGGCATAGCTGCGCTTTCCCACATTCCGTTCGCGATAGCTAGGGTGAATCAGGGACACTACAGTTGCGACCTGGCCTCCCCCGAGCGCTACACTAGGGCGAACCGGGCCTATCCGATCGATGTCGGCGAAAGTCTTAGCAGCACGCCAATCACTAAGATCACCCAGCCGCTTCGCGATGAGGGCGAAAGCCGGAGCCCCAAGCACCACAATGAGGCGCGGCTTCTGCGCGGCAAACTGGACGGCGAGGAAGACCAGACATCGGTCGACATAGGCGGTATCGTGACGCCCAGGGAACGGCCCGGAGTTCTTGCCGTGCTCCCGCAATCCCATGTAGACGTTAGTGAAGAAGCACTCCCCGTGATCGATGTTTGCCTTCTGCAGAACGTCGAGCACCGTGCCCCACGTTGGCGATTTCGCTGATTCTCCTCCGCGTTTGAGAGATTTCCTATAGTTCGCCAGTGTGTCGAAGTCATGACCCAGAATCATCACGCCATTCAGCGGCCAGCGTGGAAGTTCAGTCGACCCCGGCTCCCTGATCAGGCCGATGCCCCCGGGAAAGAAGGCCCTTCCTTTCATCAGTTCGGGAACCGGCACCACCAAACCCGGTGGGTAAGGTGCAACCGATGCGACTTTGTCCCAGAGCGTGATTGCCTCGTGCATGCTTGTCACTGTGTCTCCTGGGTGGTGGCTACCGGCCTCATTCACTGTCACATACTGCGTCGATATTTACTGCATCGCAATTCACCCGAGGACCGGATGCAGACCGATATCGACGACGAACAAGGATGGGCCAGCCTGGCTGCCGGCATTGCTGACTGCCTGGCCGCCATGGACAAGGGCGAATACCTCATTGTCGGCCATAAGGCGGTGAACTACTTCGTTCAGTTCGCGGCAGAGGGAAACAACGGAATCCTCGCTGAGGCGGTCTCAAACCAGTTCATCGAGCCGCTTAATGCGGCGCTCACGGTGGAAGACTATGAAAGAATGGCCGCGCTCGGATGGAACGGGGCAACCTGCCCGCCGCCAATCGGGCGCGCGGCACGCTCCCCAAAGGGTCGTTGCCCAAACTTTTCTCGCAAGTTCCGGCCGCCGGTTGAACTGCGCGAACTGGCTGAATTGGCCGTGCGTACTTTGCGAGAAGTCTATGGCATTCGAACCATTCTTGAGCTCGAATACAAGGCCTTCTCGGAAGCCGGCACCTCGATACGCTTTCCCTTGCTCAGTATCGGACGCCGGCGAGGAAAGCGGAGCTGAATGCTGCTATGGGCCGATCGACCCATAGCACGCTGACCTGGGGTCGGACTGTCACAGCCCTCCCGTAGACTCGCGACGTCCACTGCGTGACATCCATCGAGTCAAAGGGGAGAACTAACAATGCGGTTCCATTTGGGCCTGGCAGGCCTCGCGGTGCTCGCAGCATGTGGTGGTGACAGCCCCTCGGCGCCCCAGGAGCCTACCTATCCGGCGGTCGCTGGTACCTTTGCCGTGAGCGGTGGTTTCGACGGCCTTACCCCCCAGCAGGCTAACTTTTCGGGCACAGTAACTTTCGCCCAGGCGAGCCGCGAGAGTCCGAACCTGACGGGGACCTTCAACGTCACCGCCAACGTGAGTGGCAGTGTCTTCCTGGTTGCGGCTCCCGTGCAGGCGGCCACTGTCACCGCCGCCGGCGTACTCTCGTTTGCGGTTACCGATGCGACCGGTCAATGGTCCTTCACGGGCACCATGTCCGGCACCAGCGCCTCGGGCCGGCACACCCTCACGGACGGCACAGATGCCTTCTCAGGGAACTGGTCGATGCAGCGAACCAGCAATCTTGTGGCCGCTCGCGTGGCTCCAGCGGCCGTACCTGACAGGAGCGGCCTGACGGCTGCGCTCAACAAGGAGGCTTCCCACTGACATCTCTTTCATTGCGGTTCGACCGTGCCCTGGTGCTGGCCGCCGAGCTTCACCGGCACCAGCTGCGGAAGGGCACGGCCATTCCGTATGCGGCGCACCTGCTCGCCGTCGCGTCGATTGTGCTGGAGTATGGAGGCGACGAGGACCAGGCCATCGCCGGCCTTCTCCATGACGCGGTAGAAGATCAGGGAGGCGCGCCGATGCTGGCGCGCCTCCGGGAGGAGTTTGGTGACCGTGTCGCGGATATCGTCGAGGCATGCACAGATACAGACGTAGTTCCCAAGCCGCCCTGGCAAGCACGGAAGGAAGCCTACATCCGGCACCTGGCCGATGTTCGCGAGGACGCCCTGATCGTGTCGATGGCGGACAAGCTGCACAACGTGCGGTCGATTGCGGCGGACTATGCCGTGGTCGGAGAGGCTGTCTGGGACCGGTTCACCGGTGCGCGCGAGGGCACGCTCTGGTACTACCGGGCGCTGGTGGAGGCCTTCCGCAAGCGAGGATCTGGCGCTTTACTGAACGAGCTCGACGCGGCGGTTGGCCAGCTGGAGTCTCGCGCGGCCCGCTAAGCACAGGAGGCTGCGCTGAATCAGATCATCAATAGACCCGCACGGTCTGCGCAGGGAGATGCTGGCATGAGGTTCGGCTCACTTGAACAACCCTACTCAATGGTGCACTTGTGAAGATTGCGGCGAAATGGAAGGGCGCGCTTTCGGATTTCCTGGGGAGCTACAAATACCAGCCGAAGCTTACCGCAAAGCTAGACAGCCTGGGCAAGGATCCCTTCGACCAGCAAGCCGTCAACGAAATAGTCCTTTGGAAGGTGAATCGCTTCGCCGACCTGAGTTCGGCTGCGCTCAAAGCCTTGAACGGAGCAGTCACCGTCAAGCCGGGCGAGCATGAACACGCCCGGAGCCTGCTGGCGCTCCTCCTGGAACAGCCTGGCGTAGACCTTCCGATGGCCTCCACCCTTCTGCGCTTTCGCAACAGCGCCACCTTCCAGATCATCGATCGGCATGCGTACAGGGCGATTTACGGAGAGGACTATCCGCTCCACTCAGGATCCGACGCACCGGCCAAAATTGAGCTCTACCTCCGCTATCTCGATGAGCTACAGAATCTTGCGGTAGCGAGGGGCGTACCGTTCGAAGTACTCGACCGTGTCCTGTACGTATTTGACAAGGAGAAAAATGGTAAGCTCTAGCCTCGAAGGGTCATGAGTTGGCGTACTCCTCCAGCCAGCAGTGAACGTTCACCAACTTCATCTCCTCCAGCGTCTTGCACCGCGCGGCGAGTAGCCCCGGTGATGCCACCACGATCGCCAGTGCCTGCGCCCGTGACACCGCCACGTTGAGCCGGTTGGGGCTCAACAGGAAGTCCGCCCCTCGCGGAACCTCATCGAGCGTGGAGGCACACATGGAGACAATCACCACCGGCGCCTCCTGCCCCTGGAACCGGTCCACGCTCCCAACCTGCGCCTGAGGCAGAAGATCCTTGATCCGCCGCACCTGCATGTTGTAGGGGGCAACGATCAAGATGTCATCCCAGCCGATTACGCGATCCCCGTTCTTGCCGGTGAAGGTGCGTCCGATCAACTCCTGGGCCAGGTCGGCGACGCGCTGCGCTTCCTCATCGCTCGCCTGGGTGTTCCCGTGGTGAACCACCGGCTGGTAGAGGATCCCCGCCTCTTTGGTAACCAGCAGCGCGTTGGCAGGAACCGAGACCCGAAAGAGCGAATTGGTCGCATCTGGGAGCAGTTTACCCGCGTAGAACGCATCCGAAATCCAGCTGCAGATCGCCGGGTGGAGCCGATGGGTCTCTGCCAGAAGCACACCGAAGTTATCGGCGACCGTCTCCTGGCCTGCCAGCATGTATTCGAGCGCCGACGCGCCACTCTCCGGCGGATGGCTGCCCTGCACCACCTGCGAGAGCTGCTGCTGATCACCCACGAGCACAATGTTCCTGGCCGTAAGCCCGGCAACCACGGCGTTGGCAAGGGCGAACTGACCAGCCTCGTCTACAAAGAGATAGTCGAAGGCCTGGGTCTGATCCTCGTATGCGAAGCCCCATACCGTGGCACCAACCAGAACTGGACCGGTACTGAGACGAGCGGATACCTCCTTGCCCGTCTTGACCATCTCAATGCAAGGATGCAGCCCTTCCTCTTCCTTCGTGTTCACCTTGAGGACTGCGGCCGTGATACCCTCTTTATCCAGCCGGCCGCAGACCTTGTTCATCAGGTTTGCGATGACCTTGTGACTCTGGCCCGTCACCGCCACCCGCTTCCCCTGTCGCAGCAAGTCTGCAATGACTCGCGCGGCATTGGATGACTTGCCAGTGCCAGGCGGGCCCTGGATACACAAGACCGACCGATCGAGACGGTTGACGAGGTCGATTACCTGCACGGGCAATCCCTTGGCCGGATCGACCAGAGGGCCTCCGGTGTGCCCGGTGATGCGCGGCGGCCGCCGGCCCAGCAGACTCGCCACGGCCGGGAAGCACTCGGCGTCTTGGCTCCAGGCCTCCGCGAATCGGTACATCGCCGCCTCGATGGTCCCGGTACGCATCGGGCCCGCAGGCATGAGATGCACCCGGTCGGGCCAGAACGTGGCGTCCTTCGTGGTCTTGAGCTCGAGCAGTCCCCTGTCCCCGTCAAAGGTGATAAGGTCGATGGGCACCTTCCAGTCGTGCTGGAGGACTACATCGCTGCCGAGCCGGATCTTCGTTTCCTGATCGGCATCGAAGGAGAATTCCCACGCCATCGACTTCTTCACCGGGCGGGGCGGCGTACTGGTGCGCACCAGGCCAGCGAGACAGTCGGGATCCTCAAAGAGGGCGTCCTCGTCCTGCCGCTCGCATTCGAAGAGCTTCCACCACGCCGGCTTGTTCTCGCGGCGATGATACTCGAGGAGGTTGGCCACCAGCATCGCGATGCGCTGGGGTTCGCCCTCGCCACCGGCGATGGCCTGGTGCTTGAGGTTCGCCGCAAGGATGGCACTCACCGTGGGGACAGTGGGTTCGGGGGCGGGCTCAGCAGCCAGGCAATAGGTGATGTCATGCTTCGCCTGCAGGGGGCGCAGCCACTCCACAAGTTCCAGTGTCGACTCACAGTCAACGCGGTTGTAGTCGCGAATCGCTGAGAGGAGTGGTGACCACTGCCACTTCTCCGGCTCGCCGCTCACCAGCCACCCTTCGTAGGCCACGACCGAACCAGCGGCATCTGTGATCCCATCCGTACGCGGCCCGCGCCAGCACCGTTCCACATCCTTGAGTGAGTACGACTCTGCGCCGATGACCACTCCCTGCTTCACGACAGTGTAGAGATCCACCAGCACCTCGGCGCGGAGCAGCTCGTCGAGCTCATGCTCCTTGGTGCCATAGCGCTGTGCGAGGCGCTTGAGCGCGGACTCCTCGTACGCCGCATAGTGATAGATGTGCATGGCTGGATCGGCCTGCCAGCGGGCATAGGCCCAATCGATGAACTTCTCGAAGGCTTGTCGCTCCTGGGCCGAGTCGTGCGCCCACCAGTCATGGAAGGTGCGGGTGCCGGACTCGACGGTGATTGCACCGAAGAGGTACTCCAGACCATTGGGCTGCGCGAAGGGAAACCCTTCCATATCGAAGTAGACGTCTCCCGCGGACTGAGCCGGCAGAAGACCCAGCCCTCGGCGCGGTTCCCTATCGGTCGGCTTGACTACTTCGAAGGTCGGCTTTGCCAAACCAACGGATTGCTGCTGCAGCGATGCTTGCTTCCGAAGTCGCTCGAGCGTCGCGGGCGCCATCTTGGCGACCTTTTCCGTGCGGCCTGCCAGCGCCATCCGTGTGGTGACGCCTGCCTTGGCCAGGCGGTTGATCTGGAGCAGCGTGATGCCGGCGACGCGGCTCGGGTGGTCTCGCTCTTCGAGCAGTCGCGCGGCCACCGACTTCCAGTGCCCGTAGTCCCGTTCGAGGCCGGGGTCGGGCTGGGCCGCGGGGTCGAAACCATCGTGGAAGGCGAGGAACTGCTTCTTGAGCTGCCGCCAGGCGTACCAGTACTCCGAGAGGGTGATCGGCTCCGATACGTTTGAACCGAGTATGGCGCCAGCGCGCGCGGGAAGCTGGCCCTGCACCGCCTCCAGCATTTCGGCGTAGGCGCAAAGCTGGACCACGAAATACGGCTTGATGGTCCGCGCGAGCTTGGTGTCCCACGGTTCGTAGAAGCCGCGGCCAGGTCCGGCCGCCTCCACGAGCTGCAGGAAGTCGGAGTAGCCGAAGAGGCGCCCGGCCTCGAGGGCTCCCTGGAAGATCACCGGAACCCGAGCGTCGATCGCATCGCGCGTTCGCTGGAAGGCCTCGCCGTCTCTCGCAATCTCCACGACGGTGCCCGCCTCGCGGAGAGCGGCGAGGTGCGCCGCCTCGTGCTTCAGGCCGTAGGCGTGGACGAGCTTCTCGTCGTCGGTGGCGTCGTCGGGAACGAAGGGCGACGCCTTGCCCAGGTCATGGTGCCGCCGGTCCATCCAGGCGGCGAAGTCGCCGGCGAGGAAGCGGATGATGTCAGACGGGGAAAACCGGAGGGGGCCGTCGGATGATTTCATGTGCCTGAATTGTACTGGAATGGTGTGACACCGAGGAGCCGCAATGTTCCGATGGCCACAACCATGGGTCGATTGACCCATACTGTGGCTTCGAACGTTCCGGTAGCTTGTGCTATTCCGGAGAGCTCCTGAGAGAAAGAGGTGGATCCATGTCGAAGAGCCTTAATCGTCGTTACTCTGACAGGCAAACCGGGGCAGAGAGGCTCCGGGATGGCGCGACTGATCTCGGAACAGACTTGCTCGCCTTTCGGCAATGGAGCGTGTCTGATCTCATAAGCAATGGCCACGCGGAACCCTCACTACTGCCCCAACATGCTGAGAGACCGATAGATTCCCTCCGGTCTGGAGCGACCATTGTGCATGACCATCAATCCCCATGACGTCAGATGCCAAAAGAACCGAAGCGGAGCAAGAGGGCAGCGCTATCCATGGCGAAGGTGAAGTACTCGGCGCTCGACGTCGAAGGCATCCATGCGTTGGAGGCGAGAATTGAGCGCCTCTCGAGAAAGGAGGTTAGGGAAGGCCTTCTCGCGCTTACGCCGCGCTTCCCACTGGACGAGGTATCGGAGAACGCCGCTGTAGACTTGCTAACCAGACCAGGCTCTGGAACAAATCGATGGCTGCTGTTGGAGCTCCTCCTCAACTCAAAGGCCGTGCGGCCAACACCTCGCATCCTTCTGTCGGTTGCCGACCTGTGGGATGGATTGGGCACAGCTTTGCTTGGAATAGTTGCGTCCCCACATTTCAGCAAGTCACCCAAGGCACAGTTTGATACCAAGGCGCGCGATCGTCGTGGGGAGCCGATGATGATGCACGACGGCGAGGCAATCGGCTCGATCAGCGTCACGCGCCGCGAGGCCGGGCAATTC
>JANNSD010000194.1:0-9629 GCA_031402225.1 Gemmatimonadota bacterium | reverse complement strand
CATCGATCACGCCCGCCATGACCGACAGCGCCTCCCCGACGGTGGCAACGGGGTGGGTAAAGACATCCACCAGCATGAGCGCGTCGTTGCCGCCGACGCTCAGCACCAGGTGCGTCGCGCCAGCGGGGATATGGGCGATCTGGGCGCCGAGGGTACGGGTGGTGCTGCCGTCGACGGCGTTGAGCGTGGCCTGCCAGCCGTTTGGGAGAAGACCGCGCAGCTGTGAGATGACGTCGGGGCCGTTGCCGACGTATGCGCCGTTGTCGAAGACGGAATCACCGAGCAGGACGATGTGGGGCATGAGGAGAACATACCCCGGCGTTGGTCGTTGCCCAGTCCAAGGAAGCTTGCTAGCTTGCTACCATGAAAGCAACCATTGATTTCGATGAAGGCTTGTACCGTCGGCTCAAGGTGGAGGCGGCCCGCCGGGGCCGGACGGTGCGCGATCTTGTGGCCGAGGGTGTCCGCCACGTGCTGGGTATCCCCGAGGCACCGGCGACTGCGGTGAAGGAGGAGGCGTGGTTCGGCGTCCTCGGCGCGTATGGTCGGCAGCAGGGCCGTCATGACCTCAAGGCCATTCGCGAGAGCGTTGCCAAGGGGCGCACGCGGAAGAAGTCCCGGTGACCGCTGGCCTCGACACGTCCGTCGTGGTGCGGCTGCTCACCGGCGAGCCCGCCGCACAGGCCAGGCAGGCGCGCGAGCAGCTGGAGGCGTCGGCGAAGTCTGGTGCCGGACCGCTGCTCGTGTCCGACCTGGTGGTGGGGGAGGCATACTTCGCGCTGCTGCATCACTACGGGGTGCCGCAGGCAGAGGCGGTCGCAGCGCTCCTGGCCCTGCTGTCCGACTCACGGGTCCGGAACGGTGGGGTGGCGCGCGAGGTGCTCGCGGAGGTGCGTGGTGGCAACGCGCGTCCGGGCCTCATGGATCGCCTCATCGCGCGCGACTATGCCCAGCAGGGCGCCGGCATGTTCACGTTCGACCGCGACGCGAGTCGGCTGCCGGGTGTCCGGCTAATGGACTGATAGTGCCTGAAAATGGTATGCTTTTGTAATACGTTCGTATTGTATTAGCATACATTGGTGTCGGACTCCTCAGTTGCCCCCCTGGAACTCTTTGCATCCCGCGCCGGCGCTGCCATCCTCGCCGAGACCTTTGGTGCGCCCGATCGCGAGCTGTACCTCAGGGAGCTCGCGCGCCTCACGGGATTTGCGCCCCGCACCATCCAACTCGAACTCAATCGCCTCGTCGGTACCGGCCTGCTGACTGACAGGCGCGATGGCAATCGCCGGTATGTGCGTGCAGCGAAAAGCCACCCACTCTACGCCCCCTTCCGCGAAATTGTCCTGAAGACAACTGGCATCGTGCCGAAACTGCGAACCGCGTTGGCCGATGCCCGAGTCGACTTCGCATTCGTCTTTGGGTCGGTGGCGTCCGGCACGGCGCGCGCACAGAGTGATGTCGACCTGCTGGTGGTTGGCGCCGACGGCCTTCGCCATGTCGTGCGGCGCATTCGTGCGGTGCAGGACGCCATCGAGCGCGAGATCACTCCGATTGTGTGGACCGCAACGGAGTACCTCCAACGCCGCGAGCGGGGCGATCGCCTCCTGCGACGCGTGCTCTCCGAACCGCGGCTCATGGTGATTGGTGCTGACGATGACCCTGAGAAGCTGGGCGGAGAACGGGTGGATCAGGGTCCACCTCACCTCCCAGGAGGAGCTCGCCGCTCTCGTAGCAGCCGCTGACGCCGACCTCGACGATGCCCGAACCGAGGGCCTCTCTCCGGCCTGGGCATTCAACATCGCGTACAATGCCGCGCTGCACCTGTGCACCGCCGCGCTTACGGCTGCGGGCTTTCGCGCAGAACGAGACGCCAAGCACTATCGCACCATTTCCGCCCTCCCTCTCGTGCTCGGCGATGAAGTCAAAGACCTCGAAGCCGTGGAGGAGTTGCGAGCAAGGGTTACGAGGTGGTTACCGTAAACCTGTGCAGTGCGCCTCAGTTCACTCCTTCCCCACCAAGGATGGTGGCGCTGTAGTATGCCGTTCCCATGTGCCGTTAACATACACGGCATGAAATTCACTACCCTCCTGACATTGTGCGCCCTGATCCCGGGTGCGACACCGACCAAGGGATCGCTGGTATGGTTCGAGCTGGGGCACCGCACGGTAGCGCTGATCGCCGAGGGACGGCTTACGCCCCATACGGCGGCGGCGGTGCGGGATATCCTGGGCGGGCAGGACATGAGCGATGCCTCGCTCTGGGCCGACCAGATCCGCGGCCAGCGCCGGTCGACGGGTCCCCTGCACTACGTCAACATTCCACTCACTGTCACGACCTACGACCCGGCGACGCAATGCCGTGATGGACAGTGCATCATCGCGGCAATAGAGAGCGAGCGGCGGGTGCTCGCCGACCCCAAGGCAACGTCCGTCGAGCGCGCGGAGGCACTCAAGTTCCTGATTCATTTCATCGGCGACCTGCACCAGCCGATGCACGTGTCGGACGACAACGACCGCGGCGGAAACGACACGCAGGTTCAGTTCTTCGGCGCGGGGTCGAACCTGCACAAGGTGTGGGACGGGCAACTGATCGAGCAGGCCGGCGTGAGGAGTTCCGATCAGTACCTCGCTCAGCTCAAGCAGCAGATGGCATCGCTGGACCTCAGCGCGTTCGAGCGCGGCAGCGTGGTGGAATGGGCGATGGAAGGGCACCAGATCGCAGCGGAGAACGCCTACCAGATTCCGCGGAACCGGCAACTCGGCGCTGCCTACGAGGCGGCAAATATTCCGCTCGTCGACCTGGCGATCATCAAGGCGGGTGTGCGGCTGGCGGCGGTGTTGAACGAGGCGCTGGCCAACTACCAGCCAGTCCAGCCGGCGGCTTCGCTTGGTCCAGGCGTGTATTCCGACCAGCAGGCGGCGGCGCACGCAGGGGAAACGGCGATGGTGGTCGGCACGGTGATCTCGGTGCACCGGACCAAGTCGGGAAGCATCTACCTCCACTTCGGGGCCGACTACCCGCACCAGACGTTCAGCGGGGCGATACTCGAGCCCGGGAGTGTGGCCATCGAAAACCTCGACGGGTTGGTCGGGAAGCGGGTCGGCATCAGGGGACTGATCAAGCTGTACAAGGGGCAGCCCGAGATCGTGATCACGAGCAGGGAGCAGATTGTGGTCGAGCCCTAGCTCGACTCATCCCCCGGGTTTGTCACGATACGCTGGCGCAGCATCGATTCGGGCTGCACCATTGACTGCTGGACCGCTTCGATTCCGTCACACGTCACGCCTGGAGGTTCGCATGGCCGCCTCAGCGAAAGCGCAGCAGTGTCCGTACTGCCGGGAGACCCTCAAGCCGGGGGCGATCATCTGCCGCCACTGCGACTCGGACGTCGCGTCGGCGATGGAACCGCATGGTGGCACCTGTCCCTGGTGCCGGGAGTCGATCAACAAGGACGCACTCAAGTGCAGGCACTGCAGGAAGGTAGTAAGTGCCACACCGGTGCCCGTCGGCGTGACCGAGGATGGAGACTGCGGGTGCGGCGGAGAGAAGGAGGGCGGCACTGCCGCCGGCGGCACCATCGCGCGCGCCTATAGCGGTTGCGGGTCCTGCAAGATCAACGATTTCGGCATCGGTGCCGGCCGGTACCTGATGGGGTACCGGACCTGCTTCACACTGATTCCGATCCGCATCTCGCCAAACGGGGTCATCACCTGGAAGCGGTTCGAGTGGAGTGAGCGGTGCCGGGCGTATGACCTGGAGACCAGCACACAATTGTAGCGAAGGTCGGCTCTGCGACGCTCCTGGTCGGGGCGCGAGGGATGCGAGCAACGTAGTCCGCCATGATCAAGGGGAACGAGACGATGGCCCGCAAGTCGACCAAGACGGAGCACGCCGGGCCCAAGAAGGGGCGCGGCGCATTCTACGGACCGAAGCACGTCGCGAAGAAGGGGAGTGCCCGCAGGCGGCGCGAAGAGGGCAAGAAGGCCGAGAAGGCTTCCTGACCTTTGCGAGCAAGCACGCAGGGCCGTGGATGCGGGCGCCCAGTGCCGGGGTCAACCTGGAAGACTGCTGGTGGCGCAGTCCGCCACCGGTGAATGTCGAGGAAGTGGCCTCGGGGGTCACCTGGCAGGTCGAGCCCCGGGACAGCGTGCGGTTCAACCTGCCCAAGCCGCCGGACTGGGAGCGGCAGGTGCACTTCGGGTTGCCGGGACGATACCGGATGTGGGCGGTGGCACCGGGGTGCGAGACGCCGGTGGTGAGTGACACCATCACCATCGAGGTGGTGAGTGACGTTTCCGGTCGAGACCACGCTCGGCGGCTTGGGAATTAGCGGCGATGCGCCTCCAGCGCCGCGAGCTGTGCCCGGATCGAGTCCACGCCCGGCTTGAGCGATGCCTGCGGATCAGGCCGGAACGCCAGGTAGTGCCGGTACGCGGACACCGCACGCGCCGTATCCCCCGTCAGCGCGGCAAGCCGTCCCTCCTCGCGCAGCAGCGTAGACAGGTACAGCGGTGCCCAGCTGAATCGCTCCGACCGTCGCGCGATCGCGCGAAGTGCAGCGTGAGGATCGCCCTCCCTCTCCCAGAGCTGCGCAATCTGGATATTCACGTCGCTTGCCATCAACTTTTCCGTTGCGTTCTACTTCGGCGGCTTCGGTACCTGGTTCTACTATCGTCACGCCGTAGACGAGATCCGGAAGACCAGGGTCCAGCTTGTCACTCCCGATGCGATCGCGCGTGCCGGTGGGGTGCGCATGCTGTGGCCTGTGGTGCTCGGCACCGTGGTGGGGCTGGGGGTGGTGGCCGCCATCGTGATCAGGTTGAACGCTTGATGGCTTGTGGCCTTCTCTTTATGGGTTAGTGCATGCTCGTAACATTATTCATATCAATGCATTAGAGATATTTACTTGCTTTACTCAGCACGTTGAGTAATATTACTCACTATGTTGAGTAACTCATACCAACGACCGCAGGGTGAGCTTCTCGGAGCCCGGCTCCGCGAGCCACGGCGGTTCCTGCAGGTGGTGTCCGGTCCACGCCAGGTCGGCAAGACCACCCTTGTACGGCAGGTCGCGGCATCCCTCCGACCCGACTGGCGGTACGCCAGTGCCGATGAGCCGACCCTCCGCAATCGTGACTGGTTGGTGCAGCAGTGGGAGGCGTCCCGCCTGGCCGCGCGCCTGGGCGGACCGTCATTGCTTGTGCTCGATGAGATCCAGAAGATTTCTGCCTGGTCCGAGACGGTAAAGCGATTGTGGGATGAAGACACCGCCGCGGGCGTACCGTTGCAGGTGGTGCTGCTCGGCTCGGCGCCGCTCCTCGTACAGCACGGACTCTCCGAGAGCCTGGCCGGTCGATTCGAGACCCTTCACCTGCCGCATTGGTCGCTCGCGGAAATGCGGGACGCCTTCGGATGGGACCTCGAACAGTTCCTCGCCTTCGGCGGCTATCCCGGCTCTGTGCCACTCATCGGCAACGCCGAGCGGTGGCGCAGGTACATCGTGGACTCACTCATCGAGACTGCGCTCTCGCGCGATGTGCTGCTTCTGACGCGCGTTGACAAGCCCGCGCTGTTGCGCCAGCTCTTCCAGCTCGCGGTAGCATCGTCCGGGCAGGTGCTGTCCTATACCAAGATGCTGGGCCAGTTGCAGGACGCTGGCAACACGACAACGCTGGCGCACTATCTCGAGCTGCTCTCCGGCGCGGGCCTGGTCACCGGCCTGCAGAAGTACGCCGGCACCCGGACGCGCCAGCGCGGGTCGAGCCCGAAGCTGCAGGTCCTGAACACGGCGCTGATGACCGCGCCGTCCGGCCTCGATCCAGCGCAGTGGCTGGAAGATCCGGCACGCCGGGGACGACTGGTGGAATCGGCGGTTGGTGCACACCTGGCGGCGGCCGCAGCGAGTGGCGTGCTGGAGCTTTTCTACTGGCGAGAAGGAAACCACGAGGTGGATTTTGTGGTGCGTCGCGGTAATCGGGTTACGGCGGTTGAGGTGAAGAGCGGAGCCCGACGGGAGTCCCTGCCGGGCATGAAGGCTTTCGCCAAGCGGTTCGAGGTCTCGCGGTCGCTGCTGGTAGGCGCCGATGGCATTCTGGTGGGCGACTTCCTGTCCCGGCCGGTGGCAGATTGGATCGGATAGCCTTCCCCACCGTGCTGAACGCCGCGGACGAAGCTGACACTATACTCGCATTCGCAACAGCCCCAAGCATGCTGTGAGCCGCGAGGACCATGCTAATTCGCCTAGTTATAAGGTATATTACGCCATGACCTTGGCGGCATTTGCCATGCTCGTGGGTGCACCCCCCAAATGGTGCCAGAACGCCCTGGCGATCCTGGGGCTTCCGCTCCGCTATTCCGTGGCCGCGGCGCGCACCCTCGGCCTTGCCCGGCTCCTCCACTCGGCGCACGACGTTCCCCTCCCGGCTGCCTGGAGGCTGGCCCGGCAGGCACTGTCACAGTCGCCCGCGACCCGCTTTTCCGCTGGCGCCCCCGATAGCGTCTCGACCCTCATAGTAGATGTGCCCCGCTACCTGAGCGACTTCACCGTGCGGCTGAGCCTCGTCAGCTCGGATCCGCCCCGCGGCAGGGGGCGGCCGCGGGTGCCCCGTCGAACCGGGCTCAGGGAGGCGGAAGCGTATGGCCTGGACCTCTCGGCGCTACGGGCCGGGCTCGCCGTTCAGCCGGCCGAACGGCTCCGGGCACTCGACCGTAACCAGAAGTTCGTGGAGGCGCTCCGGCGCGGGCGGCGCGTGAAATGAGCCTGCTCGAGATGGTCTCCGGCCTGGGCGACGCAGGCATCCGCTTCATCATCTGCGGGGGCGTGGCGGGGACGGCGCATGGTTCCCGCCGAGTCACGGACGACCTGGACATTCTGTACGACACGGAGCTGGCGAACGCGCGGACGCTGGCGTCCCTGCTGCAGGCGTGGCACGCCTATCCGCGCGAAGTGGAGCCGGGCCTGCCGTTCATCATGGACGAACGCACTCTCCGGGCGGCGACCATGCTGACCCTCAATACCGATCGCGGCATGCTGGACATCTTCCGGGAAATGGCGGGCGTCGGAACCTGGGAGCGTGTACTGGCCGACAGCGTCGTGATCGACCTGGAAGGCCGCACGGTCCGGGCACTCTCGCTCGCGCAGCTCATTGCGGCGAAGCGCGCGGCGGGGCGGCCAAAGGACCGGGAGCACCTGCTCGAGCTGGAGGCGATACGGCGGCTCACTCGCTGACATGACTATGGCGGCGTGCAACCGGAAAAATCCGGGGCTCCTCGCGTAAAGATGGTGACGACTTCTACGCCCAGGCGTGCCAGTGTCGGTGAGGAATATCTGGCACCCTGCCTGCCCCGATTCGCGTACTTGACACGCATATACGTTTTGTGTATACATACCCGCGTTACACCTGGGACGCGAGCAAGAGTCCCCGCAAACCTGATAGCGAGACGGTCATGACGGCGAAGCGTACCGGCAGGCAATCGAAGGTGGCTGAGACCCCGCTCAGGGGCCGAGCCGACCTCGCCCGATTGCGTCGGCAAACCGAGCAGGAGATTGCCGCGACCAGCCCGCCGGAATTGGCCAACCTCCCGGCAGGTTTCTGGGCCAAGGCCAGGCTGACTCCCCCGATCGGGAAGCAGGCGATCTCGCTGCGCGTAGACGCGGACGTCCTGACGTGGTTCCGGAAGCAGGGGCCACGCTATCAGTCGCGGATGAACGCTGTGCTGCGTGCCTACATGCGGCACGAATCGGGGAAGGCCTAGCCCAGGTGCGCCGGCATGAGGAACACATGAAGACCGAACCAGCCATCCTCCGGCTCAGGGTACAGCTCCGCTACATCGAGCCCGCCATCTGGCGCGAGATCGAGGTCCCCGGCGAGTACAACTTCTGGGACCTCCACGTGGCCATCCAGGATGCCATGGGCTGGCAGGACTCGCACCTGCACGCCTTCCGAGTCGGCGAGGGAAGGAATGCCGTGACGATTGGCGTACCCGATCCTGACGGATTCGACGACGCCCCGGTGCTTCCCGGGCGCAAGGTGCCGGTACGTCAGTATCTGGAGAAGCCGGGCCAGCGGGTGCAGTACGACTACGACTTCGGCGACGGCTGGGAGCACGATGTGGTGCTCCTTGAAGTCGCCGAGCGACAGCCGCGACTCAAGTACCCGTGGTGTGTGGGAGGTGCCCGGGCGTGTCCGCCGGAAGACTGCGGCGGACCACCCGGATACGAGGAGTTGCTGGAGACGCTGTCCGATCCGGTGCATCCGGAGCACGAGAGCATGCTGGAGTGGCTGGGTGGTCCGTTCGATCCGGAAGCCTTCGACCCTGATGCGGTGCGCTTCGACGATCCGAAGAAGCGGTGGCGGCGGGCGTACGGATGAGCGTGGTCGTGCCAATACGGCCCACCGCAGCGCTCACTTCTTCCCGCCCGGCCGACGCAGCTTGTCCTTGTACGCCCTCTTCCCCTCCCGAATACTCATCGAAAACGCCTGCATGTACTTCCGGTCCTCAGGGGCATACTCCTGTGCCTTGAGCCGCGCCGCCTCCGAGGCAAGATCCGACTGCTCCTGCACCATCTCGGCGTCATCCAGGTAGGGCGCGAACTGCTCCGCTACCTTGGCCAGGACACTCGCCGCTCCATCGGTGTCTCCCGCATCGGCGAGCTTGATCGCCTCATCCCGGCTCGTCGCCGCGGCGAAGCGCAGGAAGGTCTTCTCCACCACGGGCTCCGGATGATCAGCACCATCGAGGTTGGCCTGCACCTCCTGGATGATGGTGCGGTGCTCGATGCCATCCGCCAGCACCACGTCAGCAATACACCGCACCTCGGCCACCGGAGTGACACCCAGTGTCTCCAGCTCATCCACATGGACAATGAGCCCCAGCGCGAGCGGCGACGTGGCGTAGAGATCACCGAGCGATGCGGACCAGCCGCCGTCGGCAGTGCGGGTAACTGGATAGCGCTGCAGGAAGGTGACGCCCGATGCCTTGGGGTGCAGCAGCCGAACCTCCACCACCACGTTCTGCGCGGCGAGCGCCACCAGTCCCTCGATCTCGCCCTCGAACACGCCCGCCATCTGGTCGTCCCGCTCCACGTACCAGTAGTTGCCCCGGCCCTCGCGGCCGAGCGCCTGCAGCAGGTCCTCATTGAACCCGGCGCCGAAGCCGATGCAGGTAGTGCTGATCCGGGAATCGGCGCCACCGCGGGTCATCGCGGTGAGCGCCTGCAGGTCGGTGATACCGGCATTCGCCTGGCCATCGGTGAGCAGCACGATCCGGTTGACGCCATCCACCATGCCCGCCCGTGCCAGCTCGAATGCCTTGAGCCAGCCACCGGAAAGGTTGGTGCTGCCGCCGGCCTGGATACGGCTGATCGCATCCAGCACCGCTGGGTTCCCGGCAGGCGCCGGGGCGCTCACGACGGTCACCGAGTCGTCGAATGCCACCACGGCCAGGCGATCGTTGGTACCCAGGAAGCCGGCGAACCGGCGTGCCGCCTCGAGCGCGGCGGCAAGCGGCTGGCCGGACATGGAGCCCGACCGGTCGAGCACCAGGACGACGTTGATCGGCGCCCGGGTAGGCGGCGTGTCACCTGAGAGCGTGGTGAGGATGCCGACCTGATGGGCGTTCTGGGTGG
>JANNSD010000193.1:0-22026 GCA_031402225.1 Gemmatimonadota bacterium | reverse complement strand
CGACGCCTACCAGCCGCTGTGGAATGCGCTGACGCCGGAGGCGAGCCAGAAGGTGCGAATGGGCAACTACCAGCGGCTGTTCGACGCGGCCCGGGTGAAGGTGCGGGCGTGGGAAAAGGCCAACGTCGGCAAGCCCAGGCCGGTGCCTGCGCCGACCCCGTCTTCGGGCGCCGGGGTCGTGCCGTGATCAGCGCGATGACGTACCGCTCCATCACGACCAGAAGCCTGCTCATCTTCGGGCTGACGGTCCTTGCCCGGACCTCCTACGGCCAGGAATTCAGCGGCACCTCGGTGCGGGATTCGAGGTCGGCATGATGCTGTTCACGCCCCCGTTCTTCTGCATCACCGGGTGCCACGGCAAGTAGCGTAGTGCCGGCGGAGCAGCAATCGTGGGTGCCAGCGACTCAGCGCGGCGCCTCTCCCCGGAACACCTCCCCCAGCTTCCCCATGAAGTACACCCAGCCAAAAGGGTAGTCGCTGATGTCGGCGGTGCGATCGAAGCCGGAGTGGACAAAAGTGACCTTCGTTCCCGAACCCACGGATTCAAGGTGGAAGGTGATCCTCTGGCCGTTCACCGACGTGTCGCCGCGCCAGTCGGGCCAGTCGAGCACGAGCTTTTTGTTGGGGACCAGCTCCAGGATTTTCGTCGGCCCTCCCATCACATCGCGACCATCCACCTGGTACTTCCACCCCAGGCTGTAGCGGCCACCCTGGTGGGGCTCGACGACCGCATCGGCGGCGTCGAACCACCGGGTGACCGTGGCGGGGTCAAGGAGAGCACGGAACACCGCCTCGCGCGGTGCGTCGATGGTGATGGTCAGCCTGACCTCGGGCGCCGGATCGGTGTAGTCGGGCAGGACGATGCCACTCCCGCCCGCGAGATGGGCCGCAAGGTTGCCGAACGCGAGCTTCCAGTGATCGCTGATCAGCTCCTTCGGCCTTGCCAGGGGGAGGTCGCTGTTCACCTGGTGATGCAGCACGACGCGGGTGCCGGCGTCATCGGAAGCGAGCCCGATATCGACCGTCGTCGGCACGCCGTAGAGCGTCCAGGAGAAGCCGAGCGCCCGGTCGTGCTCGAAGCGCGTGATCACCTGCCGCGCATCCGGGGCGGGTGGTGCGCCGAGCGTGTGTTTGCCCCAGAAGCGGTAGGCCCCACCCCGCGTGGTACCGAGATCCGCCCGCTCCGCAAACCACGTGGTCAGTTCAGCGGGATCAGTGAGGGCCGCAAAGACGCGAGAGGGAGGCGCCTCCAGTTTGCTGGAGTGTTCGTGTATCCACGTCATGGCTTTCTCCAAGGTGGGGCGCGCCGCTCCCCTTCTTCGACGACGCGCTTGAGATCATGCAGGCGGGCCGCCCAGAACACCTTGTAGTGATCGAGCCAGCGATCGACCTCGCGCAGCGGCGCCGGGTCGAGCGAGTAGAGCCGTGCCTGCGCCACCCGTCGTTCGCGCACGAGACCGGCGCTGCGCAGCACGCGCAGGTGCCGGGAGATGGCGGGACGGCTCACGGGGAAGAGCGACGCGATGTCGCCGGCCGCCCGCTCCCTGCCCCGGATAGCGTCGAGGATGGCGCGCCGGGTCGGATCGGCGATAGCGGAAAAAACCTGTTCTGTAACCATATAGTTACATAATATGCCGGCACTCATCCGCCCGCAAGGGTGTATTCTGGAACCACCGTTGATCCACCCAGCAACCGCAGAGGATGACAACAATGGAACGCACCGCGACCGCACATTGGGAAGGCGACCTTCGCTCCGGCAACGGCAGCATGCGCCTGGGCAGTGGGGCCTTTGAGGGACCGTTCTCGTTCAAGACCCGTTTCGAAAGTGCACCCGGCACCAACCCCGAGGAGCTGCTCGGCGCCGCCCATGCCGGGTGTTTCTCGATGGCGCTCTCGCACGGCCTGGCCCAGGCCGGGAAGCCGCCGACGAGCGTCGACACGAAGGCGGTGGTGACCCTGGAGGGGGTCACGATCACGAAGATCGAACTGGCGACCCGCGGAGTGGTTCCGGGCCTGTCGGAGGCGGAGTTCCAGGCGTTCGCGGATGACGCGAAGGCCAATTGCATCGTGTCGAAAGCGCTGGCTGCCGTCCCCATCACCCTGCGAGCAACGCTGGTCGCCGGCTGACTCCTGGGCGCCACCACCGCTGCAAGTCGTTGCACCGGGCCGGCTGGCGGTATGTGACTTGCCTTTCAATTCCTGTCTATCGCTGACCGCGCACGGTGTACCCGCCGTGCGCCGGTCTCCGGGTTCACAGGGAGTTCACCAGGTGCCCAGCCCGTCCCCCACGAGATCACTGCTGCAGAGCCGGTTCGGACGGCGACTTCTGCTGCTGTTCGTCGTGTGCTCCCTGCTGCCGATGACGGTGCTTGCCGTCCTCTCGTTCGGCACGGTGACGCGGCAATTGCGTGAGGGAAGCCTGAGCCGACTGGAGTACACCGGCCGGGCCCTCGGGGCCGTCATCGGGGAGCGCCTGCACTACCTCGACGGCGACATGGCGCAGGTGACGCGGGTGACGCCCTGCCCCGTCCCTGCCGGCGACCGCGACGGGCCCGCCTGCGACAGCTCGCTCAACTACGCCCTGATCGCGCTCACGTACATCCCTGACGCCGGGACACCGGTGGTGTTCTTCGGCACGCCGGGCGCGACGCCAGCGCTCAGTCCGGAGCAGCGCCGCGCGGTGAACCTCGGACGCAGTGTGGTGGTCGCGGGCGGGGCTGACAGCCTGCCGGTCGTCTACCTCGTGCGCCACATGCAGCCGCTCCGCGGCGCGGGCGGCCTGCTCATCGGCGCCGTGTACGACGAGTACTTGTGGGGCACGCCGGAACAGAACCCGCTGATCCCCACCATGCAGCTGCACATCGTCGACCGCTCGGGCCGGGTCCTGTTTCGGTCGATCAAGGGCGAGGTATCCTTGCCATCCGCGGTCGCGCGCGACCTCGGCACCGACAGCGCCGGCACGTTCGAGTGGGATGTCGCGAAGGTGTCCTACCTCGCGGCCTACTCACCGATCGCCGCCCCTGGTGGCGTGACCGATCCGGCATGGACGCTGGTGCTGAGCGAGGGCCGCGCCGCCGCGGTGGCGCCGATGGCGCAGTTCCGCCGGACCTTCCCCTGGGTGGCCCTCGCCTCCCTTGCCGCCGCCCTGCTGCTGACCCTCGGCCTCCTCCGGCGGTATCTCGCCCCGCTGCACGCACTGCAGGCCGGCACCCAGCGCCTGGCCAACCAGCAATTCGATGAGCCGGTCGCGGTGACGAGCCGCGACGAGTTCGCCGACCTCGCCGCGTCCTTCAACACGATGGCCGAGAAGATCGCGCGGCAGTTCCGGTCGCTTGCCGCCGCCGCCGAGGCGGACCAGGCGGTGCTGTCCTCGGTGGATACGCCGCGCATCGTCGCGGCCGTGCTCGATCGCATGCGCGGTGTGTGTGCGTGCGACCTCGTGACGGTGACCCTGCTCGACGCCTCCACGGGAGGCCAGGCCACCACGTACCTTCCTGACCCGCTCGACCCGACCGCGCCGCGTGCCTACGTGACCCAGTTTCGTCGTGATGACGCCAACCGGCTGCTGCGGAAGCCGCAGGGGTTCACGCTGCGGAACGAGGCGCCACCGCCCTACCTGGCGCCGCTGGCGAGTGCCATGGACGAGGGCGTGCGGATTCTCCCGCTCATCTACCAGGGCGAACTGCTGGGCGCGATCGCGTTGGCGGCGTTCCACTCGACGCGCCCCGATGAGGACGACCTCAAGCAGGCCGAGCGGGTCGCCGGGCAGGTGGTGCTGGCGCTCGCGAATGCGCGCATGGTCGACCAGATCCGGCTCCTCGCCTACTTCGACAGCCTGACGGGGCTGCCGAACCGCGTCTCCTTCAAGCGCAAGCTCTCCGAGGAGCTGGAGCGGAGCAGCCTGCAGCAGAAGAAGCTGGCGGTCTGCTTCCTCGACCTGGACCACTTCAGCCGCATCAACGACACGCTGGGCCATCGCTTCGGTGATCGCCTGGTGCAGGAGGTGGCCCACCGGATCCGTGCCTGCTGCCGGAAGCACGCGCCGGCGGCGGAAGTGGCGCGACTTGGAGGCGACGAGTTCACGGTCATCGTGCCAGACCTCGCCAGCGATGACACGGCGAGCCAGCTCGCGGCCCGCCTTCTGGAATCATTCAATACGCCGTTTGCGCTCGACGGCCACGAGGTCTTCATCTCGGCGAGTATTGGCATCGCGGTGTTCCCCACCGACGGCATGGACCTGGAGAGCCTGCTCAAGAACGCCGACCTCGCGATGTACCAGGCCAAGAAACGGGGGCGGAACACCGTCGAGCTGTTCGCCAACTCGATGGGCGTCTCGGCCAACAGGCGGCTTACGCTCGAGGGGGAGCTGCGGCGGGCGATCGAGCTGGAGCAGTTCGTCCTCTGGTACCAGCCGGTGCTGGACCTCAAGACCGGCCGGGTGGCGAGCGCCGAGGCGCTGGTGCGCTGGGAACACCCCACCGATGGGCTGATCCTGCCGGCCGAATTCATACCGCTCTGTGAGGAGACCGGACTCATCAACGTGCTGGGTGAGTGGATCCTGCGCGCGGCCTGCCGCCAGAACCGCGGCTGGGAGGAGGCCGACCTGGCGTCGATCCCGATCGCGATCAACCTCTCGGGCCAGCAGCTGCGGGGCGGCGGCACGGTGGAGCTGGTGCGGCAGGCACTCGCGGACGCCGGGCTCGACCCGCACCACCTCATCCTGGAGCTCACGGAGAGCACGCTCATGGAGGGTGTCGGCGATGCCCGCACGGTGCTGCCCGCGCTCGCCGCACTCGGTGTGGAGCTGGCCATCGATGACTTCGGCACCGGGTACTCGTCGCTGAGCTATCTCAAGCACTTCCCGGTCAACATGCTGAAGATCGACAAGTCGTTCATTCGCGAGGTGACGAGCGACCCCAACGATGCCGCGATCACCTCGGCGATCGTGGCGATGGGACATGCGCTGGACCTGCGGGTGGTGGCGGAAGGGGTGGAGACGGCGGCGCAGGTGGAACTGCTGCGGCGACTGGGGTGCGATCTGATCCAGGGGCACTGGGTGAGCCGGCCGATGACGGCCAATGATTTCGCGCGTTACCTGCGGCAGAAGGGCGCGAGCCCGCGAAGCCACGCCCGGACGCGTGCCACCCTGGCCCGTTCATGACGATGTTCTCCCGCGCCTGGGCGGTGCCCTACGTGCTGGCGCGGCAGGAACTCGAGACCCTCCTGCGTGAGCATGGGTACACGCTGGCCGCCGAGGCGATGTTGCCGGAAGCGGCGGGCAGCGCCTGGGCGGAGTACCGGCGCCCGGCGGCGCGCATTCGTCTCGAGTGGAACGGGGCGAATCACTGGCTCCGGCTGCAGTCGAGCACGGCGGGCGCGCAGCCGGCGATGCACCAGTGGGAGGATATCGAGGTGCTGCTGCGCGAGGTGCCGCGCCAGCAGATGCTCACCGACGCATCGCTCGGGCATGCCCGGGTGAGCGTGCTGCGGACGGTGCTGCGGCGGCACTTGGAGCGCGCCTGAAAACCGAGTCAGCCATTGGGGGCCGCATGCAATCCGCGACACTGATGTTCCGGATCATCGCCTCGGCGGTCGTCGTGGTCGGCAGCTACTATTTCATGTACTGGCTTGCGTTGGCGGTGGTCCCCGTCCCCTGGGGCATCGCCGCGATCATCTCGTATGCGTGCGCTATGGCGGCGGGCTGGTACGCGTGGACCCGGACGGCGTCGCTCGACACCTCGCTGACCCGGAGCGTGGGGTACTGGGCGCTCGTGATCGGCGCCGTGGGCTTTGTCGGTGGGTTCTTCGGCCCCATGCTCTTCACGCCCGGCGCCAACCAGGGTCCGATGCTTGGCATCTTCATCACGGGCCCGCTTGGCGTGCTCCTAGGCGCCGTCGGCGGTCTGGGGCACTGGCTGGTGCAGCGCAAGCGCGCCGGATCGGGTGCCCCACCGTGACCTGAGGCGGCAGCTGGTTGCTGGCTTCCCGCGCCTGCGGCACCGCATTAGGCTTGCCCCATGCTGACCCCCGACACCACGACCACGGCCCCCCGCCCCGGCGACACCCTGGTCGAACGGCTGCGCGCCGCCACTGATTTTCTGCACCTGGTCGCGGCCAACCGCGCCCTGCTGGCCGAAGTTCCCGCCGAGGACCGCCGCCGTTTTCTCGACGCCGCCGGTCAGGTGTACAGCCCCGATGCCAAGGCGCGCCGCCAGCTGGTCAAGGCCACCGTGCGGCTGCGAAAGGCGGCGCGAGTGCAGCGGGACGAGTCCGAGCTCAACGAAACGGGTATTCGCCAGCTCCGCAAGCAGACCGTCTTCACCACGCCCAACGTGTTCGTGCCGACCGGGTTCGCGCAGCAGGACACCGACGATCCCGACTTCCGGGAGGCGGTCGAGCCGCAGTGCTGCTATGTGTGCAAGCAGCACTACACGGCCATTCATTCCTTCTACGACCAGCTCTGCCCCACCTGCGCTGAGTTCAACTTTGCCAAGCGCACCGAGCTGGCCGACCTCCGCGGCCGGGTCGCATTGCTCACCGGCGGCCGGGTGAAGATCGGCTACCAGGCGGGGCTCAAGCTGCTGCGAGCCGGAGCGCACCTGCTCGTCACCACGCGCTTCCCTCGCGATTCCGCGGTGCGCTACGCCGCGGAACCCGACTTCGCCGAGTGGAGCGACCGCTTGGAGATCTTCGGCCTGGACCTGCGGCACACGCCGAGCGTGGAGGCCTTCTGCCGCGGGCTGGTGCACGACCGCGACCGGCTCGATTTCATCATCAACAATGCCTGCCAGACGGTGCGGCGTCCGCCGGAGTTCTACCGCCACATGATGGCGCTGGAGACGGCGTCAGTGGGCCAGCTGCCCGAGCCTGCGCGCCGGCTGCTGGGCGCGTACGAGGGATGGCGCGGCGTCAACCTGCTGCCGGAGGGCGACGTAGCGAATGTCGGCCCGGATCGTCGCATCGCCGGCGCGCTGGGCCTGAGCCACTCCGCCGAGCTGTCGCAGGTCGCGCTGCTTCCGGAAGAGTATGCACTACAGGATCACCTTTTCCCTGAGGGGCGGCTCGACCAGGACCTGCAGCAGGTGGACCTGCGCAGGCGGAACTCCTGGCGGCTCCTGATGGCCGAGGTGCCGTCGGTGGAGCTGATGGAAGTGCAGCTCGTCAATGCCATCGCCCCGTTCATCATCAACGCGCGGCTCAAGCCGCTGATGCTGCGGACACCGGAGCGCGACAAGCACATCGTGAACGTGTCGGCGGTGGAGGGGCAGTTCTACCGACGGATGAAGACCACGCGGCACCCGCATACGAACATGGCGAAGGCAGCGCTCAACATGATGACCCGCACGTCAGCCACCGACTACCATGGTGACGGGATCCACATGAACGCCGTAGATACGGGCTGGGTGACGGACGAGGACGCGGTGGAACTGGCGGCGCGGAAGACGCTGGAGCACCGGTTCCATCCGCCGCTCGATATCGTGGATGGCGCGGCGCGGATCGTGGACCCGATCATCGACGGGATCAATACCGGCACGCATGTGTGGGGACAGTTCCTGAAGGACTACAAGCCGACGGACTGGTAGGGCTATTCTCCGCTGGTGTCGGCGGAGCGCGCCGCCATGCTGCGGGACGCGCCGGAGGCGACCGAGCGCGCCAGCAGGCCCGGGAAATCGGGCTCGGGCACATACCACTCGGCGCTGCGGCAGCTCACCACCCGGGTCTCGTTGTGGGTGGTCAGTTCGAGCGTCACGTGGTTGCCGACCTCGTTGCGGCGCACCTCCGGCCGGACCCGTACGGTCCAGACCCTGGTGTCCTCGGTGGTGAACTTCCGCTCCGCCATGGTGGCTGTTTCCCTGTTCTACCGTCTACCCGGTGATACACCATTTTCCCCTCGATGCTTCACTGCACGATCGAGTCTAGCGCCCCGGGGGACAATGCCAAGAAGTTCGACAGTGTCAGATAAGCACACTCCCCTGCCCTTGCGGTGATGCAGCATGGCCTTGCTGGGAATGCAGGATGTCGCGATCGCGTTTGGCGGCCCCCCGGTGCTCGACCAGGCGAGTTTCGCCATCGAACGGGGCGAGCGCGTATGCCTCCTCGGCCGGAACGGTGCCGGCAAGAGCACGCTGATGAAGCTGCTCGACGGCACGCTGGTGCCGGACAGCGGCACGATCGCGCGGCAGACGGGCACTACCGTCGCGCGGCTTGAGCAGGAAGTGCCCGAAAACCTCGAGGGCACCGTGTTCGACGTGGTGGCGGCAGGGCTTGGTGAGCCGGGCCGCCTGCTGGCCCGGTATCATGAGGCCAGCCATCGCGTCGGTACGCACGGGAGCGAGGCCTCGCTGCGCGAACTGGACCGACTGCACAGCGCGCTCGATGCCGCCGGCGCCTGGCACGTCAACACCCAGGTGGAAACGGTGCTGCTGCATCTCGGACTCGACGCCGACGCCCCGTTTGCCACCGCGTCGGGCGGGCGCAAGCGCCAGGCGCTGCTCGCTCGGGCCTTCGTGTCCACGCCCGACCTCCTGCTCCTCGACGAGCCCACCAACCACCTCGACATCGCCGCCGTGGAGTGGATGGAGGAGTTTCTCATCGACAGCGGCATGACACTCCTGTTCGTGACGCACGACCGCGCCTTCCTGCGGCGGGTCGCGACACGTATCGTGGACCTGGACCGCGGCAAGCTGGTAGACTGGGGCGCCGACTACGACACCTATCTCGAGCGCAAGGATGCCGCGCTCGCGGTGGAGGGGCGGGAGTGGGCGCTGTTCGACAAGAAGCTGGCGAAAGAGGAGACCTGGATCCGGACCGGGATCCAGGCCCGTCGCACCCGGAATGAGGGAAGGGTGCGGGCACTCGAAGCACTCAGGGTGGAGCGCGCCGCACGGCGCAACCGCGTCGGGACCGTGCGATTGCAGGCGCAGGAAGCGGAACGCTCGGGGCGGCTGGTGGTGGAGGCGCGCGGCGTGAGTTTTTCCCGCGGCGAGCGCCCGATCGTGCGCGACCTCACCACCACCATCTCGCGCGGCGATCGCGTCGGGCTCATTGGACCGAACGGCTCGGGCAAGACCACCCTGCTCCGCCTGCTGCTGGGCGACCTCGCGCCCGACCGCGGCACGATTCGCCAGGGCACGAACCTGGAGGTCGCGTATTTCGACCAGCTGCGCGACCAGCTCGACCCGGGCCAGACGGTGTTCGACAGCATCGCCGACGGCGCCGACTTCATCGAGATCGGTGGCGCCCGCAAGCATGTGCTGGGCTACCTGCGCGACTTCCTCTTTCCGCCCGAACGGATGCGGACACCGGTGCGCGCGCTCTCGGGCGGCGAGCGGAACCGCCTGCTCCTGGCCCGGCTCTTTACCCACCGCTTCAACGTGCTGGTGCTCGATGAACCGACCAACGACCTGGACATCGAGACCCTCGACCTGCTCGAGGACCTGCTGCTCGAGTTCTCCGGCACACTGCTGGTGGTGAGCCATGACCGCGACTTCCTCGACCACGTGGTCACCAGCACATTGGTGTTCGAGGGCGGCGGGCGGGTGGGCGAGTATGCCGGTGGCTACACTGACTGGGTGCGCCAGCAACCGCCCGCGCCGGACGCGGGGCCAGTGGAGCCAAAGCGTGCCGAGCCGGCGGCGGCACCGGCGGGCCGCCGGAAACAGCGCCTCAGCTTCAAGGAGGCGAAGGAACTGGAGGCGCTTCCGCAGGCGATCGACACACTGGAGCAGGAGCGCGAGCGGCTGTACGCGTCGCTTGCCGACCCGGTGTTCCTGCGCGATGGTGTGATGGTGGCCGAGGCGAAGGGGCGCCTGGCGAGTGTCATCGCCGAGCTCATCGAACGCACCGGGCGATGGGAGTCGCTCGAAACAATTGCCAGCCAGGACTGACGAGGAGGACCGGATGACGGATCGTGACGTGCCCGGAGTCGTGGCGCCGCCGCCGGTGATCTTTGCCGCCGGCTTGGCGGCCGGACTGCTGCTCGAACGCTGGTTTCCCCACCCGGTGCTGCCGGCACCCTGGGCCCATCGGCTGGCGCTGGTGTTGTTCGTAGCCGGCCTGCTCGGCATCGCGGCGGTGGTGTCGTTCCGGCGCGCCGGCACGAGTCCCAGTCCCTGGACGCCGACGAGCCAGCTCGTGACCGGTGGCATTTATAGCATGAGCCGCAATCCGATGTACGTCGGGTTCACGTTCTTCTATCTGGCGGCGGCCTGCTGGAAGAACAGCCTCTGGCCATTCCTGTTCCTGCCGATCGTGCTGCTCATCATGCTGTATGGTGTCATCCTGCGGGAGGAACGTTACCTCGCCCGGCGTTTCGGCGATGACTACCGGGCGTATCAGCAGCGGGTACGCCGATGGCTGTAGGCCCGAACCGCCTCGGCGCGACTCCGTTCCTGTGGCTCGCCGTCATGCTGGCAGGCTGCGGCCAGCGCGCGCCCACCGCAATGGATGACGGCCAGTGGACCATGCCAGGCAAGGACTACGCGGCCACGCGCTTCAGCGGCCTGACAGAGATCACCGCCGCCAACGCGAAAGACCTGCACGCCACCTGGAGCTTCTCCACCGGCGTGCTCGGTGGACACGAGGGCCAGCCGCTGGTGGTCGGCAGCACGATGTACGTGGTGACGCCATGGCCCAACGTGCTCTACGCCTTCGACCTGACGCAGGAGGGCTATCCCCTCCGCTGGAAGTACCGTCCCTGGGTCGATCCGCAGGCGATCGGCCAGGCCTGCTGCGACATCGTGAACCGGGGTGCCTCATACGCCGACGGCAAGATCGTGTTCAACCTGCTCGACGGCCACACGGTGGCGGTGGATGCCGCCACCGGTCACGAGATCTGGAAGACGAAGATCGCCGACCTCCACGTCGGCGAGACAACCCCGATGGCGCCGCTGGTGGTGAAGGACCGCGTGATCGTCGGCAACGCCGGCGGCGAGATGGGGGTACGCGGCTGGGTGAAGGGCCTCGACCTCAACACCGGTGCCATCGTCTGGACCGGGTACAGCATCGGCCCGGACGCGGAGGTGCTGGCATCACCGGGCACGTTCAAGCCGTTCTACCAGACGGGTACCGAACTGGCGCGTGACAGCTGGCCGGTGGACGGATGGAAGCATGGCGGCGCGCCGGTGTGGGGATGGCTCTCGTACGACGCGGAGCTCGATCTCGTCTATTATGGGACCGGCAATCCCGCACCGTGGAACACGGAGCAGCGCCGGGGCGACAACCGCTGGGCCACCAGCGTGCTGGCCCGCCACCCTGGCGACGGGGCACTGGTGTGGGCCTATCAGTTCACGCCGGCCGACAACTGGGACTACGACTCGACCCAGGAGATGATCCTCACCGAGCTGACGCTCAAGGGCGAGCGGCGGAAGGTGCTGGTCCATTTCGACAAGAACGGGTTCGCGTACGTCCTGGACCGGGCCACCGGCGAGCTGCTTTCGGCTGAGTCGTACGTGCCGGTCAGCTGGGCGAGGCGCGTGGACCTCGCCACCGGACGACCGGAGGTGGATTCCACGAAGCTGACTGGTGTGGCGCGCGGCATCACGAAAGACATCTGCCCCTCGCTCGAGGGGGGGAAGAACCAGCAACCCGCCGCCTGGTCGCCGGTAACGCAGTTGTTCTACCTCTCCAGCAGCAACCTGTGCATGGACTACACGGCGTCTGCTGCCTCCTATCTCGCCGGCACTCCCTATATCGGGGCCACCACGCCCTACACCGCCGGCCCGGGCGGCCATCTCGGCGCCTTCATCGCGTGGGACCCGGTCACGGCGAAGCGGGCATGGACGATCCAGGAACCGTACCCGGTGTGGAGTGGCGTGCTCACCACCGCGGGCGGCGTGGTGTTCTATGGCACGCTTGACGGCTGGTTCAAGGCGGTGGACGGCAGGAACGGAACGGTGCTGTGGAAGTTCAAGGTGGGATCAGGCGTCGTCGGCAACCCGATCAGCTTCCGTGGCCCGGACGGCAGGCAGTACGTGGCAGTCTACGCCGGGTTCGGGGGTGACTGGTTCCTGATCTCGGGCGATGTCCGCTCCGACGACCCGGCCGACGTGCGGGCGCCAGCGACCTTCATGCCCGATATCGCGCGGCATACAAGCCAGGGAGGGATTGTATGGGTGTTCGGATTGGACTAGGTCGTGAGTCGTGAGTCGTGAGGGAGTCGTGAGATGACAAGCGTGCGTGTTGTCGTTCTTTGCTTGCTTTGCGCGCTGCCCGCGGCGGCGCAGCAGCCTGCGCCGCCATCGATCCGGTACGACCAGCACGTCGCGGTGGCAGGCAACCAGCCTCCAGCGAGCGTGCTCAGAAACCCCTTCAAGGGGGATTCCATCGTCGCTGCTCAGGGGAGCCAACTGTTCTCGGGCTTCAACTGTGACGGTTGTCATGGTGGCGGCGGGACGGGATTCGTGGGGCCGAGCATGGCCGACGGCCGGTGGCGGCATGGGGGGGATGACGGCGCGATCTACATGTCGATCTTCTACGGCCGCGCCCGCGGCATGCCAGCCTTCGGCGGCACCCTCCCCGCCGAAAGCATTTGGCGACTGGTGACCTATCTCCAGTCCTTGCAGCCGCCGGACAGCACGATCGCCACGACGCGCTGGTAGTGTCTGCTAGTCGAGGTTGGGCCCGATAAGGTTCGCAAAGGAGGCGCGCGCCCGGTGCAGGCGACTCTTCACCGCGCCGAGGTTGCAGCCGACGATCGCGGCAATCTCGTCGTAGCTCCGGCCCTCGAACTCGCGCAGCACGAGCACTTGACGGTACTGGGGCGACATTCGTGCGAGCGTGGCCTCGACCAGCTCGTTGAGCCTCCGCTCGGCGAACATGTCATCGGGCCGGCTCCGCGCATCCTCGTATTGCAGCGGGCCGTGGTCCTCGTCGCCTGGCGCGCGCGCCGACTGGTAGAACACCAGCGGACTCCGGCGGTGGCTGCGCAGCTCGTTCTTTGCGAGGTTCGAGGCAATGGTGTACACCCAGGTCGAGAACTTCCGGCTCTGGTCGAACCGGTGCAGGTGCCGGGATACCCGGACGAATGCTTCCTGCACGAGGTCTTCCGCCCGTTCGCGGTCCCCGATCATGCGATGCGTGAAGTTGAGGAGGCGACCGTGGTAGCGGCCGACGAGTTCGCCGAAGGCACGCGTGTCACCGGACAGGTGACGGGAAACCAGCTCATTCGTCTCCACGGCCTCACTCGGCAATGCGATCGCAGTCATGAAACGCTCCATTCCGGCGTGTCAGACAACCTTCCGACCCTGGATCACGCGCACGATCACTACCACCAACGCCAGCACGAGCAGCACATGGATGAGCCCGCCGAGGGCGTAGCCGCCCACCAGGCCGAGCGCCCACAGCAACACCAGAACAACGGCAACAGTTTCCAGCATATGTTGACTCCTCACTTCCAGGACCGTGAAATGAAAAAGGCGCCCGGGGTCGGTGATGCTGACCCAAGTGCGCCTTCGACTGACAAGCCGCCTGCACCTGCCCATCAAGGGTGGCTGCTCACGCAGCCGTTATGTCATCCCTGCTATCGCAAAGCTACGCGCCGCCGCCGCATTCGCAAGGACCTGTGTGACACACATCACCACGACCGTTGCGTGCACAATCAAGACTTCAGAATAACGCGTCGTGCACCAACGGCCAATCAATCGTAAGGTTGAACAAGTGACTAGATCCATGACTGCTGGTCGCTTCGCCGATCAATGCAGCGCGTACACGGCGCCGAGGCGGAACACGTTGTAGTTGTACTTGATGCTGCCGGCCAGGTCGAGCCAGCCCCCGTCGTTGCCGGTATCGGTGCTGACCTTGATACCGCTGTACCCCCAGCCGCCTGACAGGCCCCAGTGGTTGTTGAAGAAGTACCGCACGTCCGCCCCGGCGACCCAACTCGACGCGGAAATGTTATCGACCGTCGCCCCGATATAACCGCCATCCAGCTTGAAGTACCAGTGATCACCGGCCCGGAACGCCCCGAACCCACCGAGCGCCGCCGTGGGGCCGGTGAGGCCCTTGCTGGCGCTGTAGCTGCCGGTGAGTGGGTCGCCGCCGCCGCTGACAGTTCCCAGCGCGTCGATCCCGACGTCGAAGAAGAGCGCGCCCAGGCCGATCTGGACGCCGACCTGAACGTTCTCCTTGGCCAGGATGGTGAAGCGGTAGGCCAGGCCGAGGGTTGGCGCGGCGAACGAGGTGTTGACCTGCAGTCCGGCCGCGAAGGTGGTGTCCCCGAAGTCGATGTCCCGCTCGAGCTGCTTGCTTCCGCTCCGGCTGACATAGAGGTAGGTGAGCGTGAGCTCATGCCGCCTGCCGGGCCGCCACGCCACGGAGCCGGAGGCGGAAAACGCGCTCCTGGATATCCCGAGCGTGCCGAGGTCAATGTCGGTTCCCCGGGTACCATCGGCGTTGTCGATCCGGATCGTCGTGCCCAGGACGACGTTGGCGGCGGACACGCCGAACTGGAACTTGTCGTAGAGATGGTTCACCGCCCCCTGGGCCCGGGCGATACCTGGCCGCAGTGATACCATGAGGAGCAGCATCGCCGCTACCCGCACGCAGGCCAACCGGGGTGTCGACAGCATTGAGTTTCCTTGGTGGTCAGGTCTGGCGACCCATCGTGTTCGCCATGGGTGTATGATAACCTCACGGCCTATGAGAAGCCCCCCGGTCAGACTCGCGTTGCTCCTTGTGTCCCTCGGCGTGATCCTGACCGCGCTGGGCGCCTTGTCGCGCGATGCCGCGCGGGGCGTGCTGGACGGAGAATCGATGGCCGACCGGACCGCGGCCAGCCTGCACGACCCCCGGGTCGCCGCGTTCGTCGCCGACCGGCTGACCGACGCCGTCCTGGCGGAGAAGCCCGACCTGGTGGCGTTCCGGCCGATCATTGCGGCCACGGCAGGCGGCCTCGTCCAGACCGCTCCCTTCCGGGCGATCGTACGCTCGGCGGTGCGGGCGGCCCATCGATCGGCGGTGTCCACCACCGGTCAGCGGGTGCTGCTCTCCCTGCCCGATGTGGGTGTGCTGGTACGGTCCGCCGTCCAGAGCATGAGCCCGGAGATGGCGGAGAAGATCCCGCCCCGGATCGAGGCGTTCGCGACCGACCTGAACGCGCGCCCCGAGATGAACCGGGTCCGGCTGGCTTTGCGCATCCTCGGGGTCATGTCGCGCGCCGGACTGATTTTCCTGTTGGTGGGACCGACGCTGATCATCGTTGGTATCGCCCTGGCGCGTGACCGCCGCCGGGCCTTGCTTCGCGCCGGGATCGGCCTGCTCATCGCTGCCGTGCTGCTCGCCGCCGTCCTCCCTTCGGGGCGCGTGGTCGCGGCGCTCATCTCCCGCGAGGCGCTCGAGCGAGGCGCCGTTGCCGGACTCTGGCGGGCGTATTTCAGCGGCCTCCTGGCCTGGGGCATCACGCTCGGTAGCATCGGCCTGCTGGTGACGGCGGCGGCAACCTCCCTGCTCGAGGCCGCCGACCCGATCCGCCGCGCGGAGCAGTTCTTCCGTCGGCTGGCCACCCCGCCAGCGACCCCGGGCCTCCTGCTGCTCTGGTCCCTGGGACTCACCCTGGCGGGTGGACTCGCGGTGGCCTTCCCCGCCGATGCCGCCGCGGCGCTCACCCTGCTCGGCGGCCTGGGCATCAGTTACACTGGGCTGCGCGAGCTCTTCCGCCTGGTGCTGGGCGCCCTCCCCGAGGAATCGGCCGGGGTCACCGCACTCGATACTCAGCCCCGCAGAGGACTCAGCCGGCGGCTGGCGGTCGTATCCCTGCTCATCCTGGTCCTGGGCAGTGCGGTGGTGGCGCTGGCGCGTCCGGGAAGGCGCCACGTGGCGACCGGCCCGATGGAGTGCAATGGCGCCGCCGTCCTCTGCGACCGTCGGCTGGACGAAGTGGTGTTCGCCACGGCGCACAATGCGATGTCCAACGTGGATATGCCCAACTGGATGTTTCCCCAGCAGGGTGGCAGCATCACGCTCCAGTTGCAGGCGGGCATCCGCGGCCTGCTCATTGACGTGCACAACGGCGTCCCGGTGGAAGGGATCGTGCGCACCGATCTCGAGGCCGAAGCGCAATCGACCCTCAAGATCGCGAAGGCGCTCGGCGATTCGGCGACCGCGGTCGCCGTGCGCATCCGCAATCGCCTCACCGGCGAGCCCAGCGGCCCGCCGGCACTGTACCTGTGCCACGGCTTCTGCGAGATCGGCAGCCGCCTGCTCGAACCGGAACTCGAGAATGTGCGCGACTTCCTTCGCGGCAACCCCGAGGAAGTGCTGGTGATGGTGATCGAGGACTACGCACCTCCCGCCACCATTGCGGTCGTTTTCGAGAAGGCGGGCCTCGCGCCGTACGCCTACCGTGGCCCGATGGCGGCGCCGCTCCCGACGCTCCGTTCCCTCATCGCGGCCGGCACGCCACTCCTGGTATTCCTCGAGTCGGGGTCGCCTGGGGTGCCGTGGCTTCACCCGGCGTTCGACGGGGCGATCATGGAGACGCCCTACACCTTTCACGCGCCGGACGAGTTCTCGTGTGCGGAGAACCGGGGCGGTGGCGGTGCGCTGCTGTTCCAGCTGAACCACTGGATCGAGTCGACCCCGGCGCCCAAGCCGAGCAATGCCGCCATCGTGAACAGCTACGACTTCCTGCTCAACCGGGCGAGGGAGTGCGCGAAGGAGCGGAAGCACCTGCCGAACATCATCGCGGTCGATTTCTACAAGGTGGGTGACCTGATGGGCGTGGTGCGCACACTGAACGGGCTGGATCCCGTCACCACCGCTGCCAAGGCCGCTAAGCGGTAAGGGCGGCGCTTACGATGCCGCGCGCCTCCTGCACCACCTGGGCGAGGTGGGCGTCCCCCTGGAAGCTCTCCGCATAGATCTTGTAGATGTTCTCGGTGCCGGAGGGCCGGGCCGCGAACCAGCAGTTCTCCGCCACCACCTTGAGGCCACCAATCGGGGCACCGTTGCCCGGTGCCTGTGTCAGTCGCGCCGTGATCGTCTCGCCCGCGAGGGTCGACGCGGTGATCGCCCCGGGTGAGAGCCTCCCGAGCTTCGCCCGCTGCTCCGCCGACGCCGGGGCATCGATGCGGGTATACGCCGACGTGCCAAGGGCAGCCGTGATCTCCCCATAGTGCTCGCCGGGGTCCCGGCCGGTGCGCGCGGTGATCTCGGCGGCGAGGAGGGCCAGGACCATCCCGTCCTTGTCGGTGGTCCACACGGTCCCGTCGCACCGCAGGAAGCTCGCCCCGGCGCTTTCCTCGCCACCGAAACAGCACGAGCCGTCGAAGAGGCCCGGTGCAAACCACTTGAACCCCACCGGCACCTCCAGCAGCTCGCGGCCAGCCGCCTGCACTACCCGATCGATGATGCTGCTGCTCACCAGTGTCTTGCCGACGGCCGCCGCGACCGGCCAGTCGGGGCGATGCGACAGCAGGTAGCGAATCGCCACCGCGAGGTAGTGGTTGGGGTTGAGCAGGCCCGCCGACGGCGTCACGATGCCGTGGCGGTCGGCGTCGGGATCGTTGGCCCAGGCGACGCGATACTGATCCTTGACGGCGACCAGCCCGGCCATGGCATGCGGACTGGAGCAATCCATGCGGACCCGGCCGTCGTGGTCCAGCGGCATGAACGAGAAGGTGGGATCGGGCGTCGCGTTCAGCACGGTGATGTCCAGCCCATACGTCGCACTGATCGGGTCCCAGTACGGTCCGGCCGCCCCACCGAGCGCGTCCGCCCCGAGGTGCAACCCGCCGGCGCGCACGACATCCATGTCAAGGACGTTGCCGAGGTCGCTGACATACGGCAGCACGAGATCCTGCTGTTGGGTGGTGGCGGCCTTCATCGCGACGGCGAGCGGCACACGCCTCACGCCGGCGTTGCCACCGCGCAGCAGGAGATTGGCGCGGTCCTGGATCCAGCGCGTGACGTTGGTATCGGCCGGCCCACCGTTGGTCGCGTTGTACTTGAAGCCGCCATCCTCGGGCGGGTTGTGCGACGGGGTTATGACGATACCGTCGGCGAGATGCTCACGGCGACGACGGTTGTGCACCAGGACCGCGCGGGAAATAACCGGCGTGGGCGTGACGCCATCGTCACGCTGGATGATCGTGTCCACGCCGTTGGCCGCAAGCACCTCCAGCGCCGTGCACTGGGCGGGCGCGGACAGGCCGTGGGTGTCCTTCCCAAGGTAGAGGGGGCCGTCGATGCCGCGCTCGCGCCGATAGTCGCAGATGGCCTGGGTGATGGCCAGGATGTGTGCTTCGGTGAAGGTGCCGTTGGCCGAAGTGCCGCGGTGTCCACTGGTGCCGAAGGTGACCTGCTGGCCAGGATCGTCGGGATCGGGATGGCGTTCGTAGTAGTCCCGCTCGAGCCGGGCGAGGTCCACGGTCACTTGCCGAGATGCTCCAGCGCCAATCGCATCGGCTTGCTCGAGATGCTGATGAGCCCGCCGTACGGCCGGTCCAACTCGAGGATGAGGAAGATGGCTCCCGATACGGAGATCGCCGATAGCATCAGGGCGGCTACGACCGTGGCGTTGGGTGGCGCAAAGAGCCCGACACTCAGGAACAGCATCCCGAGCCAGAGGATCACCACCAGCAGCATGGTCCGTGACACCGACGTCTCGGCCTGCTCATAGAGCAGCCAGCGCGTCTGCCCGACATCATCGACCATCTCCACGGCCTGCTCCTTGAACTGCCGCTGGATATCGTCCTGCGGCACCAGGCCATAGATCGCCTTTGGCAAGGCGTCACTCCATTTCTCGTTCGGCTCGAGACCGACCTTCCCCCCAGCCTCCTCCGGCCACATGCGGCCCAGCATGCTTGCGGTCGCCTCGCGCAGTTCTTCCCTCGCGACCCCGGTTTCGGGACCGTACATCGCCAGCACCCGGTCGAGATAGACGATCCGCGCGGCGAGCTGGGTGGTCTCATTTCGCTCGGCGTCGTAGCTGCCCTTGGTGGACGCGACCAGCAGGCCAAGCACCAGCGCCGCCATGGTCGCCACGGTTCCCATTGCCACCCGCACCGAGTCCTTCGCTTCGGGGGTCAGGTGATGGCCAGGAAGCCACGCGCGGATGCGCATGCCGAGGAGCGCGGTCCCGAAGAGGCTGCCGAAGACGAGCAGGGCAACATTGTGTGGACTCATGTTAGCGCTCCTGAGGGACGTGGGCGGGGCCCACGCCGGCTTGCGGGACACCGCGGGTCTAGCGCGCCGTCCACTGGTTGCCGAAGGTCCACCCGAGCCCGGAGTTGAAGCCGTAGTCGCTGCCGGAAAAGGTGGCTGGAGGCCGGGTGTCCCAGTTGCCGTAGAAGGAAAAGTTGAGCGAGAGGTTGCCCCAGACCTTGAAGAAGAGGTCGGCGTTGGTGTTGAAGAAGAATCGGCCCGGATCGGACAGCGCGGGGAGCGCGCTGAAGCTCGCCGTTATCCTGACTCGCTTGAACTTGACCAGCCGCATGTCGCCGGTGAAGAGGAGCGCGAGGATGTCCTCCGGCGCCTCGGCCACCACTGACTGGGAGTACTGGGTATTCTGCCACCCGAGTCCGCCGCCGAAGGCCAGGCTGAAGTGTTCGGTATTCGTGAGGTAGCGCCCCAGGCTCCCGCCAATACCGGTGCGGAGATCGATGCCCTGCTGGGCGCTTTGCAGCAACGTCGCCTGCCCGGCGTAGAACCAGTTCCTCGGGGGGAGGAGGTGGTAGGCGTCCAGGTCCACCTGGTTGCGGGTGGCCGAAGGGATACCGGTCGCGGTCGACAGCGCGGAATTCAACAACAGGCTGGCCGACCAGCGCGGCCGCGGATAGGTAAAGGAGGAAGTGAAGTTGTACTGCGTCGAGTTGTTGGCCTTGGCGTAAATGATCCCGGCCGAGATGCTGACGGCAAAACGCCGCCAGAAATCATCCGATGTTTCTCCCAGCGTGACGATGTCCTCCTTGTCGATCAGCACGAAGCTGCCGGGCCCGGAGGAGATCTTCAGCTTGACCGGTCCACCGGGTTCCATGCTTGCGATCACCAGCTTGCCGGCATACACCGAGCCATCCTCGAGTTTCACGATGAAGAGGTGCTTGCTGTTGAGGCTGTCAATCGCCAACCAGTTGATCGAGATCGTCCCGTCCACATAGTCGACGCTCACGTCGAGGGCACCCGCACTGAGCGTCTTGATCTCGCAGGTCAGCCGGTCACCGTTCTTCATGTAGAGCACGTCGGTTTTCTCGCCGGCCTGCAGCGGTGCCGCCCCCAGCAGTGAGGCGCCGAGGCAGGCGGCGGCGAGGCGGACGATGGCCATGGTTTTCAGGCTCATACAGTGTCCCGGATGGTGGACGCGCCCACTGGGCTCATGCCGCCACGGCGGCGGATGAGTCGAAAGGTCGACTGTTGTTGTGTGAAAGGGAAACCGGCGCGCTAGCGGGCGCTCGAGCCGATCACTGCGTCCGCCGCCGGCCCGCTGTCCGGCGCGAGGGGCCCTCGCGCGGCCTACTCGCCGCGGCCCGGACTGCCCGACGACTTGGTGCCGAACACCACGTCCCACAGCGGATTGCTGACGCCGAAATCGCGCTCGGAGTTGGCGTAGTGATGACGGAAGTGGCGCTTCTTCCAGATGCGGGCCAGGGGCGAGCTGGCGCTCGCATGATGGGTGCCGTGATGGATCGTGTCATACGCGAGGTAGCCCACGATGAGCCCGGCAAACACTGCCGGCGACGCGAGACCGAAGGCCGCACGGAAGGCGTACCAGAACACGATGGCGAGCGGAATGCTCACCGACGGCGGCATGACGAGCCGGGTCGAGTCGTTGGGATAGTCGTGGTGCACCCCGTGCACCATGAAGTAGAACTTGTGCCGAAACGTCGGCATGGCCGGCATGACCGGGTCGGTCACCTTGAGCGTGCTGCAGATGCGCCGGGTGTCGTCCTCGATCCACTGCGGCGGATGGAACAGCCACCGATGAATGACGTACTCGAGGATCGTCCACACCAACAGGCCAGCAGCGAACCAGCCGGCGACCTGCAGCGGGGCGAGGGCGCGGAAGGCCAGCCACAGCGTCGCCACGATGACCGGGACATAGAGCACATGCGGCACCCACGGCCGCACATGACTCAGCGCTTCCATCCAGTCGGCCTTGAACATGCGGCACGACTCGTCCGCGTTGTTGACGAAGCGGCGCTCGGGCATCGCCTTCGAACCGGCATCGGCGCTGCGCAGCGATGTGTTCGTGACTTCGCCGGCCGTTTCCATCGTCGCGGTCGTGTTCATGGAACTGCTATCCTCCCACACTGAATTGAGTTACGGCCCCGGCTTCGAGCCGAGCCTGAGTCACCTGACAAGATACACCGGGCCCCCGTCCGGCCGGAATCTGTGAAGATTTCTTCCTCGAATCAGTGCCACACGAGGCCCAGGGTGAAGGTGATGATGTTGTTGGTACCAGGCGTGGTGCCGAAGGTAGCGCTGGTTTCCGACCCGACGGCCTGGAGATAGTACCCGACTTCGGGCACGAGGTAGATGTTCCGGCCGAGCCGCAGATCGTACCCCACGCTCGCCGTGGCCCCGAAGCCACCCTTGCTCTGCGACACGTTGGTCTGGAAGTCCACGCCACCGACGGTGGTGGACTGGTAGATGGCCGTCATGGTGTAGGAGAGGCCGATCCCACCCTTGAGGAAGAGGCCGCCGCGTGCCTGCGGGTAGAACAGCACGACCGCGGAGAGGTTACCGCGGGAGAAATTCACCCCGTCGCGCGACCCGATCCAGAAGGCTGACTCGCCGCCGAGGAGGACGCGCTGGCTGAGCGTCCCGCCGAGCCTGCCGTAGCCGGTGAAGCCCCAGAGGCTGCCACCACTCGGCAGGCCGGCCGCAGGATCGGACAGCGGCTGCGTCAGGTTGACGCCACCGCCGAGCCCGAAGCCGCCCCACAGGCCGTGGTGCTGCTGGGCCGGGATGGCCTGTGCCGACGCCCACATTCCGGGCACCAGTGATCCGAGCAATATCAACGCGGCGATCCGCATGGGCATCCCTGTCCGAAGATGTACAGTGAGTATGTGAAAACGCGGCGCGGGGCACAAG
>JANNSD010000192.1:0-24043 GCA_031402225.1 Gemmatimonadota bacterium | reverse complement strand
GGTCTGGATCGCAACGGCGTCCTGCTCGGCTGTTTCCGGGCTCATTCAAGTCCTCGTGTTCATTGGGTTCGGTCAGGAAACTAGCGCCACCCTGGTTGTTTCCGAAGTCTGTGCCTGACGGGCCAGTCGGGCGGGGCGCCCCATCCCTCCTGACCTCACGTCTTCACGTCTTCACGTCTTCACGTCCTCACGTCCTCACAACATCGGCAGCAGCCGGTCCGCCTCTTCCGGGGTGTCCACCCCGCTCACCAGTTCCTTCAGCAGTCCGTTGTCCAGCGAATAGATCAACCCGTGCAGCACGGGCCGCTGGCCCCGTTCCCAGGCCTGCCGCACCACCGGGGTGAGCGTGAGGTTGTACACCTGATGCAGGACGTTGAGTTCCGCGAGGCGGCCGAGGCGGGCCTTCGGGTCGCTCATCGCGTCGAGTTCGCGCAGGTTCAGGCGCTCGAGGGTGCGGATCTCGGAGAGCCAGTTGTCCACCAGGCCGTAGTGCACCCCCCGCTGCGCCGCCGCCTTGATGCCACCGCACTCGTAGTGGCCGCACACCATGACGTGCTTCACGTCCAGCACTTCCACCGCATACTGCAGCACCGACAGGACGTTGAGATCGTTGGGGAACACCTGGTTGGCGATGTTGCGGTGCACGAACATCTCACCCGGTTGCGTTCCGGTGATCTCGTTGGCCGGCACGCGGCTGTCAGAGCAGCCGATGAAGAGAAAGTGCGGGGTCTGCTCGCCCGCGCTGCGCTTGAAGAAGTCGGGGTCGGCGGCGGTGCGCTCGCGGACCCATTTCCGGTTGTTGTCGAAGAGGTTCAGGTAGTTCTTCATGATTGATCCCGATCAGTGGGAGGTGGCGCCGTGCTCGGCGAGGGACGGCAGGCCCACGAGGCGGTAGTCGATGTCTCGTTCGGCGGCGGTGTCACGAAAATCCTGTAGCAACTGCAGCACATCGGGGTCGATGCGCCGGCAGCCCCGCGCGTCAATCTCGACGCGGCGCCGCGGGGCCAGGTCGTTCAGGGTCTTCTCGATGCGCATCTTGCTGAGGAAGGTGGCCTGCTGGCCCAGCGCAAAGCGGGTCAGCACCGCACCTGGCGGGCTCATGATGGTGAGGCCCGGCGCGTCGGCGTGTTCCTTGAGGATGAAGAACGCTCCTACAAGAAGTCCGACTATGACTCCGGTGAGGAGATCAGTGAGCATGATCGCAGCTATCGTGACCGTGAATGGGATGAACTGGTCGCGCCCGATGTGCCACGCCCGCCAGAGGTGCACGGGGTGGGCCAGTTTCCAGCCGATATGGATGAGGATGGCCGCCAGCGCGGCGAGCGGAATGTGGTTGAGGCCGCCTGGGATGGCGAGCAACGCCACTGCCAGCCACACCGAGTGGAGGATGGCGCTGGTACGGGTGCGGGCTCCCGACTCCACATTGGCGGCACTGCGGACGATGACGCCGGTGAGGGGCAGGCCGCCAAGCGCACCCGCGAGGAGGTTGCCGATGCCTGGTGCCCGGAGTTCGCGGTCGGCGGACGAATGCCGCTTGAGCGGGTCGAGCTTGTCGGTGGCCTCGAGGGAGAGGAGGGTCTCGAGGCTGGCGACCAGGGCGATGGTGAGCGCGACCAGCCAGACCTGCGGTTCCATGATGGCGGCCCAACGAGGCAGGGTGACTTCTCCCACGAACGCCGCGAGGCCGCCGACCGGCACCGTGACCAGCTCGTCGCCGGCGAGGGCGAGCGCCGGGAAACGCCGCGCGAGGACCTCGTTGGCAACGGTGCCCAGCACCACGACCAGGAGCGCGCCGGGAATGCGCTTGAGCGCACCGAGGCGCGGGTGATCCCACAGGAAGAGCAGCACCAGCGCCGAGACCGACAGCACCACCGCGGTGGGGTTGATGCGTCCGGCGAGGTGGGTGATGGCGGTAAAGGTGTTCTCATTGCCCGCGGCCTGGAACTGTTCAGCACCCATCGCCTCGGCGTCGAAACCCATCGCATGCGGAATCTGCTTCAGCACCAGGGTGATGCCGATGGCGGCGAGCATGCCCTTGATGACGGCCGACGGAAAGTACTTGGCGATGAACCCGGCGCGCGCGAGCCCGAAGCCCAGCTGCATGGCACCGCCAAGGACGACGGCCACGAGAAAGGTGTCGAAGCTGCCGAGCTTCTCGATGGCGGAGAGCACGACGGCCGTCAGTCCGGCGGCGGGTCCGCTGACCATGAGCGCCGACCCGCTGAGCGGCGCCACGATCAGGCCGCCGAGGACACCCGCGATGAGGCCCGCCACCAGGGGCGCGCCTGAGGCCAGCGCAATGCCGAGGCAGAGCGGCAGGGCCACCAGGAACACCACGAGGGACGCGGGAAGGTCAGCGCGGAGGCTGTCGCGCCAGTTTGCACGTGGTACGGTCATTCGGGAGTAACGGGTTAGGGAATAGGCAATCTACGGGTGTACGGAATAGATGCGAGGGGTCCCCGCGGCGTCCCTACCGCTTCGCCGCCTGCAGCCGGCGTTCGGCATCCGCGAGCCAGTGAGCGAGCACCAGGGGCTCGGTGCCAAAGCGTGGTGGCGCGGAGACCCAGGCGAGATCGAGCCCGCGCGGGTTGACGTCGAAGTCGGGCTCGCGTTGCGGCACCTGGGACACGACCTGGGGGTTCCCGATCGACCGGCCAGTGGCGGGATCGAAGTCGATCCACACGACGGCGCCATCGGGGGAGCAGCCGTAAATCCTCTTGCCGCCGTCGCCCCAGTGCGCGCCGCAGTTGCCGGCCGGCATGATCACGGTGCGGCGATCAAGGTCCGGCCACGCGCGCACGATGGCGCGGCCGCTGGCCCGATCAAAGCTCTGGTACAACAGCCACTTCCCGTCGGGCGAGAACACAGCGTCAACGTCGTCTCCCGCGTCGTCATCGAAGAGCGGGGTCGCAATCGCATTGCCGGCGAGCGGCTGCAGGGTAATCTGGCCCGAGGGTGCGTCGGTGTAGATCAGGCCCTGGCCGTCCGGCGTAAAGTCGAGGCCAAACTTCTGCGACGGCTTGCCCTCGATCTTGACCGGCGCGCCGCCAATGGCCGGGACGACCCACAGCTCGGTGCCACCGCCGGACCGCGACCGCATGAAGGCAAGGCTCGTGGCGTCCGGTGACCATGCCGCGGCGAACGCGTGCTCGGCAACGCGACGCTTGAGCCCGGTGGCACGGTCGAGGACCCACAGGTCGGTGCCGGGTGCCTGATCGGCGCGCTCCACAGTGCGCAGGTTGCCGATCGGCGTGAGCGCCATGGCGAGGCGGGTGCCATCGCGCGAAAACGCGGGGACGCTCACGGTGGTGTCGGGGTAGGCCAGGTCCATCGTGGTGCCGAGCCTCGCGTCGAAGAAGCGCAGGTTGGCATTGGGGAGGCCGGGGCGCAGCACGATGAGGTCGCCGTTGGCGAAGAAGTCGTCCATTCCCTCAGCCAGGATCACCTGCTGCGCGCCAACAGCGTGGCGCCTCATGTCGTACGCTGCGTAGCGGACGGTACCGTCGGCGCTGAGCCAGAGAATACGGCCGGGATCGTAGTAGCGGACTTCCTGCACGTTCGGCAGGACCTGCACCCGCTTTCCGGTGCCGAGGTCCATTTGGTACAGGCCGATGGAATCGGTGGCATGACGCACGCCCACCAGCAGTTCGCGGCCGCCAGGCAGAAATCGCGGGATATAGAAGGAGATGTCGCTGCTGTCGATAGTGGCGATCACGCGCGACTCTCCGCCCGACGCTGGAACGAGGAGCAGGTGGTCGCCGGTGGTGACCACGATACTGTCCTGCGGGCCCCATTCGGCGGTGACGTACCCCCTCACCTGGCCAATTTCGCGGGGCGTTCCGCCAGAGACCGACAGCACCTTGAGCGCGGTGGCGGTGCGGATCAGTACCTGCGTGCCGTCGGGCGAGAGCCACACCCGCTCCGCGCCCTCGGTGCCGGGCAGCCGGGCGGGCTGGATGTCGTCGAGCCTCCGGATCCACGCATGGAGCACGCCGCTCGAGTCGGGCGAGATGCCGAGGATCTGCCGCCCATCGGGCGCGACCGAGAAATACCCGATGTTGCCGAGCTCGGGCATGCGAAAGCGCACGGGGCCGGCGGTGGACGCGGTAGCGTTGCGCGCGCCCCCGTGCGTCAGGGCGACTGCGAGCGCCGCCGCGCCGAGCAGGACCGCCGCACCACCCAGCACCCAACCCAACCGGCCAGCGGGAGCGCCAGACAGCGCGCGCGATCGCATCTGGACCGTGCTGCCCCTCCCGGTGCGCGGCCTCGCGTCCGCATCGCCAAGTGCCTGGGCGAACTCGGCGGCGGTCGCATAGCGATCGGCCGGGAGCTTTTCGAGCGCGGTGAGCACGGCGTTCTCGACCGACGCCGGCACGCTCTTCCGCTGCGGCGAGATGGGTCGCGGCACCTCGGTGAGGGTGCGCGCGACGATCGCCTGCGCCGTGGGGCCGGTGAACGGCGCCTCCCCGGTCAGCATCTCGTAGGTGATGGCGCCGAGGGCGTAGACGTCGCTCCGCGCACCGATCTCCCGCTCACCCATCGCCTGCTCGGGACTCATGTAGGCCGGCGTGCCAAGCGAGAGGCCGGTCTGCGTCAGGCGTCCGCCGCCCGCGGCGGTGAGGGCGAGCGCAATACCGAAATCGGCCACCAGCGCGGTACCATCGTGGAGAAGAATGTTCTCCGGCTTGATGTCGCGGTGAATGACGCCGCGGCGGTGCGCGTAGTCGAGCGCACTCGCCACTTCGGTGGCAATCCGGACGGCATCAGGGACGGGGAGCTGACGCTCGCGCGTCAACCGGCCGCGCAGCGACTCGCCCTCGACGAAGGGCATGACGTAGAACAGCAGTCGTGAGTCGTGAGTCGTGAGACTGGAGTCCACGGCACCGCTGTCAAACAGCGGCAGGATGTGGGGGTGCTGGAGGCTGGCGGTGACCTTGATCTCGGCGAGAAAGCGATCGGCGCCGATGACGGCGGCGAGCTCGGGATGCAGGACCTTGATCGCCACCTGGCGATCGTGCTTGAGGTCCTGCGCGAGATACACGGTGGCCATGCCTCCGGCGCCCAGCTCGGATTCGAGGCGGTAGCGGTCAGCGAGGGCGTCGCGGAGCTTGGAGAACGGGGCGGTCACAGGGGATGGAATCTAACTTCGCGCCCGTTGGGCGCTCCACGGCGGTCGGGCGCGTTGCGCCGGTCGGGCGGGGCGCCCCTCTTCGGGGAAAGGGGAACGCACGCCGGGGTTCCCCTCCGATCGGATGCATGGGTGCGTTCCACGATCCCCTCGACGGGCGCCCCATCCCTCCGGGCGTACCCGGCCCTACTGGTGCTTCGCGACGGCCTCGGCGATGCCGCGGTTCTTGGGAAACTGTGCTGCAAGCGCCTGGAGCGTGGCGCGGGCGGAGTCGGGCTGCCCGAGCGAGTCGAACGCCTCGCTGGTGAGCAGGCCCTTCTGGATGTTGAGACGCATGTTCTCCGGTGACGGAACCTGCGCGGTGAGGACGACGAGTGCTCCAGCGGGATCGCGGCGATCGCGGATCATCGATTCGGCCGAGAGGTACACAATGGTCGGATCATCGGGGCGCTGGAGGGCCAGCTCATCGATCAGGCGGGCGGCCTCGGCGGAATTGCCTGCCTTCCGGGCGGCGCGCGCCTGGTGATAGAGCCCGGCCACCAGCAGACGCTGGACGTCGGCGGGATCACCACTGCGAAGGCCCACGCCGCCGGCATACGAATAGACGAGCTTGCCACCGGCTTCACCGGCCTGGTACAGGGTAAACGCCGCGGCCACGCCACCAATACCGGATGCGACCCGGAACCCGCGCTGCCAGCGGTCGCGCTTCTTGAACGCGATGGCCGCGAGTTCGAGTGCCGCCACCAGTAGGAAGAGGTTGCGGGTGCGCTCGCCCAGCTCCTCGTGTTCCTGCACCGCTTCACGGGCGCCGGGCACGCGCTCGGCGGGTCCGTGGGCCTCAGCACCCGACTTGACGGCGAGGATGCTGATGGCCGCCGCGACGAGGTGCAGGGTGGTGGCGGCGGGACCGGTCCACGCCACCATGCCGGTAAGCGAGACGAGGCGGAAGATGACGCCGACCACGCCAAGGGCGACGATGAAGTGGACGAGCTGGGGGTGGAACTGGGCGATATCGATCACTAGGAACCTGGTTAGGGTCGGGGGTCGGGGGTCGGGGGTCGTGAGTCGTGAGTCGTGAGTCGTGAGTCGTGAGCCATCCCAGCTGGCCAGGTCAATTGAACCGTGTTGTTCTCCACAGCACGACGCCTGCAGCAACGAGCAGCGCGACCGACACGATACACAGGACAGCGACCCAGCGCAGGTCCATGGCCAGGGCCGGGGCCTCGGCGAGCCGTGCCATGAAAACGAACACTGCCGAGGAAATTGCCACCAGGGTCCAGTCGATCCATGTCCGTCTCGCGGGCGCTGAGGTGGTGCCGAGCAGTCGTGCCCTGACCCACTCGATATCGACGCCGTAGCGGCGGGCCTCGCGCTCGGCGGCATCGCGCCAGCGCTCGTGCTCCGTGTCTCCCGTGGTGGCGAGTGCCACCGTGGCCGCGCCGATCGCCATGATCAGCGACCCGCCCACGACGAGCGGCAGCGAGGCACCACTCCGGCGGAGTTCACCGAACACCAGCGTCCCCCAGAGCAGTCCCCAGAGCTGATTGGTGTTCGACAGGGGGATGCCACGGCTGATACCGAGGTACTTGGCGGCATACTGCTGGAACAGGTCGCCGATGACCCAGATGAACCCGCCAAGCATGAGCCAGAACAGGACTCCGCGGGCGGCGGCGAGTTCGGTCGCGGTCACCGAAGCGCCATTGATGGTGAGCGCGATGATCCCCATGCAGGCGAGTTCACCCACGGTGAAGAAGGTGACGAACGCCAGGGGTGACATACCGGTGAGGTATGCCTTGCGATAGGGGATGTACATCGTGCCCCAGAGGACGCCGGCGCCGAGCGCGGCGATGACGCCGCGCACCGCCGAGCCGTGCGCCGCCTCGTGGGTGGAGGCGAGCGCCAGGAGCGTGGCGCCGACACACATTGCGAGGGTGCCGCCCAGCACGCTGGTGCGCTGGCGGCCGGTGGCACCGCGCAGCTCACCGAAGAAGAGCGCTCCCCAGAGGATGCCCAGCAGGCTGTTCGAGTTCCAGAGCGGGAAGGCGATGCTCAGGCCGACATCGCGGATGGCATAGACGGTGAGGGTGTTGGCGATGGACCAGAGGCTTCCGGCGAGGATGGCCCAGATGATGAGGTGGGGGGCCTGCTTCACGTCGGCGCTCACAGCGGAGGTCCCCTGCAGCAGCGCAGGGAGGCTCCAGCGGGCAAGGAAGACGCCGCACACCATGACCAGCGACACGGTGACGGGGCTCAGGCCGATGGAGACGAGCTTCGCCGGTGCCTCGGCGGCACCGAGCCAGGCCCCCGCAGCGATGCCGCTCAGGAGGCCCGCGGTGCGCAGGGCGCGGCGGCGAGGGGCGAGGTCGGGTGGCGTGCTGGTCATCGGCTCACCCAGTACAGGATGAGTGCGCCAGCGGCGAGCACGGCGACGGGCACCCAGAACTGGATATCGGAGAGGATCGCGGCCACTCGGCGGGTTGGCATGGGAGGGAAGATGCGCGGGCGTACCGGGGCGGGTAAGGCGGGTGGGCGCTAGAATTCGGCTCCGCCACTTTCACGAAGAGGGTTCATGCGAGCTTCCGGATGCCTGCTGTTGCTCGGGTGCGCGATGGCGTGCAAGGCCCAGCCGGCCGGCGATGTGCCGCCGGCAATCGACTACACGCTCGGCGACTACTTCTTTCAGGGGCCAGATACGGTGCCGTCGGGCCTGGTCACGTTTCGCCTGACGCTGGCGAGCGAGGCGGCACATGTGATGGCCCTGGTCCGACTGGAACAGGGGAAGCGGATCGGGGACCTGATGGCGGCGGGGGAGAGTGCCTATGACTCGTCGTGGGTGAAGTCGGTGGGGGGCGGCGTCACGTCGAAGGTGGGGACCAGCCCCACGTACACGGTGCGGCTGATCCCCGGCGTGTACGTCATGCTCTGCTACTTCAGTGCCCCGGATCACGAGCCGCACTTCGCGAAGGGGATGATACGAGAGATCGTCGTGACGGGTCCGGCGGCGTCGGCGGCGCTCCCGGCTGCTGATATGGAGGTCGCGCTGGTGGACTACAGTTTCACCGTGTCCCGGCCGATCACCGCCGGGGTGCAGACCATTCGCGTCATCAACCCGAGTGGCCAGGCGCACGAGATGCTCATCTCGCGGCTCAAGGATGGCCATACCCTGGACGAGGCGAAGGCCCGGGCGGACAGTGCGGAGCCGAAGGGGCCGTCGCCATGGGAGAACTACGGCGGCGTGGCCGATCTCGCGCCGGGCGACACCACGGTGATGACGGCGACGTTTACACCGGGGACCTACAGGATGTTCTGCTTCTTCCAGTCTGCGGGGGAGAAGGTGAATCACGCGGAGCGGGGGATGGCCCAGTTCTTCACGGTGCAGTGATGAATGCCGACGAGGCGGTCGCGCTGATCCGGTCCCGCACACGGGTATTCGTGCACGGGGGTGCCGCGACGCCGTCGGTGCTGCTCGAGGCCCTGGTGCGGCGGGCGGACGAACTGGAAGAGGTGGAGACGGTGCACCTGCACCTCGAGGGCGGTGCGCCCCACGCGAAGCGCGAGTGCGCAAAGGCCTTCCGCCCGAACGCCTTCTTCTGTGGCGCCAACATGCGCGACGCGGTGGCCGAGGGCCGGGCCGACTACCTGCCGGTGTTCCTGTCGGAGATTCCGCTGCTGTTCCGGAACGGCGTGCTGCCCCTCGATGCGGCGCTGCTGCATGTGTCCCCCCCCGATGCGCATGGTTACGTGTCGCTCGGCACGTCCGTCGATACGGCGCTGGCGGCAGCGGAGACGGCGAAGCTCCTCATCGCGCAGGTGAACCCCCGCATGCCGCGCTCGCTCGGCGACGGGTCGCTCCATGTGAGCCAGTTCGCGGCCCTGGTGCCGGTCGACGTGCCACTGCCCGAGCATGCACCGGCGACGCCGGGACCGGTGGAGCGGGCTATCGGGGAGTCCATTGCGGGCCTGGTGACGAACGGTGCCACGCTGCAGATGGGCATCGGGGCGATCCCGGACGCGGTGCTGCTGTCGCTGACGGGACATCGTGGCCTGGGTGTCCATACGGAGATGTTCAGCGACGGGCTGTTGCCGCTCATCGAGGCGGGAGTGGTGACCAACGAGCACAAGCGACGGCAGCGCGGCAAGACGGTGGCCAGTTTCGTGATCGGCACGCGGCGGGTGTTCGATTTCATTCACGACAACCCGGCCGTGGAGATGCGCGACTGCAGCTACGTCAACGACACCTCGATCATCCGGCAGCAGCCCAGGATGACTGCCATCAACAGTGCGATCGAGGTGGACCTGACCGGACAGGTGGTGGCCGACTCCATCGGGGAGCGGATCTACTCGGGCGTGGGCGGGCAGATGGACTTCATCCGCGGGGCCACGCTGTCGGCCGGGGGCAAGGCGATCATCGCGCTGCCCTCGATGACGTCGCGGGGTGAGTCGCGCATCGTGGCGCAGATCAGGCCCGGCGCCGGGGTGGTGACGACGCGGGCGCATGTGCACTACGTGGTGACCGAGCATGGGGTGGCGGAGCTGTACGGCAAGAACCTGCGGCAGCGGGCGAAGGCGCTCATTGCGATCGCGGCGCCGGCGGTGCGGGAGTCGCTGGAGCGGGAGGCCCACCGGCGGTTCGGGGGCTGAGCCGTTGTCATTACGCATGTATTGACAACATGCTGCCCCCGGGCGACCTTCCAGCATGCCGGCCAAGACGCAACAGCTCCAGATCCGGGTCACGCCGGGGCAGAAGGCTGCGCTCAAGCGCCTGGCGCGTGCGGCGGGCTCAGACGTGTCGAGCTATGTCCTGTCCCGCCTGATGCCCGCGGCGCAGGACCGCTTCGGCGAGATCGTGCGCGCGCTGGGGGCGGAGGCCGATCCGCGCTTCGGGTTCGCCGAGTTGAACGACTTCCTCACGGGGTGCCCACCCGCGGTGTTCGGGGAGGCGGTGGGCCGTGCCGCGCTCGGCGGGCTGTCGCCGTTCGCGCGCAACTACGTGGCGGCCATGGTGGAACAGGCGGCGGCACAGAAAGGCGTGGCGCCGCCCGCGTGGGTGCAGGATGTCGCCCCGCTCGAGACGCCCTGGTTCGCCACGACACTCAAGCGCCTGCGGCTGCACCTGCTTTGCAGCGCGCCGATCCCCTTCAAGCGGCGGAACCTCTTCGTGGATTCGGCCGTGGGCGCGCGGGTGTGAGGATGGCGGCCCCGCTGAAGCTGACGAAGGCCGACATCCTGCGCCTGTTTGAACTGCTGAACGAGGAGCTCGCGGCGAGCGATACCCACGGCGAGGCGTACCTGGTGGGTGGCGCGGTCATGTGCCTGGCCCTCGTCGCGCGCGCTTCCACGCGCGACGTCGATGCCTGGTTCCAGCCGGCGAAGCTGGTGCGCGAGGCGGCGGCCCGCGTGGCGGCGCGTGTCGCGGCGCCCGACAACTGGCTCAACGATGCGGTGAAGGCCTGGCTGAGTCCGCGCGGGGAGTTCGACCGTTACCTCGAACTGTCACACCTGCAGGTGTTCGTTGCCCAGCCCGCCTATCTGCTGGCGATGAAATGCGTGGCGCTGCGGCTGGGTGCCGAGTTCCACGACCTGGACGACGTGCGCTACCTGCTGCGGTACCTCAACATCGAGACGGCGTCCGAGGCGATGAAGATCGTGGCGAGGTACTTCGATGGGGCACAGATCCCAGCCAAGACGCGGCTGGCCCTGGAAGAACTGCTGCCGGAGTAGGTCCTCACCCCCGTCGCGATCGGGCCCGGGGCATCAGGCGCCGGGCTCGCTCGCCTGCTTGCCCTTCTGATACGTGGTGTAGATGAATACCGGGATCGGCAGGTCGCCCAGGTGTCGCACGATCAGGGGATGGACTACGCTCCACGAAAGGGCCCCCACGCCAGTGGCCAGCTTGGGCATGGCGAGGCTCCTGATGCCGCTCTGCTCGAGTTCGTGCCGAAGCCGGCGCAGGCTGTGACTGACATTGGACTCCGAGGCGCGACCGGGCCGGGTGCCCTGACCGTGCTCACCCTCCTGGGTGAGCAAGTTGAAGATCCGGATACCACCCGTGCCACCCCACACCCACAGTTCTCCCGGCGCGGGGTGCGCCTGGTGGGCGTAGTGGCGGAAGTCCTTCGCCATCGCCGGCCACTGGTCGCGCAGGGCGAGGGCCAGCCCGTTGTCAAAGTGGTCATTCGGGGCCACGCCGTGGGCGATGGCCTGTGCCTTGGTGAGCAGGATATCGCCCGTGACTTCGTGAATCATGACGCTTGTCTCCATGTTGCTGCGTGTGACAATGACATCTCGACGGCGCAGGTCCTCATCGCCGTTTCAGTTCCATGACCCAGATATCGCTTTCGTTGCTGCCGAGCGTGAAGTAGAAGGTACGGCCGTCGGTGGCGAATCCGTAGCGCGTGGGCTGGCGCGCGGGATCGTCGAAGAGTACGAGGGTTCGCGTGCTTCCTCCAGTGACCGGAACCGAACGGATGGCCCACCCCGCCGGACGCCGCGTCAGGTAGTAGACAATCTGCCCGTCCGGCGCCCAGGCGGCATAGAATGCTTCCGCGCCATCCTTTGCGTTATCAACGAGCAGCCGACCCGGACCTCCCGATGGAGACAACAGCTCGAGTCCCTCGGTGGTGTGGTAGGCGATCCATTCGCCGGTGGGCGACCAGACGGCAAAGTCGCCATGTGCCTTCAGCGCCGACGCGGCGCGTCCTCCCGCCAGGGGGAGGAGCGTGAAGGCCCCCATGTCCCCGCGCGACTGGAACACCAGCGTCGAGTCGTCTGGGCCCCAGTCGGGGTCGAGTTCCTGTTCCGGTGCGGACGTGCGCTGCTTGAGCCCGGTGCCATCGGCATTCATCGTAAAAATATTGCGATTGCCGGCGCGGAGCGAGTGGAAGGCGATTTGTCGTCCGTCACGGGACCAGGCGGCGCTGAAGTCTCCAGCCGAGTCGGTCGTGAGCCGCACCGGCTCGCCGCCGCCGGCAGGCATCTTGTAGAGGTCGGTGTTTCCGCCGCGGTCGGAGTCGAACAGCAGCCACTGGCCGTCGCGCGTGACATCGACATTCTCGATCGTCTCGTCGCCGGTGGTCACTGGTCGCGCGACCGAGGCGGACACAGGCCCGGCGCCCGGCAGGGCGATCGACCAGATGTTGGAATAGGTCCGGAGGCTGGAATAGGCGAGGTGAGCACCGTCCCTCGAGAGACTGATGCCTTGTACGCTGAGGCCGGTGGTCAGCCGCTGGGGCTGCCCTTTCGGCTTGCCGCCGCGATCCAGTGTGACCCGGTAGATGTCACGGCTCCCGCCCCGGTCGGAAACCCAGTAGAGGGCGCCGCCATCGGAGGACCATTGCGGGCTGGTGTTGAGGGACGCGTCATCGGTGATGCGGACCGCTGGACCGCCCGGGATCGGCAGGACCCAGATCGACGAGCTACCGACGTTGCCGAAGTATCCGGTGCCGAAGGTGAAGAGGGCATTGCCCGACACCACCGCCAGCCTGGTGCCATCGGGGGACCACGCCGGCAAGTGTGCTTCGGCGGGAGCAGGGAAGCGGGCGACCTCACCGCCAGACACGGGAACGAGCGACAGAAACTGACCTTCTGCGCCGTGGTCCACATTGTCGGCGATGTAGGCCAGCCGCTGACCATCGGGGGCCCAGGCGAGACCCGCCACGGGAGAGAAGGATCCCGAGCCGAGACCGGATGCCGCGGTATCGATGTTGATGACTCGGCTCGGTGCGCCACCCAGGGCGGGCACGACGAAGATGCCGTCATTGCCCTGAAAGGCGATCCGGGTGCCATCGGGCGACCATCGCGGTGAGCGAAAGCTGCCGGTGGTGTCGCTGGTGATGGCTACCGGCCGGCCGCCAGTGACCTGCTGCACGAAGATCTGCATGCGCGTCGGTGTGCCCCGCGCATACGCGACCATGGCGCCATCGGGCGAGAGCGCGGGGTCGATCTCGAGCCCGGGGTCGCGGGTCACCTGGATCGCCCGGCCGATCACCGGCAGTGAATCGGTGGGGCGGCGACGAAGCAGGATCGCAGCGAGGACGGCGATCGCAATGATCGCGACCCCACCAACCACTGCCAGTGTGCGCCGGGACCGGACGGACGGCGCCGCCGCCACCGCGGGCGCGGCGGACATCTTCAGGCCGGCCTTGCGGAGCCCGTCCATCAGGTGCTGGACGAGGTCCCGGTCGAACCACTTCCCGATTTCGTCACTCGCCGTCAGGACGAAGTCCGGCTTCAGCCGGAGCAGGTCCCGCACGGACCTGCCCGCCGCCTCGGATTCCCCGAGCTGCCCATAGGCAGCCGCCATGGCCTCGTGGTAGGCGAAGAATTCCGGCAGGTTGATCTTGAGGCCCACGCTCAGCGCCCCGCGATAGTCGTGCTGGCGATATGCGTTGTAGAAGGGGGCAAACCAGTAGCCTCCCGGATGCCGTGGGTTGAGCCCCAAGGCCCGCTCGACGTGAGCGCAACCACGTTCCCAGTCGCCGGCATAGGCGATCATGGCGCCCAGGCCCGCGAGCGTGGGTCCATTCAGGGGATTGAGCTCGATGGCCTGGTCCGCCGCTATCCGGAAGGGCTGGAATTCCTTGCGGAAGAACAGCGCGCGCGCCAGGGCATTGTGCGCGATGGCGCTTGCTGGTGCGGCATCCGCCGCCCGCCGCGCCGCGTGGAGCGCACGCTCGAGCGGATCGGGCCGGGCGTTGTACCCATTAGAGAATTCTTCCGCATACAAGATTGACAGCATACCCCAGGCATCGGCGTAGCCGGGGGCCCGCTGGACGGCCCGTTCCAGGCAGGCCCGCACCACGGCGTGCTCTTCCGGCGTCATACGATAGCCGTACCCAAAGCTGCGCAGCACGGCCTCATACGGGGTGAGCTGTTCGGGATCCATGCTGCGGAGCGCTTCGCTCAGCGCGTGCGGCAGGATTCCATGTGCGTCGGCGACGGTGGAGACGATTCGGGGGACGAGATCGTCCTGCAGCAGGAACACCGCATCCGGCCGGTAGGGGCGATCCCAGGTTTCTGCCCAGAGATGGGCACCGCTGTTCGCATCCACGAGTTGCGCTGTCACCCGGAGCGTGGTGCCGTTCTGGCGCACGCTGCCCTCCATGACATAGCGCGCCCCGAGTTCCTTGCCGATCTCGCGAACATCGGGGCCGTTGCTGACGACATTTCGCGTCGAGTTGAGCGAGATGACCCGGAGCCAGGAAAAGCGCGACAGCCCGGTGACGATTTCCTCGGTCAGTCCCTCGGCGAGGGCCTCGAGATCATGGTTGCTGCCCGAATACCGGAAGCGGAGCACCGCCAGCCAGAACCCCTCACTTCCTTCTGGCGGCCTCACCGGCTGTGATACCACGGTGGTGGTGCCCGACTGCGGAGCCTGGCCGGTGAGATGTGCGACGAATTCTTCGGCGGTTGCGAACCGGTCGGCGGGCGACTTCGCGAGCACCCGGGTCAGGGCCGTCTCGAGCGCGGGCGAGACCGTCTCGCGCAGGGTGGAGATGCGCGGCACCGGCTCCATGAAGCGCTTGGCGATGATCGCCTGCGCGGTGGGCCCGGAGTAGGGCGGCTCCCCGGCCAGCATCTCGTAGAGCACACAGCCGAGGGCGTAGAGGTCGCTTCGGGCATCGAGGTCGGAGTCACCAACCGATTGCTCGGGGCTCATGTAGGCTGGGGTGCCGATGGCCATTCCGGTCTGGGTCAGCTTGTCAGCGCCGGCGGTACTCACGGCGCGCGCGATGCCGAAGTCGGCGACGACGGCGTGTCCCCGCTCGAGCAGGATGTTTTCGGGCTTGATGTCGCGATGGATGACGCCGCGGCTGTGGGCGTAGCCGAGGGCGTCGGCCACTTCGCGCGCGAGCTGGAGTGCGTCGGGGATGGTCAGCTGCTTTTCGCGGTTGAGGCGATCGCGGAGGGACTCGCCCTCGATGAAGGGCATGACATAGAAGAGCAGTCGTGAGTCGTGAGTCGTGAGTGGGTTCACGACGCCGCTGTCAAAGAGGGGGAGGATGTTGGGGTGGCGGAGGTTCGCCGTGGTTTCGATTTCGCGGAGGAAGCGGTCGGCGCCGAGCGCGGCGGCGAGCTCGGGGCGGAGCACCTTGATCGCGACGGGGCGATTGTGCTTCAGGTCGTGCGCGAGGTAGACGGTCGCCATGCCACCCTGGCCCAGTTCGCGCTCGATGCGGTAGCGGTCGGCGAGGGCGGCAGTGAGGCGGTCGGGTGCGCTCATGCCGGCCGACCCTTCGCTTCGCTCAGGATGACCACGGTGTCATGCCGCAAACCCCAGCGTTCGCGCCACCGCCTCCTGACGCTCATCGAGGGTGAGGAAGGTGATGTCTACCGCGTCCTCGGCGAGATAGAGTGCGGTGGCCAGGTGCCAGCAGTCAGCCCCGCGCACGCAACCCGCGGCGAGCACCGTGGCGATCTCGGCGTGCAGCGGGCGGTCGGGCACGATCCACGAGATGCCGTCGAGCAAGCCCTGGTCCGGCGTCCGGGCCTCGCGAACGAACGCCGCGCGCAACTCCGCTTCCAGCAGGTTCGACGACACCAGCTCGTCAAAGCCGGCGAGCCGGCGGGCGAGTGCGGTCGACCCCCGTTCGCCAAAGGCAACGGCGACGAGGCAGGAGGTGTCGACGTACGCGACCTTCACTCGTCGCGGTCCTTCAGGAAACGGCGCAGCGCTCCCGGGCGGCGGGCGCCGACCTTGAGGCGCGGCGTCCGCCACTGGCCGCGGGCCAGGATGCCCCGATCGGCCAACTGATCCAGCCGGGCGGCGAGGCCCTGGTCGGCTGGGGCCAGGGGGCGGATCTCGGCGACCGGCTCGCCGCGGACGGTGACCAGGATGCGCCGGCCCTCGCGCACCAGCCGGATGATGGCGGAGAACCGCGCCTTGGCCTCATAGAGGGAATAGGTGTCTCTCATGGCCGAACGGTACGGCATCTAGTCAGACTAGTCAAGTTGAGTCGTGAGTCGTGAGTCGTGAGCTCAACCGATGCACTCGCAGAACTTCTCCAGGTCGATGTTCCCGCCCGACACGATGGCGATGATGGGGCCCTGACCGGCCTGGCCGGTGAGCGCGGCGGCGAGCGGGAGGGCGCCGGCCCCCTCGGCGATCACGCGGGCCTTCGCGGGAACACGCTCTTGCCGCCGGCGCCGTCCACGAATGACGCCGTCCATTTCGGAAACGCCTGCAGGGATCCTATCGCGAGCGACCGCGCCATCGGCGCACCCGTCTCCGGCTCGGCGCCGAGGATCCTGATGTCCGGTCGCAACGGCCGGATGGCGCTGCCCAGCCCGGCGATCAACCCGCGCATGACATGCTGCAAAGTGACCTCCGTGTGACACAGCCGCAACAATCGCCTCCTATCTTCGCGCTTCACCCAACCACGAGGTTTCTCCCGTGAAGCGCATTTCCCTGCTGTCCCTCGCTGCGCTGGCACTGGCAGCTTGCTCCGATACCGCGCCCACGGCGCCGGCCGAGGACGTCGCCGGCAACGCCCTGGCTGCCAGCCGCCAGAACGGCTTTGTCAACGTGACCAACGACGACGACGACGGAAAGGGTTCCTTCCGCTGGGCGGTCGGCGAGGCGAACGCGAACCCGGGCATCCGGGCGATCAGGTTCCGGGGCCAGACCGGTACCATCTACCTGGCGAGCACCGTGACCTATACCGGCGCGCAGGCCCTGACCATCGAGGGCAAGCGGGCCGTGATCGACGGGGCGGGCGCCGGCGGGGTGGCCTTCCTGGCCACCGGCGGCGCGAGCCTGACCATCGAGGACCTCACGGTGCAGAACGCGCCGGCGGAGGGCATCGCGCTCGAGGTTCCGGCGGCGGCGACCGGGACCATCAAGGTCAAGCTGTCGCACGTGATCATCAAGGACAACAAGGGGCATGGCGTCCTGATCAACGACCAGGTGCAGCCGGAGACCCAGGATGGGGTCCAGCCGAACGGCGAGGGCTCGGCGGCGTCACTGGATGTCGAGGTGGCGTTCTCGAGCTTCAGCAACAACGGGTACAGCGTGTCCGATCGCGACGGGCTCCGGGTGAACGAGGGTGGGGAAGGGAACCTCACGTTCGCGTCGCGCTGGACGAAGTCGGAGGACAACGCGGCGGATGGCATCGAGCTGGACGAGCGCGGCAATGGTGATGTGACCATCGACGTGAGCGACACGTACATCCTCCGGAATGGCAAGTTCGACCCCGAAGATCTGGACGATGGGTTCGACATCGACGAGTACGATGCCGGCAGCATCCTGGGCACGGTGGTCCGCAGCGCCGCCATCGACAACTTCGAGGAGGGGCTCGACTTCAACGAGAACAACGCCGGCGACCTGCGCGTTGACCTGACCCTCGTGGTGGCCAGCGGCAACCGGGAAGAGGGGATCGACTACGAAGAGGACGACGACTTTGCGGGTGGTGGCGACCTGGTCACGACGATGACGGGCGTCGTCGCCAATGGCAACGGCGTGGACGATGGCGATGCCGGACTCAAGATCCGGGAAAAGGGGCTGGGGTCGCTCACCGCCAATGTCACCGGGGTCGATGCGTCGAACAACCTCCGGAGCGGCATCTTTGTGCGGGAGGATGCGGACGGCAGCCTCACGTCGGCCATCGCGAAGGCGCGGACGGTGGGCAACGTGGGGCAGGGCATCGACTTTGACGAGAACAGCACCGGCGGCCTCGTGGCCAGTGTGTCGCAGTCCACGTCGTCGGGCAACACGCTGTTTGGTGTGCGGGCGGACCAGCAGCTGCCCGGCGTCGGCACGCTGCAGCTCACGACCGTCGACCTCACCGGCAACACCGGCGGAGCGACCACGGGGTCCAACGTGACGGTGACCACGGCGCCCTAGGCGTTCCTCCACCGATACGTCATGCCGACCATCATCCGGCCGCCGTGGGCCATCGCCGTCGCGCTCCTTGCTGCATGCGGCGGCGATGCCGGGCCCGCGCCATCCACCGACCCCTGCGCGGATATCGCGCCGACGGTGCTGGGTATCGGCGAGTCGGTGGTGCTCGGGTCCTCGGCGACGAGCGGCTGCCTCGTCCTTCCGGCCGCGACCGGGGCATCGGCGGAGTACCTCGTCGCCTTCCTGTCCGGCAGCGGTATCCAGCTGCCGGGCGGGATTGCCGGGCCGGCGAGCATCGCGACACCATCGCTTACGAGCGCGGCATTGCGGGGCTCCCTCTCCAGGGCGCGACCGGCTGGTGCGGTGCCGGATGCGGCCTCTGCCTTTCATGGGAGGCTGCGGTCGGCCGAGGCGGCGATCGCGGGGCGGCCATACGAGCCTGCACCGCCACGAATCCTGAACGCAGTGCATGCACCGGTGGTGGGCGAGAGCCGGAGCTTCCAGGTGTGTGCCTCGACGTCGTGCGACAGTTTTGTTGCCGTCAGCGCGACTGCCCAGGCGGTGGGGAGCCGGACCGCGGTGTATCTCGACGACGCGGTGCCCGCGGCGGGGTTTACGCCCGCCGACCTTGCCGACCTGGGCCAGTTGTTCGAGCAGTACATCTATCCGATCGACACGACGGCGTTTGGCGGGGAGACGGACCTGGATGGGAATGGGGTTGTCGTCCTCCTCCTTTCCGATGCGGTCAACGCCCTGAGTGGCTCCTGCGACAATGGCGTCATCCTGGGCTACTTCTTCGGGCTGGACCTGCAGCCGGCGGAGCCGGGGTCGAATGGAGGCGAGGTCCTGTACAGCCGGGTGCCGGACGCGGCGAACCCCGCCTGCCGGGCCGATCGCGAGCGCATCCTTCGCACCGCCCCGCCCAACCTCATTCATGAGTTGCAGCACCTCATCAACTACGGCCAGCGTGTCGTACAGCGGGGCGGAAGCGCCGAGCATGTCTGGCTGAACGAGGGGCTGTCGCACTTCGCGGAGGAACTGGGCGGGCGTGGCATACCGGATGGCCCGGTGCAGGGCGGGGCGATCTCGCGCCAGGCGCAGTTCCTCGAGCTCGACCTCAACAATGCGTCCGAGTACCTGTTCGAGCCCGAGGCGAGCTACCTGGTGACGCCAGGCAGTTCGCTCGGCAGCATGGGTGAGCGCGGTGCCAACTGGCTTTTCGTGCGCTGGCTGGGCGACCAGCTGGCGCCGGGCGACGTCACGGCGACCGCACTGACGCGCGCGCTGACCGCGGCCCCGGAGACCGGTGCCGCCAACGTGGCGGCGCGTGCCGGGCGTCCCTTCGCTGAACTGGTCGGCGAGTGGCAGCTGGCCAACTACCTCGACAACCTCCCCGGGTTCACGCCCGCGAGCGCGCACCTGGCATACAGCTCGATCAACCTGCGCGCGACCCTCGCCCAGTTCTTCCCGGTCTATCCGCTGCGACCCGACAGCATCGGGTCGACCTACCAGTGGTCCGGGACACTTCGAGGCGGATCGGGGAAGCAACTCCGGGTGGTGCAGCTCCCGGGTGGCGAGCCGAGGTCACTGCGCCTGACGCGCGCGGCCAGCAGCGACCAACCAACGGACGCGTTGCTGGACGCGCGGGTAGCGGTCGCGCGCATCCGCTGAGTCGTCACGCCGTCGTCACGGCGAGCCTCGCGCCACGTGACGGGCTTGATACCGTATCGTGTACTCAGGCATGGCATGACGGTGGATCTTTCCGCGGCTTGCACCGTTTCCATACGCACCGCCAACGAAATGACCGTGCCGACCAGCCAATGGCCTGTTTCCCTTGCGATCCTGAGCTTCCTGCTGTCGGCCTGTACGGCGCATCCAAGCGACGCTCCACGGGTACTGACGACGCTCGATGGAGTGGCGCTCCCGTACGCCGTCCGCGGTAACGGCGGGGACACCGTCATCGTCCTCGAGGGCACGCCGGGCCTGTCCTCCCGCGTGCTCCGCCGCGCCCTGGCGCCGCTGGAACAGGGCCACGTGCTCGTGTATTACGACATGCGAGGACGGGGCGACTCGTTGCTGCCGCCGGGGTCGCGCAGTCCGTCGCTCGACGCGGACATCAACGACCTGGAGGCGCTGCGGGAGCACCTCAAGCTTTCCCGCGCGGCGCTGGTGGGGCACTACTATGGAGCCGCTGTTGCAGCTTTCTACGCGCGGCGCCATCCGGGGCGAGTGACGCGCCTCGCACTGCTCGCGCCGATCCAGCCGAAGGCATCGAACTCCCACGAACTGGCGCTCTGGTCGACCAGGCAGCCCACGGACTTGGCGCCGTACTTTGCCGCGCTGCGTGCGGGGCAGGATTCCATCGATCCTGCCGCGTTCTGCCGTGCCTATTGGCTGCGGTGGTTCGAGCCGCTCTGGATCAGTGACGAAGATGTGCGGCGTTACCACGCCGCCGACGTGTGCGCACCCGGCACGATACGCTCGGTGGCGACCGGGCTGGTGCGGGATTCACTGATTGTGAACCTCAACCGCGGGGGCTGGGAGCAGTGGCTCGATTCACTGCCCGGGGTACCGCAGCCCGCTCTTGTGATCGGTGGCTCCTCGGATCCCGTGCGACGTTTCCTGTTTCGCTGGTGGGCGTACTCCCTCGCTGACGGGCGGGTGCTGCTGCTGGATGAGGCCGAGCCCACCTTCCCGTGGGTCGCGCGCGCCGGGGAAGTAAACGGGGCGCTCCGGGCGTTCCTGGATGGCGAGTGGCCGGTTGGTAGCTCCCGGCCAGCGAGCGATCCTGTGCCCGACGCCACGCCGGCGGAGCAGGCGCGGATGCCCATGTCGGCAGCCCTGATCGACCCATGACCCGACGATCACGGTTGTTCCTGATCGGGATCGCGGGTGCGCTCCTGATTCCCGCGGTCGTCGCGGCACAGGATGTTGCGGTGCCGACGGGGCGGATCGCCGGGGTGGTGGTGGACGGGGCGTCGGGCCGTCCGGTGGTGGGTGCGCGCATCAGCGTGGAAGGAACCACCGTGGTCAGTGCGACCGACATCGAGGGACGATACCGCACCCCAGGGGTTCCAGTGGGGCCGCAGACCATACTGGTCGTGGCGCTCGGGTACCAGAAGGCGGTGGTGACCGGTGTGGTTGTGAAGGCGGGCCAGGCGGTCACAGCGAACGTGACCTTGACTCCCGCCGTGGTCGAGCTGGAGCAGCTTTCCGTTGAGGCCGCGCCGATTGAGTCGAGCGCGTCGGAGGCGGGGTTGATCGACGCCCAGCATGCGTCGCCGACCGTCATGGACGGGGTGAGCGCGGAAGAGATCGCGAAGAGCGCCGACAGCGACGCGTCCGAGTCCGTCGCACGCATCCCAGGCGTCGCGGTGGTGCAGGACCGCGTGGTCGTACGCGGGCTGGGGGAACGGTACAGTGCCACGTCGCTCAATGGCTCAGTGCTGCCGAGTCCTGACCCGGCCAGGAAGGTCGTGCCGCTGGACATCTTCCCAACCAAGCTGCTGGATGCCGTGGTCACGACGAAGACTGCGACACCGGACCGGCCCGGCGACTTCACGGGAGGGTCTCTCGACATCAAGACGAAGGCGTTTCCGGAAGAGCGGGTCCTCGCCCTCTCGTTCTCCGGGACGTACAACAGCCTCGCCACCACGGAATCACTGGCCCTGCCGGCGCTGTCGGGCAGCGCGTGGCTGGGGACGGCGGACGCGTCGAGATCGCTGCCGTCGGTGCCGGTGCCGCCGCTGCGCGGACCCGCCGACGCTCCAGAGACCATTCGCTTCTTCCAGTCGATGCGGAACGTCTACACGCCGCAGCCGTGGACCGCGCCGCCCAATTTCTCCCTGTCGGCAACCTACGGTGACCAGCTGGCCAGCGGGGCCCTGGGGTGGATTTTTGCCGGCACCTACTCGATCGGATATGACGCCCAGGCCAACCGCCTGTTCCGCTTCGTGCGCACGACGACACTGGAGAACGAGCCCGATGGTGCGGCAGGGGCCAACTTCCAGGAAGCCTCGTCGTCGGTGGACGCCAGCATTGTGGCCAACGTGAGTGCGCGGGTGGGCGCCAGCAGCATCCTGGCCTTCCGGAACCTCTTTACCCAGTCGGGGCAGGACCAGGTGTACTTCAGCGACGGCTTCAACGTCGAGAACGCCAACAACGGCTACCGCACGTACCAGGTTCGCTACACCAGCCGCTCGCTGCTGCAGAGCCAGTTGAGCGGCGACCATGTCCTCAATTTCTTCCGCGGCAGCCGGCTGGAGTGGCGGGGCACGTATGCCAAGGCCGCGGAGGACGAACCCGACAACCGGTCGCTGCAGTACCTCTTTGGTCCAAGCCCTGAGGATCCCGGTACGACGGTGCTGTCCACCCCGATCGGTCGCCCGAACACCTGGTTCTCCACCAACCTGAAGGACCAGTTCCTCATCGGCCAGGTGGACCTCTCGGTGCCCTTCCGGCTTCGGCGCCCCGACGACCTGATCCTCAAGGCCGGGGGCTACTACCTCGACCGGAGCCGCGACTTCACCAACCTGGTCTTCACGGCGGAGCTGGACCGGACCGCCTCCTCCGAGTTTCGCCAGTTGCCGGCGGAGCAGCAGATGGCGCCTGAGAACATCGGCAGCCGCGTCATCACGAACCGAACGGAAGGTAGCGGGCTGAGCTACTACATGACGGAGAGCATCCCGGCCGGCTACGCGATGATCGACGTGGAGGCACTCAAGGGCGTGCGGTTCACGGGGGGGCTGCGCTACGAGGTGTGGAACTTCGACCTCTCCTTCGTGGAGGAGGGTGACAGCCTGCCGGCAGACCCCAAGTTTCGTGTGCCCATCGTGCGCCAGAACAAGGACTGGCTCCCGTCGGCCAACGTCACCTGGGCCATCAATCCGCGGATCAACCTGCACCTGGCGTATTTCCAGTCGGTGGCGCGGCCGGATGGGCGCGAGTTGTCGCCCAACTTCTTCGCGCCCATCGCGGGTGAGTGCTCCCTGCTCGGCGAATCCACATTACAGCGCACCACCGTCTCCAACGTGGACGCCAGGCTGGAATTCTACCCGGCCGCGGGCGAGATCCTCTCCGTGGGCGGCTTCTACAAGTACTTCACCGATCCGATCGTGGAGTTCGTCACCACCGAAGTCGGCGGTGGCGCCAACTGCCAGATCACCCCGAAAAACGCGTCGTCGGCGAAGAACTACGGCGTGGAACTCAATGCGCACAAGATCCTGCTGCGGCGGGACAATTTTGGCGTGATCGACATGTCCGGGAACTACACGTATGTCCAGTCCCGGGCGAACATCGGGCCGACCTACGAAGCGGCCGGGTTCTCGCCGCCGCTCGCGCTGCAGTCGCCCCACCTGGTCAACGTGACCCTCGGCTGGACGAGCGCACGCCGCGCGTACGGCATCACCGTGCTGCTCAACTACTTCGCCGATCGCATCATTCGCTATGGCCTCGTGACGCCGACCGACGCCGGCCTCGAGATCATCCCCGACGTGGTGGAACAGGGACGCCTCACGCTGGATGCCAAGGCCACCGCCAGCCCGTGGCCCGGATGGCAGCTCAGCCTGTCGGGGCAGAACCTCACGAACCAGAGCCTGCTGTACACCCAGGAGACGACCGAAGGGCCGGTTCCGGTGGCGCAGTCGGAGCTGGGTGTCCGCATCAGCCTGGGGGTGAGCTATGCGTTCTAGCATGGCAGTACTGTGGTGTCTCGTGGCGCTCGCCGGTTGTGGCAACAGTGCCGACTCGCCCGAGACGGCCGAGGAGGGGATGCCGAGCCTGAAGGTGACGACGACCGGCCCGAGTTCCCTGCGGGTGGTATGGGAAGCGACGGCCAGCCAGACCACCATTCGAGGGTACCAGGTGGAGCGGCGGCAGAATTTCTCCGGTGCGTTCGCTACGGTCGGCAACCCGATCGGAGCCTCAGGCGATTCGGTGGTGTTGCTGGACACCGGGCTGGAACCCGATGCGTTCTACGGGTATCGCTTCCGGGTGGTGAACGTGGACGGCACTCTCTCGGGACCGTCGCTGATCGGGGGGGGACGCACGTCCCCGCCGCCGGGGATCTTCGTCGTCAC
>JANNSD010000191.1:0-20626 GCA_031402225.1 Gemmatimonadota bacterium | reverse complement strand
GGGCGGCGATGTACCAGAATCAGCAGGCTTCCGCCGAAGCTGGAACGCAGGAAACCGGTGGTGCGGAACAGCCGTCCGGGGCGAAGCAGGACGATGTGGTCGAGGCTGATTACGAGATCGTGGACGATAAGAAATAGGCGTGAGGCGTGGGGCGTGGGGCGTGGGGCGTGAGGCGTGAGGCGTGAGGCGTGAGGCGTGAGGCGTGAGGCGTGAGGCGTGAGGCGTGAGGCGTGAGGCGTGAGGAGTGGTTTTTTCGCTAGAAGCGCACTCGCGCGGCGAAGCCGATGGACCGCGTCGCTGGGGAGTACGTCGGGCTCACGCTGATCGTCCCTCCACGCTCCCTGATGACCCGATTCTTGATGGTTGCGACTTCCCAGATGGCGAGGCCCAGTGCCACCGCCTGTGTCGCGAAAAAGATGCCGGTCGCGACATTGAGTTCGTTGTCGCTGCAATCATCGACGCATGTGGACGCCGCTACGGCGAGACCTCCCCACGAAATCCCCATGCGGACGAACATCCCGACGAAGCCGCGACTGGTCTGGCCGACGCTCCAGTTGGCCACCGAGGGTCCGAAGATGACGCCGCTGGAGGCAATGACGTAGCCCCAGCCGACCGCGTCCTCGCCCGACAGCATCGCCACTGTGCCGATGCCGACGGGCCCCAGGGTCGCGATCCACCCGAGTGTCCGCGCGGAGCTCCCGGCCTCAGCGGCGGCGGCCGAATCGGTGGCGGTCGCTTCCTGCGCCGCCGCTGGCCGGCTGGCGCAGTGAAGAAGAAGGGCAAGGACGACGAGTGATCGAGCGCGCACGGCGGCCTCCCGTACAGGCAGAGTCATGTTCCGTGCGAGATGCCGCCGGAGACAATGAACGCGAGCACATCGGACGGCTTCGCATCGAGCCGGGTGACGCGGTCGGCGGGCACCACGATGGTCTGTCCCGCGAAGTTGTAGGACTGCGGCAGGTACACGGCGACGTGATCGGGCAGCGCAAACTCCCCAAGCTCGGGCTTTGTCAGGAACCCCATTACCCGGACACCGGTGCCGGGGGCGAGTTCCACCATGACCGGTATGGTGAAGCGCTTCTGGTCGCCCACGAATGCACCGAAGACGTCGCGGAGCGCGGTGTACAGCAGGCGCACGAAGGGCAACCGAGCGAAGAGCCGGTCGACCACGCCCACCGCGCCGCGGGCGACGACGTTCGAGGTGATGAAGCCGAGTAGCGTCACCAGCGCCACCGTCACCAGGAAGCCCACGCCGGGAATCGGGATGTGCAGCCAGCTGTCCACGAACTGGAAGGCGAGCACGCAGAGGTACACCGTGAGCGCCACCGGCCCGAGGACGATGAGGCCGTTGAGGAAGCTGCGGAGGAGGGTTCGCGACAGGGGTGATGGCATCAGCAGCACCGGTTGGGGCCGTCGGCATACCGCGCCCGCAGGTAGTCCGCGAAGAACTCGCGCTCGCCGAGCGGCGGGTGGCCGGGATGGCAGCGGCGATGGTGCCCAAGGTAGGCGCCATAGTCGGGCATGCCGGTGACCTGGCGGATGACCCGCCCGACCGTGCGCAGGAGAGTCGTGAGTCGTGAGTCGTCAGTCGTCAGGGAGTCCACAGCTGACAGCTCACGACTGTCTGCCGACTGCCGACTGCCGACTGACGACTCACCCCGCATATGCCGTCTCCACGAAGGGCGTTTCCTGCGCGCTGGCCGGCTTCCGGCCGCGGATCACCAGCAGCCACTCCCGGACTGACACAACCACCACGATCAGTGTCACGGCCACGAACATCATGGTGAGGGCCGCGTCGAGCCGGGCGTTGAACGCCACCTGATGCCCCAGTTCCGCCGTCATCTCGCCGGCGCTCACCTTGGCCATGGTGCGATCGGCCAGCGCCAGGAACCCCAGCCTGGGATCGGGCGAGAGCACCTTCTGCCAGCTCGCGGTGAACGTGACGGTGAGCAGCCACGCCAGCGGCAGCACCGTGACCCAGGCGAACCGCGCCTTGCCCGCCTTCACGAGCACCGTGGTGCCCACGCAGAGCGCCACGGTCGCGAGCAGCTGGTTGCTGATGCCGAAGAGTGGCCAGAGGGAGTTGATGCCGCCGTTGGGGTCGATGACGCCCTGCACCAGGAAGTAGCCCCACCCCGCCACGATCACCGCCGACGCCACGACGCTGCTGGGATACCACGAGGTGCGGCCCAGCGGGGCCCACACGTGACCCAGCAGTTCCTGCAGCATGAAACGGCCGACGCGGGTGCCGGCATCGACCGTGGTGAGGATGAACAGCGCCTCGAACATGATGGCGAAGTGATACCAGAGCCCCATCAGCCCGCCACCGAACGCGGTGCTGAAGATGTGGGCCATCCCGACGGCCAGCGTGGCAGCGCCGCCGGTGCGCGCGAGCAGTGACTGCTCGCCGACCGAGGCGGTGAGGGCGTGGAAATCCGCGGGCGAGAACGCGAACCCCCAGCCCTGGATGACGGCGGCGGCCGACTCGACCGAGCCGCCGAGGGCAGCGAGCGGCGCATTCATGGCGAAGTAGGTGCCGGGGTCGAGTGCGGCGGCGGCCGCCATGGCCATCACCGCGACGAACGACTCCATGAGCATGGCGCCGTACCCGATGAGCCGCGCGTCGCCCTCGCGGCGCAGCATCTTGGGCGTGGTGCCGGACGCGATCAGCGCGTGAAAGCCGCTGATGGCACCGCAGGCGATGGTGATGAACACGAAAGGGAAGACCCGGCCGGCGAAGACCGGACCGCTGCCATCGATGAACTGGGTGACGGCGGGCATCTGCAGCGGCGGGTGCACCAGGATGAGCCCCACCGCGAGCAGGCCAATGGTCCCGATCTTCATGAAGGTCGAGAGATAGTCCCGGGGGCAGAGCAGCATCCAGACCGGCAGCACCGACGCGAGAAAGCCGTAGCCGATGATGCCCCACGCGATGGACTTTGCCGGCCAGGTGAACAGGGGTGCCAGCACGGGCGACGCAGCCACCCAGCGTCCGCCCACCAGCGCCGCGAGCAGCAGCAGCACCCCGATGGCCGACGCCTCCAGGGTGCGGCCGGGGCGCCACCGCTCCATCCAGAACCCCATGAGGATCGCGATCGGGATGGTGCAGAGGATGGTGAACACGCCCCAGGGGCTCTCGGCGAGCGAACGGGTCACCACCAGGGCGAGCACGGCGAGCAGGATCACCATGATGGCCAGGATCGCGACCATCGCGAGCATCCCGGTGACGGGGCCGATTTCGTCGCGGGCCATCCGTCCCAGCGACTTCCCGTCGCGCCGCATGGAGGCGAAGAGGATCACGTAGTCCTGCACGGCGCCGGCGATGACCACGCCGAACACGATCCAGATCGTACCGGGCAGGTAGCCGAACTGGGCGGCGAGGACGGGGCCAACCAGGGGGCCGGCCCCGGCGATGGCGGCGAAGTGATGGCCGAAGAGCACCCACTTGCCGGTGGGCACATAGTCGCGGCCGTTGGCGAGGCGCTCGGCGGGCGTGGCTCGGCGGTCGTCGAGGCCGGTGACGCGCGTGGCGAGGAAACGACCATAGAAGCGGTAGGCGACGACGTAGGTGCCGATCGCGGCGGCGATGAGCCACCCGGCGCTCACGGTCTCGCCGCGGGCCAGGGCCAGCACCGACCATCCACCTGCACCCGCCAGCGCGGCCAGCACCCAGAGCAGGGAGGTCATGGCCCCCAATGTAGCTTGCCGGGTCCCGGTCCGGGCCGTACCTTCACTGCCCCATGCCCATCGATCCGCGCCGTGCCAGCCAGGCATGGGATGCCAGCAGCGAAGCGTCCGTCACCACCATGGAGCAACCCCTGCCACAACCCATCGCCGAAGGCTTTCCGGGCAAGGTGGCCGTGGTCACCGGGGGTGCCACCGGGCTGGGGCGTACCATCTGCCTCGAGTTCGCCCGGCTGGGGTGCGACGTGGCGTTCTGCTATGTGAATCTTCCGGGCCGCGATGTGAGCGAGCAGGCGCTGCTCACCGAGACCACCGTGTCCTCGTTCGGCGTGAAGGTGCACGCCGCCCGCTGCGACGTGCGCGACCCGCTGCAGGTCGACCGCTTCATCAACGACACCCGGTCCAGCCTCGGCGGGCTCCATTTCCTGATCAACAACGCCGGCATCGCGCACGACGGTGCCCTCTGGCGCATGAGCGACGAATCGTGGCGCGAGGTGATGGATACGAACGTCACCGGGGCCTTCAACTGCATCCGCGCCGCGTCACCCCACATGCGCAGCCAGCATTTCGGCAAGATCGTCTCGATCAGCTCACACCAGGCCAACCGTCCGGGATTCGGGGTCGCGAACTACGCCGCCAGCAAGGCCGCGCTCGAGGGCCTGACCCGCGCGGCGGCGATGGAGCTGGGCTCGGCCAACATCAACGTGAACTGCGTGGCGCCGGGGTTCATCCGCACCGAGCGCATGGCGATGCTGCCGCAGGAAGTCACCGAGCGGGCCCAGAGGCATTCGGTCCTCGGGCGCCTGGCGGAGCCCGAAGACGTCACCCACGTCATCTCGTTCCTCTGCAGCGACTCCGCCCGGCACGTCACCGGCCAGACCCTGGTGGTCGATGGCGGCCTCTCCCTCGAGTAACCGGCCGTCCTGACACTCCGTTTCACCCCCGATTAGTTTCCGCAGTGATTGTCGGTGCCGCGCCCACGCGGCTCCGGACACTGGATTGGGCGGAAAGGTCTCCCGTGACGCTCTTCAGCAAGTCGCGAACGGCCCGGTCGGCATCAGTCACGTTGCTGATGCTGGCGGGACTGTCGATGCCGCTGCTGGCGCAGACATCGAAGTTCCAGAAGGAGTACCAGGACCGGGTCCTAGGCGTCCAGGCGCTGGCCGGCCAGATCGTCGCGGTGACACCGATCACGTTCATCGGTGCTGATTCCAGCCTCAAGGGCGACTCGGCCCTGGTGCTGTACTGGAACCGGGCGGCTGGCCTGCGGCACTTCGATTCCCTCTTCGGCGACTACCTCACCAGCGTGCTGCTCGAGACGAAGTGGGTGCTGCCGGACGAGCTGCGGAAGATCTCGGTGCGCAGTTCCGGCTACTTCCCGGATCCCGACCTGATGGGCCAGGGTGCGATGCGAAACCCCGGCATCAAGAAGAAGGTGCCGGAACCGCTGCAGTCGAAGCTCCGGGCCATTTCCGGGGTCACGAACGCGCGTGCCGTGATCATTCCAGCCGGGGTGGTCTTCGACCGCGACTCCACCGGGATGCTTCGGGCCAACGTGTCGGTGGTGCTGGTGGATCCCCGCCTGGGGGACATCAAGTACCGAACGATCAGCGTCGGCAAGGGTGTCACGCCCGATGCCTGCCTGCGCGCGGCGTTCGCCATCATGGTGCCACCGCAGTCACTGCCGGAATGACCACCCACCAAGCCACGCTGATCCAGGGTGATGGCATCGGGCCCGAGATCACCGCCGAAACGCTGAAGGCGCTGGCGGCGACCGGCGTGTCGTTCGAGTGGGAAGACGAACTGGCCGGCGTCGCGGCGGTGGACGCCACCGGAACGCCGCTGCCCGATGCAACCATCGAGAGCATTCGCCGCACCCGTCTCGCCCTCAAGGGTCCGCTGACCACGCCGGTCGGCACCGGGTTCCGCTCCGTCAACGTCGGTCTCCGCAAGGAATTCGAGCTCTACGCCAATGTCCGGCCGGCGCGCACGATCATTCCGGGCGGCCGCTACGAGAACGTGGATATCGTGATGGTCCGGGAGAACCTCGAGGGGCTGTACGTGGGGTACGAGCACTTCATCCCGATCGGCGATGACCCGCGGGCGGTGGGTGAGTCGATCGCGGTGGTGACGCGGGTGGGGTGCGAGCGGGTGATCCGCTACGCCTTCGAGTACGCGCTCACGCACGGGCGCAAGAAGGTCACCATCGTCCACAAGGCGAACATCCTCAAGATGGTGAGCGGCCTCTTTCTCGAAGTGGGGAAGCTGGTGGCCGCCGAGTATGCCGGGCGGGTGGCGTCGAACGACATGATCGTGGACAACACGGCAATGCAACTGGTGCTGCGGCCGGAACAGTTCGACGTCATGGTCACGACCAACATGTTCGGCGATATCCTGAGCGACGAGGTGTCGGGGCTGGTTGGGGGGCTCGGGCTGGCGCCGGGCGCCAACATCGGGACGCGCGCCGCGATCTTCGAGGCGGTGCACGGCAGCGCGCCGGACATCGCGGGGAAGGGCGTGGCCAACCCGTCGGCGCAGATGCTGGCGGCGGCGATGATGCTCGACCATCTCGGCGAGCTGGACGCCGCGCGGCGGCTGCGCGGCGCGGTGGAGCACGTGATCGTGAAAGAGGGCGTTCGCACGCGCGACCTCGGTGGCACCGCCTCAACCAGGGAGTTCGGCGATGCCGTCGCGCGCCGGGTGGCCCACTGAAGCTCCCTGCATTGACTGCGGGACGCGGACGGAAGGGCTGTTGCTGGGCGACCGCTGCCCGATGTGCCAGGTGCGCCGGGAGCGCCACGCCAGCCGGCTGGCGGGCAAGGTGGCGCTCGGGGCCGCCGCCCTGATGGCGGGGTACCTGGCCTGGCGGCCGTTGCCGGGCGGCACGACCGGCCGTGTGTATGCCGGGGTCGCCGTACTCATCACCTACCTGCTCGTACGGAAGATCGCGGCGGTGATCGCGATCCAGATGCTTCCCAACCACACCGGTCCCACGGAGTAAAACGTGCCCATCTCCCGCCTTGCCCCACGCGCGCTGTTCATGCTTGGCGTGGCGGCGCTCCTCCATGTCCCCGCCGCCCGGGCCCAGTCCGGCGTCACGATCTACAACGATGGGCGCGTGCTGGTACGCCGCACGCTGCCCACGGCGGTGCCGAAGGGTACGTCGGAGCAGCGGGTGGAGCTCGGCCCGGTCGATCCGACGTCACTCGTGTCGCTCGACCAGGGCGTGGTCATCAATCGAGCGCTGTTCGACGCCGCCGAGGACGAGAACGCCGTGCTGCGCCGGCTGGTGGGGCGCAAGCTCGGCGTCGAGCGCGGCAAGATGGGCGGCGGCAGCGAGACGTTCCAGGTGACGCTGCTCGGCGTTGATCCGGCGCGTTTCCTCATGCCCGATGGGACCGTGGCCTTCGGGAGCGCCGGCGGGGCGCTGCGCTATCCGGCCGACGCGGTGAGCACCACGCAGGTGGCGACGCTGATGCTCACCGCCGTGTCGGGTCGGAAGGACCTGCCGCTCGGCTGGTTCACCGACGGGGCGCAGTGGAGTGCGAGCTATAACGTGATCCTCGCATCGAAGGATGCGCGCGTGACAGGTGACGCGGTGATCGGGTCGCAGTCGTTCAGCGCGACGGACACCGAGATCCAGCTGCTGGCGGGCAGTGTTGCGCGCGCGGCGCCGTCGCCGGGGTCTCCGATGGCGAAACGGGGCCGCGCCGAGGTCGCGATGATGGCGTCGGAACGATACGACGCGCCGGCGGTGGAGGGCGCGGGCGGGTTCCACCTCTACACCCTGCCAGGCAAGGCGACGATCCAGCCCGGCAGCACCACGACGATCGCCCTGTTCGATCCGGCGTCCACGGCGTACGAGAAGCGGCTCGTGGTGCGAGGCCACCTGCCGTGGTACGGCTACGTGCAGCAGCAACAGGACGAGCAGGATGTGCCGGTCGAGATGACCTACATCATCAAGCGGCCGCTCAAGACGCCATTCGGCGACAAGCCGTTGCCGGGTGGCACGGCCCGGATCTTCAACCCCGACAGCGATGGCCGGCTGCAGCTAGTGGGTGAAGCGTCGTTCGGGCACAGTGCGCCGGGCGAGGACCTGTCGCTGTACGCCGGCAACGCATTCGACCTGACGGCGAAGCGGGTGCAGACCGAGTACACCACCGTGCCCGAGAAGAAGGGGAACGTCACCCGCACGATTGCCACGCTCGGCTTCAAGGTGACGATCCGCAATGGATCGGACAGCACGCAGGCGGTGGACGTGCGCGAAGAGCGCGGCGGCGAGTGGTCGGTGACGGCGAGCTCGGTGCCGGCGGAGAAGGTGTCGTCTTCCGTCACGCGGTTCCGGGTGAAGGTGCCGGCGAAGGGCGAGGTGGTGCTGACCTACACGATCCGGACGGTGTGGTGACCCCAGTTACGCTGGTCCACCTCTCCGACCTGCATTTCGGTCGCGACTGCGACCTCAAGATGATCGACGCCGTCGAGCGCCTGGTCCCCACGCTCGACGCCAGTGCCGTGGTGGTGTCGGGCGACCTGACCCAGCGGGCGCGGCACGGCGAATTCCAGGCGGCGCGACGCTTCCTGGAACAGCTGGGAAAGAGTGCGCCGGTGCTGACCCTGCCCGGCAACCACGACGTGCAGTGGTTCGAGAGCCCGTTCTGGATCCTGGGCCGGCAGCGCTTGTACGTGAAGTTCCGCCGCTGGTTCGGGGAAGACCTTACCCCGACGCTCACGGTGCCGGGCGCCATCATCGCGACGATGCTCACGAGCCATGGCGTCTGCTTCCCGTCGATGACGCCGAACCTCAATGACATGGCTGTCAAAGGCCATCTACCCAAGTCTGAGCTGTACCGTGTTTCCCGTCTGTTCGAGAGTGCCCCGGCCGACCTTGCGCGGGTGGTGGTGCTGCACCAGAACGTGCTGAGGGGAAAGATCTCGCAGCGCATGGGCCTGTCCCGCTGGAAGACGGCGCAGGAGCGCCTCATCGCGCTGGCACCCGACGTGATCCTCAACGGGCACGATCATGAAGAGGCGGCGACACAACTCGGTGATCGCATCGCGGTCAGCACGGCGGGAACGCTGACGCATCGCATGCGGGGCGGAAAGCCGTCGGTGTTCAACGTGGTCCGCATCGACGCCGGCACCGTGACCATCCAGCACTGGCGCTGGCAGGGCGACACGTTCGCGCCGTCGGACCGCTTTGTCTTCGCGCGGCCCGCTCGCGGAGTGGCTCATCTCCAGGGAGTCACCGCTGTCGCCTGACACCGCGCTCCGCCTCTCGGCCCCGCCGGAGGAGTTGCTCGCGGCGCGCCTGCGCGCGCTGGGGCTGCATGACGTCTCCCGCATTCGCACCCACCAGAACCGCAGCGTGATGGTGTCGCTCACGTCGAAGGGCGAACTGCGGGTGCACCGCGAGTATGCCGTGGCGCCCGACCGGGTGCTGCACGCTATCGTGCGGTTCGTGGCGCCGCGCACCCGGCGGGCCGATCGTCTGGCGGCGGAGCGGGTACTGCTCTCGTGGCCAATCTCGAGCGAGGGATCGTCGCCCCGGTCACCGCGTGCGACCGACCAGGTGCGCGCCGGCGAGGAGGCGACGATGGCCCGGCTCGAGGCGCGCTGGGCGGCCCTCAACACCCAGCACTTTGGTGGCATCCTGGCGGCGATCCCGCTCGGGCTGTCGAGCCGGATGAAGCGGCGGCTGGGTGAACTGGTTTACGACCGGACGACATCGAAGCCGGTTCGGATCGTGATCAGTCGGCGGCTGCTCAGGCGGCATCCGTGGCGCGAGGTGGAGGAGACATTGCTCCACGAGATGGTGCACCAGTGGCAGGCCGAAACGGGCCTGAAGGTGGACCATGGGGCCGGATTCCGGCGGAAGGCGCTGGAGGTGGGGATCGTGCCGCGCGCCGTGGTGCCCGCACCGGGGGTGTGCGGGAGTATCTGGGCCCGGGTGGAGCGGCTGCTTGGCGGGTAGGACGGGTGGTATATTTGTGGGTTCGCCAACCTTGGACATTGTCACGGGGAACGTATGACAACCGCTGCTGCCACCGCCCAGTTTCCGGGCGTCGATTTCTACGACATGGACTCGCTGCTCTCGGAAGAGGAGCGCGCGGTCCGCGATACCGTCCGGGCATGGGTGGACGACAACCTCATGCCGGTCATCGGGGACGCCTACATCAAGGGCGAGTTCCCCAAGCAGCTCATTCCGGGCATGGCCGAGCTGGGATTCTTCGGGGCCAACCTGCCGGAGGAGTATGGCTGCGCGGGGCTCAACAACGTCGCCTACGGGCTGATCATGCAGGAGCTCGAGCGGGGCGACAGCGGCATCCGCTCCTTCGCGTCGGTGCAGGGTGGGCTGGTGATGTATCCCATCTATGCCTTCGGCTCCGAGGAACAGAAGAGGCACTGGCTTCCGCGCCTTGCCGCCGGCCAGGAGATCGGCTGCTTCGGCCTGACCGAGCCCGACTTCGGTTCCAATCCCGGCGGCATGATCACCACGGCGAAGGAAACGAAGGATGGCTGGCTGCTGAACGGCGCCAAGATGTGGATTACTAACGGCAGCCAGGCCACCGTCTCCATCATCTGGGCCAAGACCGGGGCCATCGACGACTCGAAGTCGATCCGCGGCTTCATCGTGCCGACCGACACCAAGGGCTACACCGCGCGCGACCAGAAGGGGAAGCTCTCCCTCCGCGCGTCGGACACGAGTGAGATCGCGCTCGAGGACTGCCTGGTGCCGAAGGATGCGATCCTGCCGAAGAGCGGCGGGCTCAAGAGCCCGCTCATGTGCCTGACGCAGGCGCGCTACGGCATTGCGTGGGGTGCGGTGGGTGCGGCGATGGCCTGCTTCGTCGAGGCGGTGAGCTATGCCAAGAACCGGATCATGTTCGACCGGCCGATTGCGCAGACGCAGATCCAGCTGGTGCGCCTGGCCGACATGCTGACGGAGATCACCAAGGCGCAATTGCTGGCGCTGCAGCTGGGGCGACTCAAGGACCTGGGCACCTTCACGTCGGCGCAGGTGTCACTGGCCAAGCGGAACAACGTGAATATCGCGTGCGAATGCGCCCGCGAGGCCCGGCGGTTGCTGGGCGGCAACGGGATTCTCGTCGAGTACCACTCGATGCGGCACATGGCGAACCTCGAGTCGGTCTATACCTACGAGGGCACGCACGACGTCCACGGACTGATCCTGGGCCATGAGATTACCGGCCTACCGGCGTACTAGCTGGCGCTGTCTTGTCGCGGCGCTCATAGTGAGCGCCTGCGGCGAGGATGAGCTGGAGCCCCCGGATGCGCACGTTGTCGCAATCGCGGTCGAGGATTCCTTTGCGGTATCGATCGATGATCGGATCCTGACACGGGTGCTGGTCTACAATGCGACCCAGGCTCCGGTCACAATTCCACGCTGCCAGGTCGAGAGCGCCTATCCGGACAGCGATGGGTTGTCGATGGCGATGGGATTCCAGATTTACCGGCTCTATGACAACGGAGACTGGGGTGTTTACGGTAATGCGCAGGTGCCGCGCTGCATCACGAACGCGATTCCGGAACTTGCCACGGTTGTGCAGCCGGGCGAAGTGGCGGAGGCGCAGACCTTGGTCGTTCCACACGAACCCGGCCGGTACAGCTGGATCGTTGGCTATACGACCGACACAGTATCCGGCTGCTGTCAGTCAGCCGGGACGCCGATCGTGACGGTCGTGGTGCGATAGGGGGCGCGATACGCACTTCGCCCGCTGATGCCATCCGGTTCCACCCCTCCCGCCGTTTCTCTGGTCCGCCCCGGTTTCCATGGTGTGACGATTGCCGCCCTGCCTCGTATAGTATGCGTCTCACATGAGCCCTCCCCCGCAGAACCCAAGGCAGCACACCGGCCTGGACGTTCCCCGCGTCCAGGCCGAGCCCTGTGCTGCCTGGTATCAAGCGCATGGGAAGGCGGTATACAACTATTTCCGCTTCCAGCTGGTCCCGCCCGATGATGCGGAGGACTTCACCGCCGAGACGTTCCTGCGTGCGGTGCGGGCGGCCGATCGCTACGACGCGTCAAGGGCCGGAGTCCAGACCTGGCTGCTGACGATCGCCCGGAACGTGCTCATCGACGAGCGACGGAGTGCCAGGGTGCGCCGACAGGTGGGTATCGACGAGTTGCGTGACCTGGCCATGGACGAACCCTCTCCCGAGGAGCGGATGCTCCGACGGGAAGAGGTGGGTGCCGCGATGTCCGCGATGGGCGAGCTGAGCAGCGAAGATCGTGAGCTGCTGAGCCTCCGGTTCGGCGGCGAACTCGAGATCGCCGAACTGGCGCAGTTGCTCGATGTACCGGCCGGCACGGTGCGCACCCGCCTCTGGCGCGCACTCGAGCGGCTCCGGGAGCAGATGGCATGACCGGCGCGCCGACGGGCCGGAACGACGACCCGCGTCTCCTCGAGTCTGAGCGGGTGCTCGCCGGGCTGCAGTTCACGCCGCGGGCGTCGCTCGGGCCGGAAATCACCGGGCGGGCTCGGCGGGGCGAGTTACCGCGGGGTGGGCCGCGCCGGTCGCGCCCGGCGGCGCTGCGATCGATGCTGGGCGTGGCCGCCGCGGCGACGCTGATGCTGGGCGCGGGCGCGCTCACCTGGAAGGCCATTGGCCCGCAAGTCATGATCGACAGCTGCTGCCAGGATCTCGATGGCGGCGGCAGCGCGGACGACGGCTTCGTACTCGAAGCCCGTGGGCGACAGATCAGTCGACTCCGCCTCTATGAAGACCGGGACGGCAGCCGGACGCTGTCATCCGCTGACCTTGTCCGGTTCGCGCGCGGGGCGGTGCCCGCGGTGTCCGGCGCACGCGAGGCACGCACCACCCGGGTCTGTTGTGCCGACCTCGATGGCGAGGGGCCGGCCGATGACGGCGTCCTGGTCATGAGCGAAGCCGACGAATCGGTCGTGCTCGCCGCAGTCTACGAGCAGCGTCCCCGTGGTGCCGCCGCGCCACTCCGGTAGGCCTTTCCAACCGTTTCCCTGGAAACAATTGCAATGGTCCTGCACTGTCGTCTGATTGTGCCTGTTGTCATCGCTGCCCTCACCCTGCCGGGTATCGCCAGCGCGCAGGTTCCCGACAGCGCCAAGGCCGACAGTTCCTACCTGCTGCCGCCCATCGAAGTGGTCGGCTCGATCCTGCCGTTCGCCGGTGTCAACATCGGCTCCGGGATCGCGGGCATTGCCACCAAGCTCGACTGGGCCAAGGTGGATGGAAACGAGCCCAAGGTGCTGCCCGATGTGCTGCAACAGCAGCCGGGCATGTCGACCTACGACAATCTTGGCTCTCCCTACAAGATGAACGTGAGCACGCGCGGCTTCTACGCGTCCCCGGTGGTGGGTACGCCACAGGGCGTGTCGATCTTCGTGGATGGAGTGCGCGTCAACGAGCCGGATGCCGCCGAGGTCAACTTCGACCTCCTGCCGATGGAGCACCTGAAGCGGGTCGAGATCCTCTCGGGCAACGGCGCGCTGCTGGGCCGGAACTCGCTTGGCGGGTCGATCAACCTGGTGACGCGGCGGGGCGAGGGGGCGCCCGCCGGTGAGATCGAGCTGATGGGCGGCACCTTCGGCTCGGTGAGCGCCGAAGGGTCGGTTGGTGCGACGATGAAGAACGGGCTGGACTACTACGTCGGCGGCAACTACAACCGCGAGAATGGCTGGCGGCAGTTTACGCGGGCCGACCAGTGGCAGGCGTTCACCAACTTCGGCAAGCTGGGACCGACGGCGGGCATCAGGGGGCAGTTCTTCTTCTCGCACTCGTATGCCCAGACCGCCGGCTCCCTGCCGGAGTCGGTGTTCAGGGTCAAGCCTGATTCCAACCTCACCGATGGTGACTTCGAGGACCTCAACGGCCTGCAGGCTGCCGTGGCCGGGTACAAGCAGGTGGGCAACGGCCGCGGTTCGTTCAACTTCTACTATCGCCGCACCACCGCGAGCCGCTTCAACGTCAATCAGCAGGATGATCCCGACACGCAGAATGACGCGACCAACGGCGTCTTCGGCGGCACGATCGACTACCGCTTTGCTGTGCCGGTCGGCCAGAGTGCCATGGGCCTGCGGTTCGGGGTGGACGGCTCCACCGCGTCCAGCTCGATCCAGCTCTTCGCCGACTCGACCAAGTTCGGTGGCACGAGCGTGCTGACGACCGACGTGCAGAGCCCGCTCTCCGACATCGCCGGCTTCGCGCTGGCCAACTATACGGTGGGTCGCGTCGCCCTGTCGGGCGGCGCGCGGTACGAGTTCGTGAGCATTCCTTTCCGCAACCTGCTCGATCCGACCCGGGACACGACCTCGACCTACAGCCGGCTCGACCCGCGTGTTGGCGTGGACGTGGATGCGGGGCGCGGGCTCTCGGTGTTCGCGTCGTTCGGCACATCGTTCCGCGCGCCGTCACTCATCGAGGTGGCCTGCGCCGATCCCGAGGAGCCATGTGTGCTGCCCTTCGCCCTGGGCGATGACCCGCCCATCGCGCCCGTCACCGTGAGCACCATCGAGGGCGGAGCCCGCTACCACACTGGAACGCTCTCGCTGACGGCCACGGCGTACTACAGCGACGTGAAGAACGACATCTTCCTCTTCCCGTCAGCGGACGAAATCGCAGGGTCCACCATCCAAGGCTACTTCGCCAACATCCCGAAGACACGGCGGGTTGGTGTCGAACTTGGTGCCATCTATGGCTTCGGTCCGCATTCGGCGTATGCGAACTACGCGTATACCCGCGCCACCTTCCAGTCGGAGGCAACGATCTTCTCGATTCTCGACGACGCGGGGCTCGGCATCGAGAACACGACCGAACCAGGAGACATCATTCCGCTGGTGCCGCTGTCGCAGTTCAAGGCAGGCCTCAACCTGCGGTTTCCGTTTGGCCTTCGCGGCGGGTTCGACGTCCGGTGGATCGGCGAGCAGTTCCTGCAGCAGGACGAAGCCAACAACCTGGCCCCGCTGCCGGACTACTTCGTGGCCGACCTGCGGGCGGGGTGGGAAGCCGGCCCATGGGAAATCGCCGGCGTGGTGACCAACGTGTTCAATGCCAAGTACGCCAACTTCGGCACGTTCAACGTCAACCAGGGCGCACCGGGCCAGCCGATCGAGCGCTTCGTGACGCCGGGGTACGCCCCCCAGTTCCGGGTCATTGTCACCCGGGGGTTTGGCCAGGACCGCGACTAGTCGGCGTGAAAAGGCTTTGACAGAAGGCACGTGCGGGCCCCACATTGGTTCGAGAGGTCCGGTGAGCCCCCTCACGTGGAGTGCCCTTCATTGCCCGCTGGAGAGCCGGATAACCTGAGCCCGGAGCGCGCCCGTCATCAGGGGCGAGAGGCGTTCTTTTCGGGGCAGTCAGGTGAGAGTTGCCCCTATCTGGCGGGCACCGCCGAACGGAAGATCTGGCTGGGTGCCTGGCGTGCCGCCCGAGACTACCGGGAGATGCTCGACGTGCACCTGCTGCGGCAGGCGTAGGGAGACGGGAGTCGGGAGACGGGAGACGGGAGACGGAAGGCGGGAGACGGGAGACGGGTGGGGCGGTCCTCGGGGATCGCTCTTTTTTTGTTATGTCCTCTCATGGCAACGACTTAGATCGCCAATGGCAGGTCCCTAGCGCCCCCCGGCGGGGGCGAGTAGCTTTGCGCCGCTCACCGGGGTAGAAGGCTGCATACCATGGCCTGGAGTGCGCAGTGAAGATCGCAGTGTGCCTGAAGCGGGTGCCCGACACCACCGCCAAGATCGTGATCGGCGCCACCCGGACTGCCATCGACGAGACCGGCGTGAAGTTCGTCCCCAATCCCTACGACGAGTTTGCCCTCGAGGCCGCCATCGCCCTCAAGGAACAGGCGGGTGCCGGCGAGACCACCGTCGTCGCCGTTGGCACCGACGCCTCGCAGGAGACGCTGCGCACCGCCCTGGCCATGGGCATCGACCGCGCGGTGCTGCTGCAGTCCGCCGGCTCGGCTGACGGCCTGGTGGTGGCCCGCGCGCTCGCCGCCGAGCTCAAGGCCGGGGCGTATGACCTGATCCTGTTCGGCAAGCTTGCGGTAGACGACTACAACCATCAGGTGGGCGTGATGGTGGCGGAACTGCTCGGGCTTCCCTGCATCACGGCGGCGGCAAAGCTGACGGTGAGCGGGAGTGCGGTCGAGGCGGAACGGGAGATCGAGGGAGGCGTCGAGATGATGGCGTGCGCACTCCCCGCCGTGGTCACCTGCGACAAGGGACTCAACAACCCGCGGCTGCCATCGCTCAAGGGCATCATGGCGGCGAAGAAGAAGCCGCTCGACGTGAAGCCGGTCACGCTGGACGGCGCCTCGTTCGAGATCACCAGCCTGGAGCTTCCGGCCGAACGCCAAGCGGGACGCATTGTCGGCGAGGGCGCCGACGCCGTGCCGGCCCTGCTCGCCCTGCTGCGCAACGAGGCCAAGGTCCTATGAGGGTACTTGCGGTCCTGGAGCAGCGCGATGGCGCGCTCCGGAAGGTGTCGCATGAAGTGCTGGCGGCGTCGCGCCAACTGGCCGACCAGTCTGCTGGCACCGTCGACGCCATCGTGTTCGGTGCCGGCGCGGTGGCGGGCATGGACCAGCTCGGCGGCTTTGGCGCCGACCGCGTGCTGCACGGAACGCACGCCGACTTCGCGCTCTACTGTCCTGATGGCGCCTCGACGACCATCGCATCCATCGGGTCGGAGTACGGCGCGATCATCCTCGCGGCGACGGCGATGGGTCGCGACCTGGCCCCACGCGTCGCGGCCCGGCTCGGCGTTGCCTGCGCCACGGACGTCACGGCGCTCGGTGTCGAGGGCGGCTCGGTGACAGTTACCCGACCGATCTATGCCGGCAGGATCCTGCAGCACGGGAAGCTGACCGGCACGACGGCGGTGGTGTCGGTACGCCCGAACACATTCCATCCGGTCGAGAGCGGCAAGGCCGGGTCGATCGCCGCGCTCGCGGTGCCGTCGTTCACTCCTCGCGTTGCCTCGAAGGGCGTAAAGAAGCCGGACGCCGCCATGCTCGACGTGACCGAGGCCTCGGTGGTCATCTCCGGCGGGCGCGGCTTGAAGGAGCCGGCCAATTTCAAGCTGCTGGAGGACCTTGCCGCCGCGTTCGGGAACGCGGCGGTGGGAGCAAGCCGCGCCGTGGTTGACGCGGGCTGGCGCGACCATGGTGAGCAGGTCGGACAGACGGGCAAGACGGTGAGCCCGCAACTCTACATCGCCGTGGGCATCTCGGGTGCTATCCAGCACCTGGCCGGCATGCGTACGGCGCGCACCATCGTGGCGATCAACCGCGACAAGGATGCGCCGATCTTCAAGGTGGCCGACTACGGCATCGTGGGTGACCTGTTCGAGATCCTCCCCCGGCTCACCGAGGAAGTCCGCAAAATCCGCAGTTCCTGAGGTCCCCTGGGCCGGGGAGGGGGGCAGGTGCAGTTCTTGCCCCCCTGTTCCCCGATGCGCCCAGTTCTGTCCCTGCTCCTCCTGACTTGTGCAGCGCTCCCCGCAACGGCCCAGACCGCGCGGGAGGCTGTGGCGCACCCGGAAATTTCCTACCAGGTGGCGCTGGAGGCCCTCGACCGGGGCAACGGCGCGGCGGCGATTACGATGCTCGACGCCTCGATTGCCGGCCTGCCGGCCACCTCCCACCTGGCCCTGCATGAGCGGCTTCTCCGCCTGGCCGAGGCCTACGTCGTAGTGGGCGAGCCCGACTCGGCGAGCGTGATGCTGGACCGGGCCCTGGCGGAGATGCACCTGCTGGCGGACAGCGCCGGGTGGGAACTGGCGTTCGACGCTGCCTCCGACGAGCGACTCATGCAGCTCATGGAGCGGGTGGCCACGGCAGGCCACCCGGCGATGGCATTCCGGATCGCGCTGCTGCGCGAGGCGCGGGCCGGAACGCGCGGGCCGGCGTTCGATACACTCTCGGCGGTCGATCCGTCGCGCGTTCCCGAGCACACCGCCCTTGTCGTGTATGCCGTGTCGCCGTCCGGACGGCGGCTGATGCTGCTGGTGGCGACGCGCGACGGACTGCGCGCGGTGCCGGTCAACATCAGTGATGCCTTTGCGTCGCAGGTGGCCGGGTTGTGGACGGCGCTGGCGAGTGGCTCTGATGCGCCGCGCGACGCGGCGGCCCTGTCGAGCCAGTTGATCCTGCCGTTGCTCGAGCGCTTGCCCCGTGGCATCACGCACCTGGCCTTCGTGCCAGGTGGACCGCTCCGCGCCCTGCCCTTCGATGTGCTTCCCCTCTCCGGTGACCGCCGCCTGATCGAGGCCTACGAGACCAGCGTGCTGCCATCGGTCGGGCAGGCGCTGGTGTGGTGGGCCGCTCCTGTTCCCCGCGCCGGCATCCGCATCGTCGCGTTCGGCTACGCCGGCGAAGGCCGCCGGGCCGCCGGCGCCACGGCGGTGGCGCAGGCGCGCGCGATCAGCCGCTACTCCCGTCGCGGCGAGACGTACCTGGCCCATTCGGCGACCGAGGCGGACCTGCGTACCGCCGACCTTCGGAGCGCCGGCACTGTGCACCTGGCCTTGCCGATGCGGACGACCGGCATCGCCGATGGGGGCGACGCGCTGGAGATGGTGTCGACTCCCGGCGAGGATGGGCTGCTCGACGTGGACGAACTGAGCCAGCTTCGACTGGGGCCAACGCTGGTGCTGCTCGCCGGCTGCCCGGTTCGGCTGGAGCCCGACCTGCAGGGCCCTCCGGCGTCGGCGATGGCGCGGGCGCTGTTCCAGGCTGGTGCACGATCGGTGGTGCGCTGTGCCTGGGGCGCCTCCACGAGTGCCGCCGACCGATACGTCCTTGCGCTGTACGAGTCGCTCGCGGAGGGCGTAGCCATTGGTACCGCCTCAAGGGAGGCGAAGCTGCAGCTGATACAGGACGGCCTGGGGCCGTCGGCCTGGGGCGCGTTCGAGCTGGTGGGCGATGCCCGGTTCCGGCTTCCGTTGCAGCGTCCGGGTGCTTCCCTCCTGTGGTGGATCCTGGCGGCCGCGGTGGCGGCCTGGCTTATCTGGCTGTCGGAGCGGCGGCACCGCCGCACGCCGGAGGCTGTCGGCTGACACAGGAGGCCGCCCGGGCCGCGTATATTCCATCCGATGTCCAAGCCTGTTCCCCTCATCATTGGCGCCGGAGTTGCCGGCCTCTGGGCTGCGTGGCGCCTCGCGGCCGAAGGCCGCGAAGCGCTGCTCCTGACCAAGGGCACGCTGTCCGATAGTGCGACCGCGTGGGCCCAGGGCGGCATCGCGGTCGCGATCGGGCCGGGCGACTCCCCGGCCCAGCACGCGCAGGACACCCTCGCCGCTGGTGACGGCCTCTCCGATCCCGAAGCAGTGGACATCCTGGTTACCGAGGGCCCCGAGCGGATCCGGGAGCTCCTCGCGCTGGGTGCGGCCTTTGATCGCGCGGCGGACGGACGCCTTCGGTTCGGGCTCGAGGCGGCGCACACCCGCGCGCGCATCCTGCACGCTGACGGCGACCGGACCGGCGCCATGCTGGTACGGTGCCTGACAGCGGTGGTGCGTCACCTTCCCCAGATCACGCTCCTGGAACATTCCGAGGTCCGGCGCCTGGTGCGCGAGGGCGATCGCGTGGTCGGCGCCGTGGTGCTCGATGACACCGGCCGGCCGCGCGGCATTCCCGCGTCGGCGGTGGTGCTGGCGACCGGCGGGGTAGGGCAGCTGTTCGCGGTGACGACCAATCCTTTGGGTGCCACCGGCGATGGCTGGGCACTGGCCCACGAGGTTGGTGCCGAGCTCCGGGACCTGGAGTTCCTGCAGTTCCACCCGACGGCGCTCAAGCTGCCTGGCGTCAACCCGGCCCCGCTCATTTCCGAAGCGGTGCGGGGGGCGGGCGCATTGCTGGTAGATGCCGCCGGCCGTCGATTTACGCTGGACGACGATCCTCGCGGCGAACTGGGCCCGCGTGATGTGGTGGCGCGGGCCGTTGCTGAAGCGGATGTCGCTGGCGGGGCGTTCCTCGATGCGCGGGGCCTCCCCGACTTCCCGACCCAGTTTCCCGGCATTCATGCGATGCTGCGCGAAGCCGGGCTCGATCCGGCGCGCGACCTGCTGCCGGTGGCCACGGCGCTGCACTATGCGATGGGCGGCGTCAGTACCGACCTCGACGGGCACACGTCGCTCGCCGGACTCTGGGCCGCCGGCGAGGTGGCATGCACCGGGGTCCACGGCGCCAACCGGCTCGCATCGAACTCCCTGCTGGAGGGACTGGTCTTCTCGGACCGGGTGGCGCGCGAGGTGGCGGGGGAGCAGGGCAGCGCGCCCATTCCTGGGCAGATCGCGACGGTGGACGGCGACGCCGATACCGGCGCCGATGCGGCCTTCGCGGGCGTGCGCCAGGAGATGCGCGAGATCATGACGCACGGCGCCGGCGTGGTGCGCACCGAGGCGAGCCTGGCCGATGCGCAGGCCGGACTCACCCGCCTGGAAGAGGCAACGCCCGCTTCGGCTTGGCGCACCCATCGCCAACTGAGTGTGGCCCAGCTCATCACGAAGTCGGCGCGCGGGCGGCGCGAGAGCCAGGGCAGTCATCGCCGCGCCGACTTCCCGCCCCGCCCCGCGACGCAGCCGCTATGACCCTCACCCTTCCGGTCATCGAGCCCAACCGGCTCTCGGCGGAGCGGATCGCCGAACTGCAGGACGAGATCCGCCGCCTGGCGCGCGAACGCGACGCGGTGGTGATCGCGCACAACTACCAGCGGCCCGAGGTGCAGGACGTTGCCGATTTCGTGGGCGACTCCCTGGGCCTCTCGCGCGAGGCGGCAAAGACCGACGCGGCGGTCATTGTGTTCTGCGGTGTGCACTTCATGGCGGAGACGGCGGCGATCCTGTCGCCGGCGAAGCGCGTGCTGCTGCCCGACCTGCGCGCGGGCTGTTCACTGGCGGATACGATCACCGCGGCCGATGTCCGGAAGTGGAAGGCACG
>JANNSD010000190.1:0-2448 GCA_031402225.1 Gemmatimonadota bacterium | reverse complement strand
TGACCAGCTCCTTGAGTCGCGCAAACGACGCATCCGCCACCGACACGCACGCCGGATGGCGCGAGGTGTAGAGCGTCATGGTCGAGAGCGCCTGCGCCAGTGACTGCAGGAATTGCGCGGGAGTGGTGCTGGTGCTCATGCGCCGCTCATATGATGACCCGCGGTGCCGTCGGCGGGGCCGGCGCGTCGGGATCGGCCCGGCGGGAGGGCGGCGTGCCGGCCTTCCGGATCTCCGTGTCCCGGCTCTTCTGGGCCAAGTCCAGGATCCTGGCTGCCTCGGCGTGATACGGCCAGTGCGCCGCGAGACCCTGCAGTGCCGCGAGCAGCTCGGGGCTCTTGGGGGCCAGCTTCCGCCCCAGCCCGAGCGTGCCCTTCACCTGGGCCAGTCCGAGCAGGCAGGCAATGACGTTGGGGTTGTCGACCGACGAGACGGCGCGAATGGCCACCGCGCGGAGTTGCGGGTCGAGCCCACCCGAATGGATCCGCTGCAGCAGCATCGGCGCGATGTTGGGCGGGCACCCCTCCGCCGCCGCCATGATGCCCAGACGGACCGTCGGCGGATCGGGCGCTTCCAGGGCGCGCTTGAGCGCCTCCGGCCGGCGCACGCGGTCGCGCAGCATGATGCGAAGCGCCTCATGCCGCACGCGCGGGTCGTTGTGCTTGACGTGCGACGCCAGGTTGAATCCCTCGGGCAATTCGGGCAACATGCCCAGGAGCCGCAGCAGGTTGCGCTGCACGAACCAGGGGGCTCCCCCGATCCGGTGCACCACTTCGGGACCGATCGCGGGGCCGAGGTGCGTCACGATGTCCATCAGGCGGGCGCGCACCTTCCGCTCCTTCGCGGTGGAGAGCGCATCGAGCAGGGTGCCGAGCGACTCGATGCCGACCCCCTTCACCAGGCGCGCCAGGGTGTCGACGTCGATGGGCTCGATCGCGAGCACGCGGCTGACGGTGCTCTTGCTCAGCACCCAGCTGCGCAGCTCCGACACGGCGGGCCGGTCCGCCGGGACGCGCTCGAGGAGGTCGAGCAGCAACCCCGTCTCCCGGTTCTCCACCATGCGGTCCACGGCGCGCCGAGTCCCCGCCTGCACCACCCCGAGTTCGAGGCAGGTCATGATGACCCGCTGCGGTTCCGGACCATAGACCAGCACCGGCTCGAAGTCCGCGGCTCCACCCGGCAGTGACTCGAGCATTTTGTCATAGCCCGCCGAACCGTACGGGAGGTCCGCCAGGCTCCACCGGCTGATCATCGCGCGGATGCGCTGGCGCAGCGCCTGCTCCGCGCGCAGCCGCGTCTTCGGCGGGCCCTGGTCCACGTGACTGGAGAGCTTGCTCAGGAGCTGGAGCATGGCCGGCGAGACGCTGCGCTGCTGGGCGTGTGCCGCCGCCTCCACCAGCGATACGATCACGTCGGCCGTCATGATCTTGGAGGCCTGGAACAGCCACTTGCGGCGCCGGTCCTGGTCGCCGCCCATGTGCATCAGCCGCTCGAGCGTCTCCGGGGTGAGTGAGCCGATGAGCCGCGACAGTTGGCGCTGCAGCGCCGCCGTTTCCGCGCGGCCCCGGCCCTGGCACGCCTCGGCGAGGTCGGTGAGGGCGGTGACGACCCGTTCGTCGCGCTGCGCCTCGCGCTGGTGCTCGTTGACCGCCTTGGCGATCTGCTCCGGATCCACCTTGGCGGCGACGTCGTCGGAGAGGTGCTCGCCCATCGAGGCCCGCGCCAGGCCAAGCCACAGCCGTCCCGCCCAGCTTCCGCCCAGCGGATCGAAGAGGGCGGTCTCCTCGTCCTCATCGTCAAGGAGGGCGAGCTTGTCGTAGGCGAGTCCAAACAGGCGGATGTGCGGCCACTGCGCGGAGGGCTCGTCGTGGGTCACCAGCTGCTGCGCGTCGTTGGCGTCGGTGCCGATGACGGCGAGGAAGCTCGCCAGTTCGGTGCGGCCGGCCCCGCGGAAGATCTTGATCCCGCCGACGTTGCGGCGATGGAGCTTGCCGGCAAGTTCCCGGAGCACGGTATGCTCGGGATCGGTCGGGACCCCCGAGACGACCAGTTGCGTCGGCGTGACGGCGAGGGAGATGCTCGAGCGCTCCAGGAAGAGCGTGTTGAGGCGGCGGGCCAGGGAGTCCACGGCGGGGTCGAGCAACGGGTGCCCGATCGGGTACATCGCAAACCGCTGCTGCGCCCCCAGGAAATCCAGGAGGAATTCGGACAGTTCGCGAGAAAGGACCTGTCCGTCCGGGGCGGCGGGCGAAATGCTCATGGCTCAGGAAGATACCCCGGAGCAAGACCAGTTCCAGAGACGCCACCGGGCGGTCCTCCGGGAGGCAGCACCGTCATCCTGAACGCAGTGAAGGATCGGCCAGGGGTCTGACCGATGATTCGCTACGCTCAGGATGGCTATAGTTCGATCAGGATGACTATAGAGCGCTGAGGATGACAATAGAGCGCAC
>JANNSD010000189.1:0-4300 GCA_031402225.1 Gemmatimonadota bacterium | reverse complement strand
CGGCGTACGCCTCCTCCACCGCCTCGCGGCGCTGCGACAGGAAGGTGACCACCGAGGTGGGCCGCAGCTCCTTGCCCGTGCGCTGCACGCGCAGCTTCTGGCCCGAGCCGTAGCGGCCCGAGTTCACCCGCACGAACGCGATCCGGTCGCGGTGCGAAGGGTCCATGTTGGCCTGCACCTTGAACACCACGCCGGAGAAGCCGCCGGCGGCCGGCGGCACCTCGACGTCGGAGCCATCGGCCCTCGTGACGTGGCGCGCGGCCGGCGGCGGCGCCAGGTCCACCAGCGCGTCCAGCACCTCCTGCACGCCGAAATTGTTGACACCCGAGCCGAAGAACACCGGCGTCTGCTTCGCGCCGACGAAGGCCGACTCGTCGAAGGCCGGTGCGGCGCCAGCGAGCAGCTCGATGGTCTGCTCGGCCAGTTCGTAGTCGTGGCCGAAGCGCGTGCGCAGCATGCCGGCCTGCGACAGCGGGACGATCTCGTCGCGGCCGTCGCCTTCCTGGTCGCTGCGCTTGTCGGCCCCGGCCTTGAAGAGCCGCATCTGCTGCTTGCGCAGATCGACGATGCCGCCGAAGGCCTTACCTTGCCCCACCGGCCAGGTCATCGGAACGCAGGGCATGCCGAGTTCCTGCTCGATTTCGTCGAGCAGCGCGAGCGGCTCCTTGCCCTCGCGGTCCATCTTGTTCACGAAGGTCATGATCGGCGTGCCGCGCTGGCGGCACACCTCGATCAGCCGGCGCGTCTGCGGCTCCACGCCGTTGGCGGCATCGATCACCATCAGCGCCGAATCCACCGCGGTCAGCACGCGGTAGGTGTCTTCCGAGAAGTCCTTGTGGCCGGGGGTGTCGAGCAGGTTGATGACGCAATCGCGGTAGAGCATCTGCATCACCGAGCTGGCCACCGAGATACCACGCTGCTTCTCGATCTCCATCCAGTCGGAGGTCGCATGGCGGCTGGCCTTGCGCGCCTTCACGCTGCCCGCGATATGGATCGCACCCGAAAAGAGCAGAAGCTTCTCGGTGAGCGTGGTCTTGCCGGCGTCGGGGTGGGAAATGATGGCAAACGTCCTTCTACGCCTTACCTGCTCTGCGATTGGACTGTCTGACATCAGAACTCTTTCCCCGTTATGTACACAGCTATGTACTCATTTCTCAACATGCTCTCCGAGCTTTTTTGCATAATAACCTAAAAATAGAGTGACACGATAACCTAGATATGGTAGAACATAAAAACCTAGATACCGCGTAACAGAAAAACCTAGAGAACGAATGGCCACACCCGCAGACAAGCTTGCCGAGTCTCTCGCCGCCCTGAAGTCTCTTCAGGATGCTGGGACCGTTGCCATTCGCGCAAACAGCCTCACCAGGGTCCATCGCGAGCGCCTGCTGAAGAATGGTTTCATCCGCGAGGTCATGAAGGGCTGGTACATACCTGCCCGTCCTGACGGTGCGACAGGCGAAAGCACAGACTGGTACGCCTCCTTCTGGTCGTTCTGCAGTGCGTACCTCTCGGAGCGCTTTGGCGATCAATGGTGCCTGGGTGCTGAGCAGTCCCTCGCCTTACACACGGGTAACTGGACAGTCCCCCGACAGCTCCTCGTGCGTGCACCGAAGGGCAACAACAAACCGACCGGGCTCCTGCACGACACCTCCATTTTCGATGTTCGGCTGGAGATTCCGTCAGAAGCGGAGGTCGAGAAGCTCGAAGGCTTGCGCGTCATGCAATTACCCGCAGCCCTGATTCATTGCTCACCGGGACACTTTGCGGCGCATCCGGTGGACATGAGGGCGGCGCTGGCGATGATTCAGGACGCCTCCGATGTGCTGAGTCGTTTGCTGGACGGCGGCCATAGCCGTGTGGCCGGACGACTTGCGGGAGCATTCCGCAACATTGGACGCGTCCAGATCGCCGACACGATCATCGACACCATGCGCTCGGCTGGCTACACGATCAGCGAATCCGACCCATTCGATGATGCGCCACCCGTTGTGATCGGCGCGCGACAGATATCGCCCGCTGTCAACCGGTTACGCATGACATGGGGATTGATGCGGGATGACGTGCTGGCGCGATTTCCGAAGGCACCCGGCCTTCCCTCAGACAGCGCCGGATATCTTCACAAGGTGGAAGATGCCTACGCAACCGATGCCTACAACTCGCTTTCAATTGAGGGATACAAGGTCAGCGCTGAACTGATTGAACGCGTTCGCTCCGGTGACTGGAACCCGGACGACGCAAGCGACCGCGAGCATCGTGATGCACTCGCTGCGCGCGGTTACTGGCAAGCTTTCCAGAAGGTCCAGGAGAGTGTTGGCCGCATCATTGGCGGCGAAAGCGCCGGTGACGTGACGGAGACCAGTCACAGCACGTGGTACCGCGAACTCTTCGGACCCAGCGTAGTGGCCGGGATACTCAAGCCCGCAGACCTTGCGGGCTACCGCAACGGCGCAGTCTATATCCGACATTCGATGCACGTCCCGCCCCGGAGTGAGGCCGTCCGCGAACTGATGCCCGCCTTCTTCGATCAGCTTCGTGAGGAAAAAGAGCCTGCTGTGCGGGTCGTGCTCGGTCACTTCTTCTTTGTCTACATCCACCCTTACTTCGATGGCAACGGGCGCATGGGGCGCTTCCTGATGAATGCCATGATGGCTTCTGGCGGCTACCCGTGGACAGTCATCCCTGTGGCAGAGCGGGCGCGCTATATGGCAGCGCTCGAATCCGCCAGCGTCAAACAGGACATCAAGCCCTTCACAGACTTTCTGGCTGAGTTGGTGACGCGTGGCAAGAATGCCTGATCCCAGGGTCAGTCATCATTCTTGCGATACCCAATTCATACGCGAAGAGCGACAAAGGCGCGCGGTTTGCGCATATGGATGGGGTGCGGAGAGCAGCGAAAAGGCCCAGCCCATCGCCCATTGCTACCCGGCAACCTTGAACGCCTGGCGGTCGCGACCTTTGAGCCACACCGGTTCGGTGCCGCGCCCCGCCCAAGTGGCTCCTGTGGCGGGGTCACGGTGGAGCGGCGCGACCTGCGTGCGTCCGCTCTTGCTCGAGCGCGTGCCATTCAGCTCAGCGGGCTTAAAGCCATGCTGAAGCAGCAGTTCTTTCATGGCGCGCAGAACCTCGGCACGGTGTTGGCGCTCCTGTGCGCGCTGCTCTGCCTCCAGCAGCGAAAGCTCGTGCCGAAGGTCAGCAATGCGGCGCTCAAGCGCGGGTACGAGTCAAGACGCTTGGCTGCCCCCTGATAGCGGTAGCGAAGCTGAAATGTGATCTTGCCCTTGGGCGTGACGCGCACGCCTAAACCTTCACGGTCGCCCCGATCTTCGAGCGCTGCGCGCTCCTTCCCGTTGTTGGCCTTGAGCCATGTGTCCGAAAACGCCATACGCACCTCCAGTGTGTACATAGCGCGAGAGCGGGGCGTGCGAGGCGGTTTTATGTACGCAGCTATGTACACAAACCCGCCGTCTCGACCTGTCTCACCGTGACATGACTTGAACACGTCACGCACGCCTCTTTCCTCGCGCAAACCACGCAAAAGGGTCAGCCGTGTCGCGGCCTGACCCCGCCTGACTCAGAGGCGGTTGTGGGGGTGGGAGATGATCGCGAAGGTGCGGCGGCGGCGCACTTCGGCAGCAAGCGGAAGATCGGACACGGACGGACTCTGTGGAATAGCGCCGGATTGAGGTCGGGATTCCGACCCCGGGCAAGCACGCATTGTCGCTGCCCACGCTACACTCATGGCTCTTTCGAGGAGCGTTGCGACTCCACCCCCCCGGAGCCAGGCTCGAAAGACATCCTTTGATGCAACGGCGCTCACCCGCAGGCCCACGCCGCCGGTGAGTTGCACCCGACTCCCCCTGTGCCGTGGTCCGTCGTGACCTTGAACATCAGGAGATTTGTCGTCATGAGCGCCGTTCTGAAACCGCTGCACACCAACGATTACCACGTGGCCGACCTGTCGCTGGCCGACTGGGGCCGCAAGGAGATCAAGATCGCCGAGACCGAAATGCCCGGTCTGATGGCCATTCGCGAAGAGTTCGCCGCCAAGCAACCGCTCAAGGGCGCGCGCATCACCGGCAGCATCCACATGACGATCCAGACCGCCGTGCTGGTGGAGACGCTGCAGGCGCTGGGCGCTCAGGTGCGCTGGGCCTCGTGCAACATCTACAGCACGCAGGACCATGCGGCGGCCGCGCTCGTGATCGCCGGCACGCCGGTGTACGCCTACAAGGGCGAGACGCTGAAGGACTACTGGGACTACACCCACAGCATCTTCGAGTTCGGCGCCAAGGGCACC
>JANNSD010000188.1:0-2337 GCA_031402225.1 Gemmatimonadota bacterium | reverse complement strand
GGTGCCACATGATCGGCCGGTAGCCGATGCTGACGGGTGGTTTCGGCACGGCATCCGAGTGTTCCCGGAGCCGTGTACCCAGACCACCGCAGAAGAGTACAACTTTCATAGGGGCAAAATGGCTCAACACACCCGTGGTTGGGAAGCTAACCCGTACCACTCTAAGGCGAGAGACAGACCTTCGGCGCGAAGTAAGCCTCGGCCAGGCCTTCCGGCGCATTGGCTTCTATCCCACGGAGCCGGAGCAGGGCGCGGAAAGTCTCGGCCGTAAACCAGGATTTACCCGCCTGGGAGCCGAAACTGCCGAGGATCAGTTCAACCTTCCGACGGGCGACGGCCTCGGTAATTGGTAATCTGCGGGGATGGAAATCACCCCGGCACAGTACGCCCAGATCGAGCCCTTCTTGCCTGTTCAGCGAGGCAACGTCGGTCTGGATAATCTTCAGGTTCTCAACGCGATCCTGTTCGTCGCCGAGCGGGGCTGCAAGTGGCGCGGTCTGCCCAAGCGCTTTGGCAACTGGCACACGATCTACACCCGCATGAATCGCTGGGCCAAAGCCGGGGTCCTGGATCGGGTCTTTGAACAGTTGCAGCGCCAGCAGATCGTGCGCATCAAGCTCGAATCGGTGGCCCTGGACAGCACCATTATCAAGGTTCATCACGATGGCACCGGCGCGCTAAAAAAACGGTCCGCAAGCCATCGGCCGCAGCCGCGGCGGCTGGAGCACCAAGATTCATATGGTTGCCGCGAATGCTCGAACGGCCATAGGCTTCGCGCTCTCGTCGGGGCAGGACCACGACGCGCCGGCCGGTCGTGCCGTCCAAAATCAACCGCTTCACGACTTGGGAGTAGGACCGGTCCCTGTACCGCAAGCGTAACGAAATCGAGCGCCTGTTCCGGCGCCTCAAAGGCTTCCGTCGCGTCTTCTCGCGCTTCGACAAGCTCGACGTGCTGTTCATCGCCTTTATTCACTTTGCCCTCATCATCGAAGCACTGCGCTAGTGTTAACACGCCCTAATGGCCTCTGGCCGGCGGCCCGACTACGTGCTGATTCTCCCGTGGAACCTGCGTGCCGAGATCGTCGGGAAGATGCGCGCGGTTTGCAGCTGGGGCGGGCAGTTTGTGCTCCCGATTCCGACCGTCGAGATCATCTGACCCCTCACTGCGGCCACCTTGTAGCGGATCGTTATATCCCGGTTCTTCCGTCCCGTCCGTGCACCGTCACTGGTATGGAGCGGCGCTCAGCACTAGGATGGCGGGGAAATGCAGCCCCTTAAAGTTCCCGCTGACCTCCAGAGTGTCCGCCATTGAACACTGCTCCCGAGAAGGATTGCCGCGCATGAGATGGGGAGGCGCAGCCCTGCGGCGCCTGCCAACCACGGTTCTCGCCCTGTTCCTGGTTGACGCGATGGTTGGCGCGCTGGCCTTTGTCCTTGGCGTCGGGCTGCGCTTCTCCTTCAACTGGGAGCTCGTAGCCCAGTCGGTCGGTCCTCTGCCGTTGCGCGCCCTGGCCTTCACTGGCAGTCTGGTGGTCGGCCTGCTGACCATGGGACTATACCGTCCGCGGCAGCGGCCTACGCGCTCTGAAGGGGCGGTCCGGGCGATTCTTGGCGTGATCGTCGGTGGCCTGATCAGTATCGTCCTGTTCTACCTGGTCCCGCAGGTCAGCTTTGGCCGGGGTGCGCTCGCGCTCGCTGTGGTCATTGCGGTAGTGCCGCTCGTCACGGTGCGCATCCTGATGCTGAGCCTCCTTGATTTCGATGCGATCAAGCGCAGGGTGCTGGTGGTGGGAGCCGGCGAGGCCGCTGCCAAGATCTACAGGCTCCGGCGTCGAGCTGACCGGCGCAGCTTCGATGTCGTGGGGTTCATCGTGGTCTCGGCTGACGATCGGCGTGTGGCTGGCGAACTGGGCATCCAGCCTCTGATCACGCCGGAGGAGGGGAGGGTGACACGGCGGCTCGATGAGATTGTCGTCGCGCTCGACGACCGCCGGGGCTTTTTGCCGCTTGAATTCCTCCTCAACCAGAAGCAGCGGGGCGTGCCGGTCACCGACGTGATGGACTTTCTGGAGCGTGAAACTGAGCGGCTGGACCTCGATGTCCTGCGGCCGAGCTGGCTTTTGTACGAGAAGAGCAGCCAGACAGACATTTTGTATCGCTGGCTGAAGCGTCTGTTCGATCTGGTCTTCAGTGCATTTCTGCTGCTGCTGACCTCTCCGATCCTGGTGATGACGCTGATCGCGATCCGGCTCGGGGGTGGCCCCTCTGCGTCGGTGCTCTACCGGCAGAAGCGGGTTGGCCGCAATGGCTATGTATTCGAACTGCTGAAGTTTCGCA
>JANNSD010000187.1:0-15717 GCA_031402225.1 Gemmatimonadota bacterium | reverse complement strand
GCTCCGAACGGAGCTCCTGTTCCAACTGGGCTTCCTGGCGTCGAGCGCGGTCCTTCTCACGGGGCTCGCGACGGCGCTCATTGCGCGTTTCGGCATCGAGGAGTCGATCGGTGCCCTCGTGGTGCTCTGGGCGGGCAGCTCCGCGGTGTTTGTCCTGTTCGCGCACTACCTGGTGCGGCGCACGCTGCTCAAGCCGCTGGAGACGCTCGCGGCTGAGGTGACGGCGCTCGAAGGTGGCGCGCTCCCCGATGGGCTGCCGGTCTACGAGAGCCAGGAGTTCGCACAATTATCGGAGCGGTATCGCCGGATGGCGGCCAGCCTCCTCGACGTGAACAGCCAGATCGTGCGGGTCGAGAAGCTGGCCGGCGTGGGCCAGCTCGCCGCCGGCGTGGCCCATGAAATTCGCAACCCGCTTGGCGCCCTGCACACCTATGTGGAAGTGCTCCGGCGCCGGGGCACTGACGCCGGAGTGATGGCCGCGATGGTCCAGGAGATCGAGCGGATCGAGCACATCGTCCGCGGGCTCCTCGACTACTCCCGGCCTGGTCCCCCGACCGGCTCCAGCGACCTGAACGAGGTCCTGGGGGCCACTATCGGCTTCCTGTCGGCCCAGGGCGCGCTTCGCGGCGTGACGCTTGCGTTGGAACTGGCCGGAAACCCGCAGGTCGTGCGGGGAGACCGACATGCACTTGAACAGGTGATCGTCAATCTGCTGCTAAATGCGCGAGATGCCACGCCGAACGGGCATGTGACCGCCGGAACCCTCTTCTGGCGTTACGAGGCCAACCCACCCGCCCAGCGGCGGACGGGGGAGCCGGTGCCGTCTGTCCCGGGAGTCCGCCTGCCGCGGCCCCGCCGGATGGACCTGGCCCCGGGCACGCCTGGCGTCCTGCTCTACGTGGCTGATGACGGTCCCGGTGTTCCAGCAACCGATCGGGAACGGGTGTTCGATCCATTTTATACGACCAAGGCACCGGGGGCCGGTACCGGACTCGGGCTCGCCATCGTCGCCCGCACCGTGCACGACCTCGGCGGCATCGTCTGGGTTGATCGCGCGCGTGAGGGTGGCGCGGTCTTCAAGATCTTCCTGCCGCTGGCGGGGGAGGCCTGATGCGCCTGCTCATCGTCGATGACGACGCCGGATTGCGCCAGTCGCTGGGCCTGCTCCTGACAGAGTCGGGCTACGAGGTCGCCTCCGAAGGCGACCCCGAGGCGGGGCTTGCGCGGGCGCTCGATGAGAAGTTCGACCTGGTGCTCTGCGATGTCCGCATGCCGAAGATGGACGGGCTCACCTTCCTGCGCCGCTATCGCGCGGAGCGGGGCCCGGCCCTCATGGTGATGATGAGCGCCTTCGGTGGGGAAGATGTCGCTATCGCCGCCATGCGCGAGGGGGCCTACGACTATCTCCACAAGCCATTCCGGCCGGACGAGGTGACGCTCACGCTGCGCAAGGCCGAGGAGCGCGAGCGCCTGCGGGCCGAGGTGCAGCAGCTCCGTGCCACGCTCGGCGCCGATGCCGTTCGCGATCTCCTGATTGCCGAGAGCCCGGCGCTGCGCGCCCTGCTGGAGCTGGCGGAGCGGGTTGCCGCGCACGACACCACGGTACTGCTGACCGGTGAGAGCGGAACCGGCAAGGAAGTGATGGCCCGCGCGATACATCGCATGAGCCCGCGCAGCGCCGGACCGTTCACCGCCATCAATTGCGCTGCGATCCCGGAGCACCTGCTCGAATCCGAGCTGTTCGGCCACATGCGTGGCGCGTTCACTGGAGCCACCTCGGACCGGCAAGGCATCTTCGAGTCCACCAACGGTGGCACGCTGATGCTGGACGAGATCGGCGACCTTCCGATCGGGCTGCAGGCCAAGCTGCTGCGCGTGCTGGAGGAGGGCGAGATCCGTCGCCTGGGTGGGCGGGATAGCCGCGCCGTGGACGTGCGCGTCATCGCGGCGACGGCCAAGGACCTCGAGCGCGCGGTGGAGAGCGGCCAGTTCCGGGACGACCTCTACTACCGCATCAACGTCGTGCGCCTGCACGTGCCCCCGCTCCGGGAGCGTCCCGCGGATGTCCCGGCGCTGGTTGCCCACTTTGCGCAGCAGTCGGCGGAGAAGCTGGGCCGGGCGGTCAGCCTGACCCCGCGGGCGCTGGCGGCCCTGGCCGCGCACAGCTGGCCCGGCAACGTGCGTGAGCTGCGGAACGCCATCGAGCGGGCCGCGGTGCTGAGCGCCACCGGTCACCTGGACATGGAAGATTTTCCGCTCACCACGCCGGCGTCCAGCAACGGGCGCTCGGCGAACGGTGCGTACCTGCCGCTCAGCGGCTCGTACGAGCTCAAGCCGCAGATCGAGCTGCTGGAGCGCGCGACCATCGTGCGCGCGCTGGAGGCCTCGAAGGGCAGCCGCCGTGAAGCGGCCCACCTGCTGGGGGTGAGCCTCCGGACCCTCTTTTACAAGCTGCGCCGCTACCGCCTCGAGTAGGACCGTTTGCGCACGAAGGCGCCGGTGCGCGCCGCCACGATGGCGGCTGGCGCCGGCGCCTTCGCCATGGTAGGTGCTCCCTCTTCACGGAGCACGCATGTCACCCCGCGCCGGCTTCACCCTCATCGACACACTCATTGCCCTCCTCGTGCTCGAGGTGGCGCTGCTCGGCCTTGCCGGCACGCTCAGTTCGGGCGAGCGGCTGCTCGCCCGCGGCCGTCTCGCCACCCGCGCGGCGGCGCAGGGCCGCGACCTGCTCGCGCGGGTGGCCCGAAGCGACAGCGTCTGTGCCGCACTGTCGGGCGCCCGGGTCTTTCCTGGCGCCCGCGTCACCTGGGCACCGGATGCGTCGCCAACCTTGCGCCGTGTCATCGTCCTGATCGATCGCCCCAGCCCCGCGGCCGTTGAGTCGATCGCGACCGTGGTGCGCTGCGCATGACCGCCGCATCGAGCCGGGGATTCACCGTGGTCGAGCTGCTGGTCAGCATGGTGCTGCTCGGCGTGGTCACCGGCAGCGTCACCAGGGCGGCATTGTCGGCGGTGCGTACCGCCGACCGCAGCCGTGAGCGCGCCCGCCAGGAAGGCATGCTGCGCGAGGTGGCCGCCGTAATCGAGCGCGAAATTGGTGATGTGGCACCGGCGCGCGATGTCGGCGGCTTCGCCGCCGAGAGTGTCACCTACCGGGCGGGGCGGGGCAGCGGGTACACCTGCGGCGTCGAGGGCAGCCAGGTGGTCGTGCGCGATGAGGACTATCGCGCCTGGCGCCTGCCCGACCCGGCGCGGGACAGCCTGCTGGTGTTGCTGCCGGCCGATTCCGCCACCGGTGCGGCGAGGTGGGTCATCTCGCCGCTCCTGGCGTCGCCGGGGCGGGGCCATTGCCGCGATGGGCGCCCGGGGCTCCGCCTTGCCATCGCGTCCGATCTCGTCGCCCGGGCGACGGACACCGACCTCCCGGTGCGGGTGTTCGAGTGGATGCGCATTCGGCTGTACGAGAGTGGTGGGTCATGGTGGGTGGGTGCGCGGTCCCTGCGGCCGGGCGACGTGATCCAGCCTGTCGCCGGGCCATTCGGCGTTCGCGGCTTCTCGCTGCGATGGCTCGACGGCGCCGCCAATGTCGCCGCCCCAGCGGATGCGCGGCTGCTGGAGTTGAGACTGGTGGCCGCGGTGGCGCCGGCCCCCGGGCCCGGGCGGAGCACGGCACCTGACACGCTACGCACCACGGTGGCGCTGATCAACGGAGGTGTGCCATGAGTGCTCGTTGCCGCGCGCGGCGGACGAGGAGGGGCAGCGCCCTCTTGCTTGCGCTGTTCGTGCTATTGCTGCTCGAGCTGCTGATTGCCGGCCTGTTCTGGACGCTCCGGGTGGAGGCGCGCGCGGGGCTCGAGTCGCTGGCTGGCGCGCGCGCGGCCGCCGCGACCGAGGCAGCGCTGGCGAGTGCCCGCGATTGGGTGGAGCGGGCCGCCCCGGAGAGCCTGGGTGCGGTGCTCGGCCGGATGCCCCCGGCGGTGCGGTTGCCGGGCCGCGCCGTCGGGTACGCGGAGCTGGCGCGCATCGATACGGCGCTGGTGGAAGTGCTCGCGTCGGGATTCGCCGGCGGCGAGGGGGTGGCGGCGCGGCGTCAGGCGTGCGGGCTTTTCCAGTTGCGATGGGAGGCCGACTCCTCGGGTGCCGTCCGAGTGCGGCTGGTGCCGGTGCCGGAGCGCGCGGTGACCAGCTGTTGAGCGGTGCCCGGGCACGTGGCTGCAGGATCGGGGTTGCGGTGCAGGAACTGGCGCGATGCATCGGCGGCTTGGCAAGGTGAGAAAGGCCATGCATTTGGGAGTGAGGTGTGATGTCCGGTACACTTTTCCGTCCTGATTCGAGAGCACTCAAGCTGTTGTCAGTCTTTGAGATGGCTCTTCAATGCAAGCCATGGCATATGGGTTGCTCCTTCCCGCATCTGCCTGCCGAGCATGTGCGTCGCGCCAGAACATCGGGATGGGCGGCGGAGCCAGGCTGAATGGAATGTGTACGCTGCGTTCCGTTGGCTGGTCTGGAAGGGTGGACCGACAGTACCGGTGGTCCCCGCGCTCGACTGGCATAAGTACATGAAAAGGCAGAGCTTGTTGTGTCGAGGCTCGTTTCACTTAACGTTGACAAGTGGCGCAGGGATCACTTAGCGTGACCTTGCATAACCCCCCAACAACCGGGCACCTATGGCACTGTTCGGCCGGAAGCGGACTACCGTCGGCCTCGACATCGGCAGCGGCCTGATCAAGCTCGTCGTAATCGAGCATGGTGCGGGCGAGCCGGTGCTGACGAAGGTCGCTTTCACCTCCGTGGTGGACGACGCGATCGTCGAGGGCGAGGTCATGGACCCGGGCATCGTCGCCGAGGCGATCAAGGGTCTCATGTCGTCCGCGGGCATCAAGCCCAAGCAGGTGGTGACGGCCGTTGGGGGCCGCGATGTGATCATCAAGAAGATCACGATGGACCGCATGAAGACTGCCGAGGCCCGCGAGGTGATCCGCTGGGAGGCTGAGCAGCATGTGCCGTTCGACATGGAGAACGTCGAGCTCGACTTCCAGATCCTGGATCCGGATGGTGACGGGCTGCAGATGACGGTGCTCCTGGTGGCGGCCAAGCGGGAACTCATCGAGACCAAGCTGTCCCTCCTCGCTGATGTGGGCCTCGAGCCCAGCATCATCGATGTCGATGCCTTCGCCCTGCACAATGCCTTCGAGCTGAACTATCCCGACGCGATGCGCGGGGTGGTGGGGCTGGTGAACATCGGCCACGAACTGACCAACGTGAACATCCTGGACGACGGCGTGCCGGTGCTGACGCGCGACATCCAGGTCGGCACCCGTCGCTTCCGCGAGGACATGCAGCGCGAGCGGGGGATTTCGGCCGAAGAGGCGGATCGCATGCTGCAGGGTTCAGAGACCACGGCGGAACTGGAGCCGTTCCTGGAGTCGCGGGGTGAGGAGCTGGCGGTGGGTATCGAGCGTGCCGCGGCCTTCCTGCAGTCGGCCTCCCGGTCGTCCACCGGGCTCAGCCGCCTGTACACCACGGGAGGCGGGGCGCGCATTCCCGGCCTCAACCGCGTGCTGGCCGACCGGCTGCGCCTGCCGGTCCAGCTGGCGAACCCGATCGAGCGACTGCGTGTCGCCGACGGCGTGCTGGACATGATGGTGGTCGACGAGGTGGCACCGCTGTTGATGCTGCCGATCGGCCTCGCGCTCCGTTCGGCCGCCTGACCCCGGGAGTCACGATACCATGATGATCGCGATCAATCTCAAGCCGGGCCTCAAGCGCAAGGGAGGCGGCAGCAGCCTCCAGGGTGTGGGCGAGCGCGTCAAGGCCCTGGCGTCCAAGGTCAAGGACCCGCTGCTCCTCGGCGTCGCCGCCTCCTGGCTGGCGGTGGCCGTCTGGCTGGGCGGGGTCTGGAAGAAGCAGACGGCGGAACTCTCGGAATGGCAGCCGCGTCTCGAGCAGGCCCGCACGGATAACCGCCGTTTCAAGGCGTTCATCCAGCAGAAGCAGAAGCAGGAGCTCATCCGCGACTCGCTGCTGGCGCAGATCGGCGTGATCCGCGATGTGGATCGCGACCGCTATGTGTGGCCGCACGTGCTCGACGAGGTGGCGCAGGCGCTGCCGGCGTACACCTGGCTCACCGAGGTGGTGTCCCAGGCCCCGGTGGCGCCGCCGGTGTCTGATTCTGCCGCCGGCGACAGCGTGCGCCGGTTGCCGCCGTCGTTCCGGATCCAGGGCCGCACGGTAGACATCCAGGCGTATACGAAGTTCCTGCGGCAGCTCGAAGCGTCGCCGTGGGTGATCGATGTGGTGCCGGTCTCGGTGTCCACGGTGGTGGAGCATGAACGGCCGGTCACGGCGTTCACCATCCGCGCCAATTTCGCAACGGCCGATTCGGCGTACATCCGGACCGTCCCGCTCAGTCAGTCGGTGAGGTAAGCGATGGCACTCTCGCTTTCGGGTGGAAAGGGCACCAGCGTCGTCCTGATCCTGCTGGCCGGCCTGCTGGGCTACATCGCCTACACCGGGACCCTGCTGGACACCCTCGGTATAAAGGGCCTGAAGCAGCAGCAGGCCGGGATCGTGGCGATCCAGGACACGGTGAAGCAGCTCGAGGCCCAGACCGACAGCGCCAAGCGCGAACTGGCGCGAGGCACCGTGGAGGACCTGCGGCACAAGCTGGAGAGTTACCGCGCGAGCCTGGCGCTCCTGCGCCGGCTGGTGCCGGAGCGGAACGAGGTGCCGAACCTGCTGGACGACATCAGCACCCGGGCCAAGATCCGCGGCGTGAACCTCGCTGAGGTGTCGCCGCTGCCCGAGGAGCGGGGTCCGGCGCCGTTCACGACCTACAAGTACAACATCCGCGTCATGGGGCACTACGACCAGATCGGCGAGTTTCTGGGCGACATCGCGTCCCTGCAGCGCATCATCGTGCCGGTAGACCTGACGATTGCACCGGCCAGCGCGGCGTCGGCCAAGCTGCTCGGCGATTCATCCGGCGCCATGCTCGAGGCGAAGTTCCAGATCCGTACCTATGTGAAGTCCGCTAGCGCGGCGGAGGGAGAGGCCAGTGGCACCTGATCGCCGGTGGGCCGTTCTCGTCCTGGCCGCGATGCTCGCGGCGTGCGGCGGCTCCAAGAAGGAAGCAGAAGCCGAGAAGGCGGCGGAGGCGCGCATGGCGCAGCTCCGTGCACGAACGGACAGCATCCGCAAGGCACGCGCGCTCGACTCACTCGCCACGGTGGCCTACACGACCTGCAGTGACTCGGTGACGGTGGTCCTGCAGAAGAGTGGTGCCGGGCGGCGCAAGCTCGCGAAGCTCACCGCCGGCCAGGTGGCGCCCGAGGTCACGATGGCCTGCGGCGCGCCCAAGTCGACGACGGCCGCGGCGCTCGCCGCCCAGGGCGACTCGGCGGCCACCTCGGCCCGCGCCGTGCCGGTGCCGGCGCCCGCCGCCGCCCCGACCGGACAGAGCGCGGCCCAGCAGCAGCTGGCCATGGCCGACTCGGTGCGCCGTGCCAGCCAGGCGATCCCGGCGCCCGATGGAGCACCCGCCGCGGCAACGCTCGCCGCCAGCACCCCCCGGCCCGATTCATCGCCGGCGGTGCCGCAGGGTGAAGTGACGGACGTCGAGGTGCTGCGCGAGACGTTTGCCTACGGCGGCGGCGCGCGTGACCCCTTCAGTTCGCTGATCAACACGAAGTCGGCGGGTCCCGAGCTCATCGACCTGCAGCTCGTCGGCATCTACCAGGACATGCGGTCGTCGGCCAACAGCGTCGCCGTGCTGCGTGAGAAGCAATCCGGGAAGCGGCACAAGCTGCGCACCGGGGACCAGATCGGGCGCCTGCGGGTGGCGCAGATTCGAACGAAGGACGTCGTGTTCACCGTAGAAGATTTCGGATTCGAGCGCCAGGAAACTCTCTCGCTCCGCAAGCAGGAGGATTTGACCCAATGACGCGCCTGTACCGTGCACTCATGGCTGCTGCCCTCATCGTGGGCACAGCTCCCGCTGCCCGGGCGGCGGCGCCCCCGGCCGGCGAGCTGACAGCCGTCAGTATCGTTGCGGCACCAGGCAGGGTCGATTTCGTCCTGCAGGTGACCGGCAATGTGCAGGTCAACGATTTCTTCCTGTCCGAGCCCGATCGACTGGTGCTCGACCTGGTCGGCACCACGCTGAGCCTCGGCCAGGTCAAGCTCTATGACGGGGTCAACCGGGGCGGCATCACGAACGTGCGATACGCCCAGTTCAAGCCGGGCACCGTGCGCATCGTGCTCGACCTCGAGTCGGCGAAGCCCTACAAGGTGGAGCAGAACGGCGGCGAGATCCGCATCTCCTTCGGCAGCTCGGCGAACTTTGCCGGGTGGTCGTCGAACGGCCCGGCCGGTACGCGCGTGGTGAAGGTGGCCGCGACGCAGCCGGCGGCGGACGACGAGATTGACAGCGCCCCGGACGCCGCGCCACTGGCCCAGTATGCCTCGCAGTCGGGTCCGGAAGTGAACGCGATACCGATCAACCGGATGGCGGCGATGCGCAACAATGCGGAGCCGCGGATCACGGTCACCTGGGATCGCGCGAGCATCGCCGACGTGGTGGCCGGATTTGCGGCCTTCAGCGGGCGCACGATCATCCTGGGCAAGTCGATCACCGGCGAAGTCACCGCCGAAATCAAGAACCAGCCGTGGCCGCAGGCCTTCCAGGCGGTGCTGGCCACGCAGGGCCTCACCGCGCAGGAAATGCCGGGTGGCATCATCCGCGTCGACGCCCCCCAGGTGCTCGCCGCCCTCGATTCGCTCGAGCCGCTGGAGACCAGCGTGGTGCGTGTCAACTACGCCCAGGCCGCGGCCCTCAGCAAGACGGTCGAGTCGATCCTGACCAAGGGCCGGGGCCGCGTCGTCGCCGACACCGCGACCAACTCGCTGGTCATCACCGACACCCGGAGCCGCGTCGGCCAGATCGCCGAGTTCGCGCGCGGCCTCGACATCAAGACGCCGCAGATCAGCATCCAGGCGAAGATCATCTTCGTCGAGCGCTCCGACATCCTGCAACTGGGGCTCAAGTACGACCTGGGTACCAGCTCGCAGTTCTTCAACAAGGTTGTCCAGCGGACCGACCCGGTCACGGGCACGTCCTACAACCCGAACACGACGATCGTGGATCTCGGCGGCAACCAGGTCGCGGGCATCGGCAACGCGAGCAGCAACATCATCGGCTCGGCCCTGGACCTCGTCTTCTCGACGGCGCTGGGTGGCTTCAACCTGACCACCTTCCTGCAGGCGGTGGAGACGGTGGACCTGTCGGATGTGCAGGCAGAGCCGGTCATCTCTACGCTCGACAACCGGCCGGCCGACATCCTCGTGGGTGAGGAAGTGCCGCTCCGCGTGGTCGACGTCAGCTCGGTCGGTGTGGCGGGCCAGGCACCTCGCGCCACGGTATCCTTCCGCGAAACCGGCATCCGGCTTACCGTCACGCCGCATGTGACGGCCAACCGCCAGATCCTCATGGCCCTCCGCACGGAGCGGTCGGCGATTGTGCCCCTGGCGGCGGCGGACCTCGGCTTCATCTTCACCAAGCAGCTGGCCACCAACCAGCTCCTGGTCAATGATGGCGAAACCGCCGTCATCGGCGGCCTCACAGTCACCGAAGTGAAGAAGAGCCGGTCGGGTATTCCGCTCCTGAGCTCCCTGCCGCTGGTCGGCAAGCTCTTCGCCTACTCGTCGGACGAAGAGAAGCGCCGCGACCTTATTATCTTGGTCACGCCGCGCATCATCGACGACGGTCAGCCCACGAACTGACGCGAGCGGCATGAGCGAGCTGCGAGCCCGGCTGCCCGCCGGGCTCGTTTGCTTACTGGAGGATGACACACCCGGATGCGATTGCGGTTCACGACAGCAGGTGAGTCCCACGGGAAGGCCCTCGTCGCGATTGTCGAGGGGCTTCCCGCGGGACTGCCCGTGTCAGCGGACTGGGTGGACCGGGACCTCGCGCGGCGGATGCAGGGGTACGGCCGCGGTGCCCGGATGAAGATCGAGCGCGACCGGGTCGAGTGGCTGGCCGGCATCCGGGCCGGGGAGACGCTGGGCAGCCCGGTGGCGATGCTCATCCCGAATCGCGACTGGAGCAACTGGGAAGACGTCATGTCGCCCGACGGCGAGGGCGAGCTGCGCCGCCGCCGGGTGACCCGGCCCCGGCCCGGTCATGCCGACCTGGTGGGTGTGCTCAAGTACGACCGGCTGGACGCGCGCGACATTCTCGAGCGGGCCAGTGCCCGCGAAACGACGGCGCGGGTGGCGGCCGGGGCGCTGGCCCGGCGGCTGCTCGACGAATTCGGCGTGGAGATCGGCAGTCACGTGGTGTCGCTGGGCGGCATCCGCGCCACGGCGCCGGACCCCCTCCCGGCGCCGCTCAACGAGGCCGCCGATCGCTCCGAGGTGCGGGTGCTCGACCCGCGCGTCGAAGCCGAGATCATCGCGCACATCGACCAGGCCAAGCGCGCCGGCGACACGCTCGGCGGTGAGATCGAGGTGGTGGCGCGCGGACTCGTGCTCGGGCTCGGCAGTCACGTCAGCTGGGACCGGAAGCTGGATGGCCGACTGGCCGGCATGCTGATGTCGATCCCGGCGGTGAAGGGTGTCGAGATCGGCCTCGGCTTCGAGGCGGCGCGCCGCCCCGGCTCGTCGGTGCACGACCCGATCGATGCCGCGTCCCCGCACGGGGGTGACAGCCGCGGCGGATTCCGGCGGCGCAGCAACAATGCGGGCGGGCTCGAGGGCGGCATGACCACCGGCGAGCCCCTGGTGGTGCGGGTGGCCATGAAGCCGATCTCGACGCTCATGTCGCCCCTCCCGACGGTCAACCTGGTGGACGGTTCGAGCGCCAATGCCCAGAGTGAGCGGTCCGATGTCACCGCCGTGCCGGCCATGGGCGTGATTGCCGAGGCGCTGGTGGCGCTGGTGCTGGCCGATGCCATGCTGGAGAAGTTCGGCGGCGATTCCCTTACCGAAATGCGGCGCAACGTGCAGGGATATACCGAGGCCCTCGGGGCGCGCTGGCGGGCGATCGACGCACCGGCCGCGGCGACGACGTCGCCATGAAGCGCCACATCGTGCTGGTGGGACTTCCCGGCTCCGGCAAGACCACCGTTGGGGCGCTGGTGGCGGAACAGCTCGGCTGCCCGTTTGTGGACATCGATGCGGTCATTGTGCGCCGGATGCAGATGCCGGTGGCACGTATCTTTGCCGAACTGGGCGAGACCCGCTTCCGCTCGATCGAGCGCGAAGCGGTCACCGAGGCGCTCGCCGGCGATCCATCGGTGGTGGTTCCTGGCGGCGGCTGGGCGGCACAGGAAGGCAACCTGGCCCCGGTGCGGGCCGGTGCCCTGGTGGTGCACCTCAAGTGCATGGTCACCACCGCCGTCAAGCGCCTCGAGGGTGGCGCGTCGCGACCGCTCATGATGGGCGAGGACCCGGTCGATATCATGCGCAAGCTGATGCTGGAGCGTGAGCCCTGGTACAGCCAGGCTGACGTCGAGGTGAAGAACGACATGCGGACGGCGTCGCAAACGGCCGGTGACATCGTCGTGCTGGCGCGCCAGCGGGCAGGGTGGTAGCCTGATGCGCGTCATGGCATCCGCACGTCCTCACGTCCTCTCGTCCTGAGGCTTATGGCAACACGGACCCCGCCGGGCAAGAAGAAGGCGCCCGCGAAGAAGGCGACGAAGCCTCCGGCGACGAAGGCCAAGGCCCCCAAGCCCGCCCCGGCGGCGAAAACCGCCAAGCCCGCCAGGGCGAAGGCGGTCCCGGTGCGGGCGCTCAAGGGTGGCGGCCGCACCCTGGTGATCGTGGAGTCGCCCACCAAGGCACGGACCATTCGCGCCTTCCTCCCGGCCGGGTACCGGGTGGAGGCCTCGATGGGCCACGTGCGCGACCTGCCGGGCGACGCGAAGGAGATCCCCGCCAAGTACAAGGCGCTCGACTGGGCACGGCTCGGCGTCAACGTCGACAACGACTTCGAACCGCTGTACATCGTGCCGTCCGACAAGAAGGCCATCGTTCGTGAACTGAAGGACGCCCTCGCCGAATCCGACCAGCTGATCCTCGCGACCGACGAAGACCGCGAGGGCGAGAGCATTTCGTGGCACCTGCATGAGCTGCTGCAGCCGAAGGTGCCGGTGAAGCGCATGGTGTTCCATGAAATCACGCGCGAGGCGATCCAGGACGCGCTGGAACACACACGCGACGTGGATGACCGCCTGGTGCGGGCGCAGGAGACGCGGCGCATCCTGGACCGGCTGGTGGGCTACACGCTGTCGCCGCTGCTGTGGAAGAAGATCGCGTGGGGCCTGTCGGCGGGCCGGGTGCAGTCGGTGGCCATGCGGCTGCTCGTGGTGCGGGAGCGCGAGCGCCGCGCCTTCCGCGCCGGCACCTACTGGGACCTGGTGGCGCAGTTGCGGCACGCGGGGCAGGGGTTCAAGGCGGAGCTCAGCCAGGTGGGCGGGAAGAAGGTTGCCACCGGGCGCGACTTCGACGAGTCAACCGGCAAGCTCATTCCCGGCCGCGACGTGGTGCTGCTGGGCGAAAAGGAGGCGGGGGCCCTGCGCACCCGGCTCCTCAAGTCGTCGTGGACGGTTACCAGCACCGAGGAAAAGCCGAGCATCCGCCGGCCGTGGGCGCCGTTCACCACCTCCACGCTGCAGCAGGAAGCCAACCGCAAGCTCCGGCTCTCCGCGCGCGACACCATGCGCACCGCCCAGAGCCTGTACGAGCGGGGGTTCATTACCTACATGCGTACCGACTCGGTGCACCTGTCGGAGCAGGCCATTTCCGCGGCCCGGAACGCGGTGCACGGCCTCTACGGCAAGGAGTATCTGCCGGCGGAACCGCGGCGCTACGCGAACAAGAGTGCCAGCGCGCAGGAAGCGCACGAGGCGATCCGTCCGGCGGGGGCCTTCTTCAAGCTGCCGAGCGAGGCGGGACTCGATGGCCGCGAGCTCGCACTGTACGACCTGATCTGGAAGCGCACGGTGGCGAGCCAGATGGCCGATGCGCGGCAGACGGGTGTCGCGGTGACGATCGAGGCGGCCGACGCGACCTTCCGCGCCACCGGCAAGCGCATCGACTTTCCCGGCTTCCTGCGCGCGTACGTGGAGGGGTCGGACGATCCCGAAGCGGCGCTCGAGGACCAGGAGATCATCCTCCCGCCCCTCAAGGAGGGCGATACGCCCACCTGCCAGGAGTTGGAAGCACTCTCGCACGAGACGCAGCCACCCGCGCGCTATACCGAAGCGACGCTGGTGAAGGCGCTGGAGGCTGATGGCGTCGGTCGCCCCAGTACCTATGCCAGCGTCATCGGCACCATCCTCGAACGCGGCTACGCGCAGCGGCAGGGCCAGGCGCTGGTGCCCACTTTCACGGCGTTCGCGGTGACGGCGCTGCTGGAGGAGCACTTCCCGCACCTGGTGGACGAGAAGTTCACCGCGCGCATGGAAGAGACGCTGGACGAGATCTCCGAGGGCCACGCCGAGTGGCTGCCCTACCTGCGCGAGTTCTATCTCGGCGACGAGGGGTTGCGGCAGCAGGTGCAGCTGCACGAAAAGCAGATCGACCCCACCGCCGCGCGCACGGTGGACCTGGGCGGTCTGGATGCGATCGTGAAGATCGGGAAGTTCGGGCCGTATGTCGAGGTGATGCGCGATGGTGAAACGGTGAAGGCGTCGATCCCGAAGGATGCGGCGCCCGCCGACCTGTCGCCGGAACAGGTCGAGAACATCCTGCGCCAGAAAATCGCCGGTCCCGACGAGCTCGGGCGTCATCCGGAGACGGGCGAGCCGATCTTTGTGCTCACCGGGCAGTACGGACCCTACCTGCAGCTCGGTGAGGTGGTGGACGGCGCGCCCAAGCCGAAGCGGGCCTCGCTGCCCAAGGGCGTGAAGCCCGAGGACGCGACGCTCGCGATGGCCGTTGGCCTGCTGAGCTTGCCCCGCACGCTCGGGGTGCATCCCGCGGACGGCAACAAGGTGCAGGCGGGACTCGGCCGCTTCGGTCCGTACATCGTGTACGACAAGGGCAAGGAGGGGAAGGAGTACCGTTCCCTCAAGGGCGAGGATGATGTGCTCACGGTACAGCTGCCGCGCGCGCTCGAGTTGCTGGCGCAGCCCAAGCAGGGCCGGGGCCGTCGCACCGCCACCCCGATCCGCGTGCTGGGCAACCATCCCGACGACAAGGAACCGATCGGCCTGTACGAGGGACAATACGGGCCGTACGTGAAGCACGGTGACGTGAGTGCGTCGCTTCCACGCGGCAGCGATCCGGCGGCGCTCACGGCGCCCGAGGCGATCGAGCTGCTCGCCGCCCGGCGCGCCTCGTTGCCGCGCGGACGCCGCGGCGCGGGGCGCGCGAGAAAGAAGAAGGCCGCCGCGACGTGATGACGGCGTCCGTCGTCGGGGGTGGCCTGGCCGGCTGTGAGGCGGCCTGGGCGCTCGCCGAGCGGGGCGTCCGGGTCACCCTGCACGAAATGCGGCCGGTGGTGACGACGGCCGCGCACCAGTCCGACCGGCTCGCCGAGCTGGTGTGCTCCAACTCCTTCAAGTCGGTCGAGCTCGAGAACGCGCACGGGCTGCTCAAGTCCGAGCTGCGGGCGCTGGGCAGCCTGCTGCTCACTTGTGCCGACGAGGCGCGGGTGCCGGGCGGGTCGGCTCTGGCGGTCGATCGCGACGTCTTCTCCCGTGCGGTCCACGACAGGGTCGCGTCGCACCCGGGCATCACGATCGAGCGCGGTGAGGTGACCGGGTTGCCGAGCCCCGGCGTGGTCGCCACCGGTCCGCTCACGTCGCCAGCGCTGGCGGAGGCGATCGCGGCCCGGCTGGGCGCGTCGGCGCTCGCCTTCTACGATGCCATCGCGCCCATCGTGAGCGCGGAGTCGCTCGATCATGAGGTGCTGTACGCGCTGTCACGCTACGGGAAGGGCGGCGGCGACGACTACCTCAATGCGCCGATGGACCAGCCGGCCTACGAGGCCTTCATCGATGCGCTGATTGCCGGCGACCAGTTCGTCGCGCACGAGTTCGACCAGGTGCCGTTCTTCGAGGGATGCCTGCCGGTGGAGGAGATGGCGCGCCGCGGGCGGGAGACGCCGCGCTTCGGCCCGATGAAGCCGGTCGGGCTCCCCAATCCGCGCACCGGCCGCGAGCCGCACGCGGTGGTGCAGCTGCGCCGGGAGGATCGGGCGGGGCAGATGTGGAACCTCGTCGGCTTCCAGACGCGGTTGCGCATTCCGGAGCAGCAGAAGGTGTTTCGCGCCATCCCCGGGCTCGCCCACGCCGAATTCCTGCGCTACGGCAGCATTCATCGCAATGCGTATGTCAACAGCCCGGCCGGCCTGGGTGAGGCGCTGACGGCGCGCGATGACGACCGGCTCTTTTTTGCCGGGCAGCTCACCGGGGTGGAGGGATACACCGAGTCGCTGGGGACGGGCCTGCTGGCGGGCATCAACCTCGCCCGGCGCCTCCAGGGCCTCCCGGTGTCGGTGCCGCCCCCGACGACGATGCTGGGCGGACTCTATCGCTACCTTCGAGAGGCGGACCCGAAGCATTTCCAGCCGATGAACGCGAACTTCGGGCTGCTGGATCCGCTGCCGGGCAAGGTGAAGAAGGACGCGAAGAAGGCGGCGCTGGTGGCGCGCGCAGTGGAGGACATGAGGGCATGGCGAAGCGCACTGTAGCACCTCACGTC
>JANNSD010000186.1:0-31778 GCA_031402225.1 Gemmatimonadota bacterium | reverse complement strand
GCCGCACTGGTCGCCGCAACCGGTGCTGGCAACCAGCTCCTCGATGGTCCAGCCGTACTCCCGCGCGAGGCGCAGCAGGCTGTCGAAGGTCATGCGCTGACAGACGCAGCGGGTCACGGCCCACTGCTCCGGGATGCGGCTCATGGATTGGTGGGACGGATGTCGAGTTCGCTGACGAGCGCGCGCTCCGGCAGGTGCAGCGCCGCGAGGATGGTGTCGGCCACATCCTCGGCGCGGAGGATCTTCCCGGCGTTGGAGGCCAGGAGTGGCTGGTTCTGGAGCATCGCCGTGGCCACCGACCCGGGGCACACGGCGATGACGCGGATGTTGTTTTTGCGCTCCTCCAGCATGAGGGCCTTGCTGAAGCCGAGCACCGCATGCTTGGATGCGACGTAGGCGGTGCCGCCCACGAAGCCATTGCGCCCCGCCAGGCTCGCCACGTTCACGATGTCGCCGCGGCCGGCGGCGCGCATGCCGGGGAGCACCTCCCGGGTCACCAGGAACAGGCTCCGCACGTTGGTGCGCATGGTGGTGTCCCAGTCGTCAACGCTGAGCTCGCTGAACGGCTTCGCGATGAGCACGCCGGCATTGTTCACCAGGGTATCGACGGGGCCGAGCGCCTTGCTGACGTGTGCGGTGAGGGCCCTCACCTGGCCCTCATGGCCCACATCGGCGGGAAGCCCGTCGGCCCTTATTCCGGCGCCGCGCAGCTCGAGGAGCAGTCGTTCAAGGCGGTCGGGGGTACGGGCGCACACGCCCACGGACCAGCCGGCCCGGCCAAGGGAAAACGCGACGGCACGGCCGATACCTTCGGTGGCGCCGGTGACGAGGGCAACACGGGAAGTTGTCATGCGGGGGAAAATACACTACACCTCCGCCGCTCCCTCCAACCGGGCCTGCGCCCGGTCAATCGTCAGGGTGGTGGCGCCAAGGGCCCGGTAGCGCAAATGGATCAGCCGATCAGCAAACCCGGCGCCGCCGGTTGCGTCGAGTGCCCGCGACGCCTCTGCCGGGTCCACCCGGAAGACGCCCGAACGAATCACCTGAGACAGCGCCCGCCGTACATCGGCGTCCGCAAGGCCGTAGTGGGCTGTGAGCACGAAATAGGACTCGCCGATCACCAGATCGGTCAACAGGATTTCGTCGCCTGCGTCGGCAGCGGCTTCCACCCGCCGGCGGGCGCGCGCGAAATGATCGACCGGCTGTCCGGTGATGAGTCGAACAACCACCGAGGTATCAAGACCGAGCTTCATCGGCCCACCCTCGTTCGATGGCACGCTCGATGGTGGCCCAGTCGTGCGACTTGCCAGTCACCAGGGGCTTGAGGCAGCCCAGCCACGACCAGTCCGGCTTGCGCGGCTTGAGGATCCACACCGACTCACCGTCGACGATACGACGCACCAGCTCAATCGTGTCGCCCGGACCCACCCCGAGCTCTTCGCACAGGGCGACGGGCAGCGTGGCTTGACGCTTTGAGGTGAGGCGCATGCGTGGCACACCTCCAGTCTATCGAAGATGCCTTACTTTTTCAAGCAGAAGTAAGGCAGAGCTTGGCGGCGTCGTGATCCATGGTGGGAACGGTGTGCGTTTCACGCCAACTGGAATGGTGCCTGCCGGTGCTATCGCCCGCATGTAGTATTGGTGCCCACGGTCGCCCGTCCCGGACATCCGCTCTCGCTGGAGGCACCTCCTGAAGGCTCAGTCATCCAGCGCCCGCTATGTCTACAATTGCACAAAGGGCCATCGCGTCGCGGTCGATCCCACCCGCTACTGGGCGCCGGCGCGGTGCCCCTCCTGCAAGTCGCCCGTTGATCCGTTCCGGACGGGGCGCCTGCAGCCGTGGCTGCGGGGGGCCGCGCCGCACTCCCGCCTGCGCATCGGGAAGGTGGTCCTGACGCCGCTCGACGGCCTCGGCTGGGTCCTCGTGCTGTTCATGCTGCTTGTAGCCCTGGCCTATCGCGTCTTCGGGGATCGCACCTGGTGGGGTACGGCGCTGATCTATACCGGACGATGGCCGTGGCTGCTGCCCGTTGCGGCGCTGGCACTCCTCGCGCTCATGTGGCGACGCCAGGCGCTGGTGCCCATCGGGCTGGCGGCGCTCGTGGTGATCGGCCCGGTCATGGGAGGGACGCTCAGCACCGCGCCGCTCTGGCCCGAGAAGGCGCCGGTGCGCGTCCTCACTTTCAATGTCGAGGGCGGGAAGGTCGTGTCGCCGCGGCTCAAGGAATTGCTCGCCGCCACGCGACCCGACATCGCCGGATTCGAGGAGTGCGGGCAGACCATGCGAGACGCGCTCGCGGCACTCGAAGGATGGGCCACGGTCGATACTGCCGGATCCACCTGCTTCCTGAGCCGCTACCCGCTGCGCGCGCCACCGCGTCGCATGGCCGCGCGGGACTTTCAGGCGGCGGGCGGCTCAGCGGCGGTGGCGCGCTACGAAGTCATGGCCCCGCTGGGTACCGTGACGGTATTCGTGCTGCACCTGGAGACGCCCCGGCACGGCGTGCAGTACCTCCTCACCGACCCGGCCAACGCGCCGCCGCTCATCGAGGCAAACAACATCCTGCGCGACACGGAGTCGCGCGCCGTCCGGCGCTGGATCGACTCCACGGCGACCCCGCGCATCGTGCTGGGTGACTTCAACCTGCCGGTCGAGAGCGTCATCTGGAGGCGCTACTGGGGCGACCTCACAGATGCCTTCGACGCCGCCGGCAACGGCTGGGGGTTCACCAAGCTCAATGGCTGGATCGAGGTGCGCATCGATCACGTGCTGCTGGACCCCCAGCTGAAGGCCGTCGGCGCGCATGTCGGAGATGACTGGGGGTCGGATCACCTGCCCTTCATTGCGGAGGTCGTGAGGAGATGAGTAAGCCATCTTCACGCTTTCGCCCGTGTGCCGCGTCCCGATTTGACAGCGGCTCCTTCGGCCTGCATGATGGATATGACTCCAGCCGAAGGAGGTGCAGGCCATGAAAATCTATGGCCCCAATGCCCTGCGAAACGTGGCAGTCACCGGCCACGGGGGCAGCGGGAAGACCAGCCTGGTCGATGCGCTCGCGTATGTGTCAGGTTCGAGCCGCCGCCACGGCCGCATCAAGGATGGCAGCACCCTCACCGATACCTCCCCCGACGAAATCGAACGGCAGCACTCCATCACCCTCGGCCCGGCGTACGCCGAGTGGCTCGACACGAAGATCAACCTGCTCGACACCCCCGGCTACCTCGAGTACCTCGGTGAAGCGGTGGCGGCGCTCAGCGTGGCTGACGCCGCCCTGGTGGTGCTGAGTTCCACGGCGGGTGTCGAGGTCGGCACCGAGAAGATCTGGGAGCTCTGCGATCACTACCACCTGCCACGCATGCTGGTGATCGCCGCGATGGACAAGGACCACGCCGACTTCGCGCGGGTGTACGAGGACGTGCGCACGCACCTCACGCCGCGAGTGGTGCCGGTCGAGGTGCCGGTGGGCGATGGGCGCGGCTTCCACGGCATCGTCAACCTCTTCTCGGGGCACTGCCACGAATACAAGGGCAGCCGCGGGGAGTATGAGGTGGTTCCGGTGCCGAAGGAACTCGAGGCGCAGGTAAAGCAGTTCAGCGACCAGCTCCTCGAGGCGGTCGCGGCCACCGATGACGGATTGATCGAGCGCTATCTCGGTGGCGAGGAAATCCCCCGCGCCGAGTTCACCGCGGCGATGAAGCATGCCGTGGTGACCGGCGCGGTGGTGCCGCTGTTCTGCTGCAGCTCGGACCTGACCTATGGCACGCGCACGCTGCTCAAGGAAATCGTGGAGTTGCTGCCGTCTGCTGCCGAGGCACCGCTGCCACCCGGCGGCGACCACGACGGGTCGCCGCTCCTGGGACGGGTATTCAAGACCGTCTCGGAGCCGCATGTGGGCGACGTGACCTACTTCCGGCTCTACCGCGGCGAGATGCGCAACGGCGACGAGGTGTGGAACGCGGAACATGGCGTGGTCGAGAAGATCAACCATCTCTCCATACCGCAGGGCCGGGAGCGGATCGAGGTGGAGCGGCTCATGCCCGGCGACATCGGGTGCGTCGCCAAGCTCAAGGACACCCACACCGGCGACACCTTCTGCCGCCGCGATGCCCCGGTGCGGCTCCCGCCGATCGAGTTTCCCGAGGCGGTGGCGACGGCGGCGCTCGTCACCAAACGCGGGGACGAGGACAAGCTGGCCTCGGCATTGCACCGCCTGCACGAGGAGGACCCGTCATTCCACTTCGAGTACAACTCGGAACTGGGACAGACGCTGATTCATGGCATGGGGGAGCGACACTTCGAGACCATCCTCGGCCGGATCGCGCGGCGCTACGGTGTGGGCGCTGCGCTCGCGCGGCCGCGCATCGCCTATCGGGAGACGTTCCGCGCACGGGGAGAGGGGCAGGGGAAGCACAAGAAGCAGACCGGCGGTCGCGGCCAGTACGGCGACTGCTGGATCCGCATCCGGCCCTTGGCGCGGGGCGAGGGCTATCGCTTCATGGACGAGGTGGTGGGCGGGGTCATTCCCAACAAGTACATCCCGGCGGTCGATCGCGGCGTCCAGGAGTCGGCGCTGCGCGGGGTGCTTGCCGGGCATCCCGTCGTCGATTTCGAGGTGGAGTGTTTCGATGGCAGCTATCACGACGTGGATTCGAACGAGATGTCCTTCAAGATGGCCGGCATCCAGGCCTTCAGGAACGTGGCACCACAATGCCGGCCCGTGCTCCTCGAGCCGCTGGTGGACGTGGAGACCTGGACGCCGGAGGAAACGCTGGGCGACGTGCTGGGCGACCTGAGTGCCCGCCGCGGGCACATTCTCGGCACCGACCGCGACGGGCGGCTCACGCGCGTGCGCTCCATCGTGCCCGCGGCTGAACTTTACCGCTACTCCACCGCGCTGCACTCCATTACCCACGGCCGCGGCACGCACAAGGAGAAGTTCCACGGATTTGCCGAGGCGCCGCCGGAAGTGACGACGAAGGTGGCGTCGGAGGCGAAGGAGCGCTCCGAGCTCGCACACGCCTGACGCCGCTGCTCAGTCTGCGGCCGCGGCCTCGCTCATGGCGGTCTCGCAGGCTCGCCGCAGCGCGGCCACATAGCCCGCCACGTGGTCCGTTCCTCCCGCATCGCCGGTGAGGAACGGATCCATCACGGTTGACCGAAGCACCACCAGCCCCTCGGTGCCATGCTCCCACTCTTCCGCGCCGCCGAGTCCGAGCGCCGCGAGCAGTGAGGGTACCGCGCCGTCGTAGTTGGGGTGAGAGAGCCGCGTGCGGGTGATCATGTAATCGGGCAGCTGGTCGCATCCCCCCAGGCTCATCTGGCGATACACGCCCTCGTTGAGCCGGTTGACGCCCCTCAGGTCGAGCACTGCTGGATGGGTCATGACGAAGCAGACGATGTTGAGGTCGGGTTCCGGCAGCATGATCGCGCGAAAGGGCGCCAGATCCGCGCTGGCGATCGCGCGGTGCAGCCGGTATGCGCCGACGACGGTGCGCTCGATGAGGTAGCCGTACCCGCGCTCATCGAGCGGCAACACCTTGTGGCTCAGCCAGACGGCGGCTGCCGCGGCCCCGGGCTTTGATCCCTCGAGAATGAATTGCCCGAGGAACGAGGCGTCCCGGGACTGGCCGGCGGCCGGCGCGAGGTAGGGCGGCTCGACGGCGACGAGGTCGCGGGCGCGGCGGTCGCGCAGCAGCATGGCGCCGGCGGGATAGGGGACGTACCCCAGCTTGTGCGGGTCGATCGTCGCCGAGTCGAACCAGCCGAGCGCCACCATCGATTGGACCCAGTCGTCGGAGGGCCAGCTGATACCGGTGGAGGCACGGATCTCTGCCCCGGTCCGGTGCGTCCCGTCGGCGCGCCGGGCCACGGCGGCGGAGTAGCCACCGTAGCAGGCGTCGGCATGGAGGTGGAAGGTGACACCCAGTTCCTGTTCGGCGCGCGCGCGCACCTCCAGCACGCGGTCGAGCCGGTCCATCGCCCCTTCCTCCGTCGTGCCGCAGACGCTGATGCAGGCGAGGATGGGCGCCCGGCGTGCGTGCAGCTGCTCGATTCGCTCCCAGAGCGCATCGGGATCGATGCGGCAGTGGCGGTCGACCGGCACGAACGCGAGTTGCTCCGCGCCGATGCCCAGTGCGCGCACGATCTTCTCCCAGGAGTAGTGCGCGGTGGCCGCCACCAGCACCACGCTGTCGGGCAGCGGGTCGCCCCAGTGCCGGGACAGGCGCCTGGTGTATTCCTGGTATCCGGCATGGGCCAGCGTGTGCCGGTCGATTACGTCGGGCCAGGCGGTGCGGGGCACGGCGGCTCGGAGCGCGTCCCACGCGTCGAGCGCCGCCGGCCCGCGGAGATTGAGGAGGTCGTACAGGCCCATCGAGGACAGCGCGGCCCGCGTCCCGTCGGGTCGCTGTACCTCCACGTCCGGCGCGCCGGCGCGGGCGGCCATCGCCGCGGCGACCGGCAGGTAGAACAGGCTCCGGGCGATCCACAGCGCCTCGAAGTTGGCCACCGTTCCGCCTGAGGTGAGGTGTCCCCAGCTGGCGGCCGGATCGTAGCCGATCATCCGTGCCAGTTGCTCGCCGACCTCGAACTCGAGCCGGGTGGTGACCGGGCCGGCCTCGCGGGTGACGTTGTTCGGGTTGTACAGCATCGCCGCGAAGTAGCCCACCTGCGCCGCCATGGTCGGATCGCAGACCATGTGACCCTGATAGCGACCGCTGAAGAAGGGCACGTCGCGCTTGAGGTCCGCCAGCAGTGCCATCAGCTCCTGCGTCAGGGTGGCGATGGCGTCTTCGTACCCCTCCTGCCTCCGGTCCACCTCCCGGATCTTGACGTCGTCCTCGGGCCGGTAGTTCCGTCGCCAGAACACATGATCCCGGAACGACTCGGTGATGAGTCGCTCCATGACGTCAGCATTCTCGCCTCGAGGTCCGAGGAACCAGGCACGCAGGGCATCGCGGGGATTCGAGGGCATTCGGTCGACCGCCTACTTCGCGACGTCGAACTCCTGTGATCCCGCCGGGGTGCCGTCGAGCGAGATCTCCACCCGGTACCGGCCAACCGGCCACGCGCTCTTCTTCACGATGTGGAACTGGGTGACCGCGGGTGAGGCGGCTACCGCCTGACTGGTCGAGTCGACCAGTTGTCCCGTCTGGAACGTCCAGATCGCCGTCAGCATCGCGCCCGGTGCGGTGTTCTCCGTGTACACCGACGCGATGATGCTGTCCCTGACGCCAAAGCTCGACCGCGCGGCCAGGACGCGATTGTCCGCGCCAACCGAGCTACCCAGTTCGATCTGGGTCACTGCCGGCTGCGGCGGTGGTGGTGGCGGGGCCATCGTCTCCGCGGGCGGCGGGGGCGGCGCTTCCTTCTTGCACGCGACCCCCAGCAGCGGTGCCGCGAGGACGGTCAGTGCGAACAGCGTGCGGGTCGTCTTCATGGGTGCTCCTCGCCGTCAGGCGTCTGGAATGATGAGGACCTGACCGGGATAGATCTTGTCAGGGTCCTTGAGTGTGTCGCTGTTCGCCTCGAAGATCTTCTTCCACTTGCCCGCGTCGCCGTAGACATGCTTCGCGATCTTCGAGAGATTGTCGCCCCGCTTCACTTCATAGGTACGGGGCGCGTTCTGCGCTTCCGGTTCCGCGGCGGCCGACGAGCTGCCGCCCTCGACGTCGGAGAAATCGGGAAGTGGTTCGTCTGGAGTCATGGTGTGCCTCTCAATGGTTTCATGGACGTCGCCTGGACCCTGGCAGGCCCCCTAAAGAGAAACCCCGGGCGCCGCCCGGGGTTTCTGTGCCGCGGCCCACGGAGTGCTAGAACTGGATGACCAGTCCTCCGGAGATTTCACCCTGCGCCACGGTGGAGGACCCCTGCGCCGCAAAGCAGCCCCACACGTTGCACCACGCCGCCACCTGACCGTTCGGCACGAAGCTCCACCAGCCGCGGAAGGTGCCCCGCAGGCCCACTCGCTGCGCCGTGCCAAACATGTAGCGCGCGCCGACCTGGCCCGAGATGGAGAAGTCGGTGCTCGAGCTGATGCCCTCCGTGCCGATATCGAAGACCGTGATACCGAGACCGCCGCCGATGAAGGGGTGGATCTTGCCACGACCGAACTCCCAGCGCCCGCCGGCGTGGATGTAGTTGACGGCCAGGCTGGACGAGCAGACGGCGAGGGTACAGGTGCCGGTCGTGGGACGGAAGTTGGTGGTGCTCGACTGGCGCAGGTAGGTCAGCTCGAACCAGCTGTTCCCGTTCGGCGTGTAACCCACTTCGACACCCCAGCCGAGCCCGCTCTCCTGGACCAGCCTGCCGTTAGGAACGCCGGAGATGCCGGCGGTCGGGAAGGCGCCACCCCACACATAGCCGATGAGCGGTGTGATCTCGAAGGCCGTGGTGGGGATCTGGCCCACGGCGGGCGCTGCACTGGCCGCTGCCAATATCGAGGCTGTAGCAACGGTGCGGACAAACAAACGACGCATAAAGACATCCTCGGATAACGGGTTGGCAATATTGGGGTGGTAAACATGGTGAAGCACCGTCCTGCTGTCCAGAGGACCTCTGGTGTAATGCACCGGTGGCGCCGGGGCCGCCCGGGCCGTAGGATACTGCCCCGGGCCGGGAGCCGACGCCCGGAATCCCGGGCAGTCCGATCAGCACAAAGCAATATGGAGAAGGAACTTATGGCCCCATTGTCAGCGATCACCGAGCTCCTTGGCAGCGACGCGAAGAGCTTGCTCGAGCACCGGTGCACTGGTATTACAAAGGAATCGCTGCACCTGCCCGGGCCGGACTGGGTGGATCGGATGCACCTGGTTTCCGATCGCCCGACCCCGATCCTGCGGAGCCTTCAGTCGCTGGCCAGTCATGGCCGGCTCGCCGGCACCGGATACCTCTCCATTCTTCCTGTCGATCAGGGCATCGAGCACTCGGCTGGGGCGTCGTTCGCGAAGAACCCGATCTACTTCGATCCCGAGAACATCGTGAAGCTGGCGCTCGAGGGCGGTTGCAACGCCGTGGCGAGCACCCTGGGCGTGCTCGGCTCGGTCGCGCGGAAGTACGCCCACCGCATCCCCTTCATCGTCAAGTTCAACCACAACGAGTTCCTCACCTTTCCCAACAAGTTTGACCAGATCGCCTTCGCCAGCATGAAGCAGGCGAAGGACATGGGGTGCGTTGCTGTCGGTGCGACCATCTATTTCGGGTCGCCCGAGTCCGGCCGGCAGATCGTGGAGGTAAGCCAGGCCTTCGCCATCGCGCATGAGATGGGCATGGCCACCGTGCTCTGGTGCTACCTGCGGAACCCGGCCTTCAAGAAGGACAAGGACTACCACGTGTCCGCCGACCTTACGGGTCAGGCGAACCACCTGGGCGTCACCATTCAGGCGGACATCATCAAGCAGAAGTTGCCGGAGAACAACGGCGGGTTCAACGCGCTCAACAGCAAGGAGAATCCGTACGGCAAGACCGACCAGCGCATCTACTCGGAGCTCTCCAGCGATCATCCCATCGACCTCACCCGCTACCAGGTGGCCAACTGCTACATGGGGCGTGCGGGGCTGATCAACTCAGGTGGTGCCTCCGGATCCAACGATTTCGCCGAGGCAGCAAAGACCGCCGTTATCAACAAGCGCGCCGGTGGGATGGGACTCATTTCGGGTCGCAAGGCGTTCCAGCGCCCGATGGGCGAGGGCATCAAGTTGCTCAACCTGATCCAGGACGTGTACCTGGCGAAGGAAATCACCGTCGCCTAGCGATCCCAGTCGCGGCTGAGGTGCGCGGCGAGTCCGGCCGCGCCCAGCCGCGAAAAACCTTCCTCTGCGCGGCGGCGACTCGTCTCCGCCTCATCGTGTCGGCCAAGCTGCCGGAGCGCCAAGGCCTCGGCGGCGGCGCATTCCGCCACCAGCAACGCCGATCCCTGCTCGTTCGCCATGCCGCCGGCGACCCGCGCCTCCGCAAGCGCCACCGCCGGTTCGTTGCGCTGCAGCGCCGCCACCGAGCGCACCCGGCCCACCTCAGCGATGCCAATCTGGTCGCCGGCCTGGGTCGCGAGCTCATTGGCGCGATCGAGCTCACGCGCTGCCACGTCCAGCGCGCCCCGCGCAATGTCCAGCTCCGCGCGCCCTGTCACCGCCAGCGCCGCGAGCGCCGCATCCTCCACCAGCCGGGCGTGCCGCAACGCCTGCACCGTTGCCTCGTCGGCGTCCTGCCAGGCGCCCAGTTCCCGGAAGGCGAGGCCCAGGTTGTGATAGGTTTGCGCCGTGCCGCGCCGGTCGCCGAGTCGCTGGTAGTTCAGCAGCGCCGCGCGATAGAGGCTGAGGGACGTCACCGCGTCGCCGCGAAGGTGAGCCACCGACGCGAGGTTGTTGGCCGCATGCGCCTCGAATAGCGTGTCCCCGAGCTGGCGTGCCAGTGTGCGGGCCATCTCGAATCGGGTCATGGCGTCGTCCAGCGCGCCCTGCTCGAACGCGACCGCACCCAGCAGGTTGAGCGCGCGCAGGCGACCATCCTGATCTGCCCGCAGGCGGAATCCCTCTGCTGCCTCCGCGGCGAGGTCTCCCGCTCGCACCACGTCGCCCAGCCGCATCGACGCGGTCGCCGCCAGCAGCAGTGCCTCGGTGCGGCGCCCTTCCGCGGCCGGGGCGGCGAGCCACGACGCCACCACCTCGCGATGCCGGCCCGCGCTGGTCAGCGCGCGCAGGATCGCGACGAGGTCGGGTTCGGCGGTGGGCGCGATCATGAATCAGCTCAGTAGGCGATCGCGTAGCGGCTGAAGCCCTGGAGATCCGCCTCCAGTTCCTCCTGGTCCTCCACCTTCACGCTGCCGAGCCGCACGAAGGGGTCACCCGGCAACTCCTGCCGCCAGATACCGAGGATTGACTCCAGGTTGTCATCCTCGCCATCCACCTCACCGTCCTCGTTCAAGTCGTCGTCGGCGTGGGCATAGCGGATCTTGAGTTCCGCCGGCTTGCTCGCGCTGAACGTGAGGCCGGTCGGCTGGAGAGAAAACAGCAGGAGCGCCGGGTCCTCCACGGTGATGGTGATGAGTACTGAATCGCCCTCGGCGATGGCCGACCCGTCGGGCCGCTGGCTCAGCGACTCGTCCTCGAGCTTGAGCGCGAGGTACTCCTCGCCACGCTGGCCCTGGGAGTCGAGGAAGTAGAGCTTCTGCTCGATGCTCCGGCCCTTCACCGCCCAGAACGAGACGGTGCTCTCCTCCAGTGGCGGCGCCGTGGTGGCGAGTCGGGCAACAGTGAGGCCGTCTGGCGGCCGCTCCGACCCCGGGTCATTGGGCGACGCCGTGTCGGACGAGCAGCCGATGGCAAGTGCCACCGCGATGGCGACGGTCGACACCCTGAAGCGTGCGCTGAAGAACATGCGGCATCCTTTTGGCCGATGGCCGGATCTAGTGATTGGAGTCATCGAGCAGTCGATTGAGTCGGGGACGCGAAACACCGAGGCGCCGGGCCGCCTCGCTCTTGTTTCCGGCGGTGAACTCGACCATGGCCCGGGCGGCGGCGCGGTTGATGGTGCCGAGATCGGCGGGGAATGGCAGGGCGCTGGTTGGGGGCGCGGCCGGCACGGCGTCCGAGGTGAAGAGCGCGTCGGCGTCGAGTGACCCCCGGGGCGACAGCACCAGGCCGCGCTCGATGGTGTTGCGCAGCTCGCGCACATTGCCGGGCCAGGGGTGCGCATGCAGCGCCGCGCGAAGTGCCGGCGTCAGCGGTGGCACCGGCAGCGCGTAGGTGGCGGCGAGCCGCTCGAGGAAGACCTCGGCCAGCTGCTCGACATCCTGCAGCCGCTCCCGGAGCGGCGGCAGCGTCAGCGCCACGACGTTGAGCCGGTAGAAGAGGTCCTCGCGGAACTCGCCCCGGGCAATGGCACTCCGGAGGTCGGCATGCGTCGCTGCGATCACCCGCACCTCAATGCGATGGGTTCGCTGGCCCCCGACCCGGCGGATCTCCCGGCTCTCCAGCGACCGGAGCAGCTTGGCCTGCAGCTCCAACGGCATCGTGGCGATCTCGTCGAGGAACAACGTCCCGCCGTGCGCGAGCTCGAAGAGCCCCGGTTTGGTGGCAATGGCGCCGGTAAAGGCGCCCTTCTCATGTCCGAATAGCTCGCTTTCCAGCAGTGTCGCCGGAATCGCGGCACAGTTGATCTCGACGAACGGGCCGGTGGCGCGTGGCCCCTCGTAGTGGATCGCGCGCGCCAGCAGCTCCTTGCCGGTGCCGGTCTCGCCGGTGATCAACACCGTCACGCCGCCGTGCCGGGTGACGCGCCGCGCCTGGTCCAGCGCGCGCCGCATCGGTTCACTGGTGCCCACAATGGTCGCGAACCCGCTCGCCGATCGCTCAGCGGCGGCGAACTTTCCCCCTTCGGTGGCGCCGCGCCGTTCCCGGCCTTCCCGCTCCAGCGTGCGGCGCAGCGCATCGAGATCGCCGGGCAGGGCGAAGTAGTCGCGAGCGCCGGAGCGCACCGCGGCGGAGCCCAGCCGATGGTCGGTGGACGCCCCGACCAGGAACACCGGGTTGGCCTTGTCGAGTTCGGCCACCAGGTCGATGGCGTCGGTCTCGGCGCCGCCGCCGAGGACCAGCACCGGTCCATCCACCGATGCCCGGCCATCCGCCGGGTTCCACGGCACCGGCAAAGCGCCAAGCTCCCGCACCACCCCCTCGAGGGTGGTGCGGAAGCTGTCGCTGACCGTGATCATCAGTACGCTCCAGTCCGGCGTCATCCGTTCCTGCGGCCCCGGTCAGTCGCTGCCGTGATTGCTGCCTCCATCTTCGTCGTGGTCGTCCTCGCCATCCTGGTCGTCGTCCTCGAATGCGCGGATGGATGCCTTGATGTTGTTCTTGACCTGGCTTGCAAGCGGCTGCTCGCCGTTGGCCAGCGCCGGGTCCACCAGCACGCCATCGACCAGGAACCAGCTCGACAGGTCGACAAACAGCGTGAGGTCCGTCGCCGTCGTGCCGTCGACCACCAGCGCTGGGTTGAACTCATTCTCCTGGCTGGCCGTCGCATCACTGGTGAAGTCGAAAGCGACCCCGTTGTACGTACCGACCACCCGCACGCTCCGCTGCTCGAACTCCGGGTGTGCCGCGATGAACGCCGCGTCGCTCTCACGCGTGGCCTTGTGCACCTTGAACTTCACCTCGCGATAGCTGCCGGCTGGCAGTTCGACGGAGAAGGCCCGCGATGCGCCGGCGCCCAGCGGCAGGTCGAGCAGGTACGGCCCGATGCGCAGCTCGTCGCAGTCTTCGTCGTTGCCGTCGTCATCGTGAGACATCGCGATGCGTCCGCTCGCGGCCGCTGTCCGCGCGTCCGACCCGCTGTTCCCGCCGTGATCATCACCGCTTGCGTCGTCGGAGCCGTCGTCGTCGGCATCGTCGGAGTCATCGTCGGTGCAGTTCGCCGTCTCGATCAGGTGGAAGCTGATATCGCGCAGGACCATCTTCGCGCTCTCGACCACCAGGGTGTTCGTGCCGTCGGTGAACGTCTCCGGTCCACCAGTCACGTCGAGGGCCGCACCTGCGGCGGCCGGGGCACTCGACGTCGCCACGTTGAATCGCACCGTGGCATCGGCCGCTGTGCCCGTACCGGAATCAGAGCAACCGGCGAGGAGTACCGTGCCTGCGGCAAGAAGAACTGCACGAGAATTTCGCATGACATTACCTCTGGAGCTGGTCGGATAGGACGGCCCGTGTCGAGCCAGGACCCAGACCTCCATAGCAGGTGTCGTTCCCCTTCGGCGGATTTGGCTAAGTAGCTTCGGGATAATAGTTTACATTGTTGTGTCGTCCGATGCACCCGGGGTACAGTGTAACGTTTTGTTCCACCCACATCATTGCGACTCAGGCGCCGAAGCGCCAGTCGTGGTGGGAACCTCCGCGGGAGTCCTGATGGCTGGTCGAATCACGCGTCTGTTGGCGGCGTGCGCGGTCGCCGCCCTGATGGGGTGCGAGCGGACCCCTGCGCCCTGTGTGGACTGCGGCACCGTACGCATTGCCGCGGTGCGCGAGCCGGCGAGTATCCTGCCCCCGCTGGTGTTCGAGTCGGTGGGCCGGGATATCGGGGACCGGGTCTACGAACGACTGGCGAACTTCCAGCCCGGCGGCGCCACCATCGACCCCACCGCCTTCCGTCCGGCGCTGGCGATTTCCTGGGAGCCGGTGGATTCGCTGACCTGGCGCTTTCACCTGCGGCCTGGCGCGCTCTGGCATGACAGCGTGTCGGTGACGGCGAGCGATGTGGTCTTCTCCTTCGCCGCCTACGCCGACTCCACGCTGGAGACGGCGGCGGCCTCGGCGCTCGCGGGCGTCACCGTCCTCGCCGCCGACTCCGCCACGGTGCTGATCCACTTTCCCCGCTACTCGCCCGAGCAGCTGTACGATGCCACCTGGCATGTGCGGATCCTGCCCATGCACATCTGGTCCGCGATGCCTCCGGCGTCGTGGCCCAGCGACACGAGCCTGGCGCACCTGGTCGGGAGCGGTCCCTATCGCGTGAGTAGCTGGGAGCGCGGCACGACCATCACGCTCGACGCCGACCCCTTCTGGCAACCGGCGCCGGCCATCCGACGGCTCGTGTGGCGCTTCACTGCCGACCCCGACGCCGCACTCAACCTGGTGCTCGCCGGGGAAGCGGAGTTGCTGGAGCATGCCGGACCGCCGGCGCAGTCCGATCGCGCGGCCGCCGACACGCTGCTGCGTGTCATGCCCTACCCTTCGGCCGTCTATGGTTTTGCGGCATTCAAGTTCACCGGAGCGAAGGGCAAGCCCGACCCGCGGTTCACTGACCGTGCCGTCCGGCAGGCACTCACGCTGGCACTCGACCGCGCCACCATTGCCCGCGCCATATTCGGCCCCAATGCCGGCGTGCCCGAGGGACCGGTGTCGCGACTGCAGTGGATCGCGGGCGACGGCGTCAGCATCCTGCCATTCGATACCGCTGCCGCGTCCGCGCTGCTCGATTCAGCCGGCTGGAGGCGCGATGCCTCCGGTGTGCGCCGGCACGGCGCCACCCGGCTTGCCTTCGGCCTGCTCGTACCGTCGACCAGCGCGACCCGGAAGCTGCTCGCCGAGGCGCTGCAGGAATCCTGGCGCCGGCTCGGTGCGGACGTCTCCATCGACGCGGTTGATTTCCCGGTATTCCAGCAGCGACTCGCCGAGGGAAAGTTCGATACCTACATCGGCGCGTATCTGGATGAGCCGAGCCCGCGCGGACTGGTTGATCAGTGGACCAGGGCGGGGTGGGGAGCACTCAACTACGGACGTTACGCCAACCCGGTCGTCGACTCACTGATTGCGGAGGCGCTCCAGGCGTCTGCCCTCCCAGTGGCGCGCACGCGCTGGCACGAGGTCCTCGATTCCATGAACCTGGATGTGCCCGCCGTGTTCCTCTATGCCCCCGAGCAATCCGCCGTAGCCACTCGGCGAATCACCGGGGTGACGATCGATCCTTGGAGCTGGCTGGAGGGGGTGGAGCGGTGGGGGCTCGAGCCGGCTCAGCGAGCCAAGTAGTTGTCCTGCAGGTGCTTCCATCACTGATGTGCGCGGCACGCCACCTGGGGTTACCAGCCCGGCGCGTCGCTTGCGATCTTTCTGTCGGATAGTGTCGAATCGCACTCGAGGCCCGTCGGCCGGAGGAACTTGATGAGCTCACCGTGGAACCGGCGCAGCGTCGCCGCCCTGTTGCTTCTTGGCGGGTTGGCCGCATGCGAGGAACCGGTGCCCCTTCCTCCGCCCGATGGCGGCGGCGGCGGTGGCGGCACCCCCATGACGGTCCTCTCCACGTCGCCCGTAGCCAACGCGCCACTCGCGGCGTATGGCCTTCCGGTCTCGGCGGTCACCAGCCAGCCCCTCAACGCTTCGACCGCCACGGTCACGTCCTACACCGTGGCGGAAGACCCCAGCGGCGTCGATGCGCCGCGCCGCATCCTCGTCCTGGGTGGCACGCAGCTCCAGGCGACCGCGTCCCTGCTTCCCAACACCAATTATCGAGCAACCATCACGCGCGCGTTGCAGTCCACCACCGGCTCCGTTCTCGCGGCGCCCTATACCTGGACTTTCAAGACTCGGCCGATCGCCGCGTTCCCACTCGCCACCGGCACCGGTTTCTTTGGCCACCTGGCCCTGGCGGCCGACTCGTCGGGCGGGCTCCACGCCGTGTATGCCGACTCGGTGAATGGCGACCTCATCTACGCCGAGTGTGCCGCGAGCTGCGCGTTGGCCGCCAACTGGAGCACGCTGGGGGTGGATACGGTGGGCAACGTGGGCTCGTCCAGTGCCATCGGGGTGGAAAGGAATGGCCGGGTCCACATGGTGTTCCGAAGCGACCGGCTGCAGACACTCCGGTATGCCACGTGCCTCACGGCCTGCACCGACCTGCTCTCCTGGTCCTTCGCCACCGCGGACAATTCGAGCAGCCAGATCGGCATCAATCCGTCCATTTCGGTAACCCCTGACGGTATCGTGCAGACCACCTACTACGACGGTATCAACAAATTCCTCAGGTATGCGCGCTGCCTCGCGGCGTGCGCGCTGGATGCCAACTGGCAGGTAGGCACGCCGGATGTCGGCCCGTTCGTGGGCCGGTCGAGCGCCATCGTGGTCGATGGGTTGACGCGCCACGTTGTGTATCAGGACAGTGGTGGCCGGAGCCTCAAGTACGCCACCTGCACCACGACCTGTACCGGGACCGGTGAATGGGTGGTCCGCACTGTCTCCTTGGTAGACGGGGCCCAAGACCCGGCGATAGCGCTCGGCCCCAACAAGGAACTCGCGGTAACCTACTCCGCGTCGATCGGCGGTACGGTGAAGTACAGCTCCTGTCTCAGTGACTGCGCCATCGTCGCCAACTGGACGAACATTGACCTGGCGACCTCGGGCCTGGTGGGACAGGCTGGCGGCGTCACCACGGATACCAACGGCAGGGTACAGACCGTCTTCATCGACAATGGCCTCGACCGCCTGCGTTACGCCACCTGCTCCAGTGTCTGCACCAACGCTTCCCGCTGGCGCTACAGCACCGTAGAAGAGGGCATCGGCCTCGCGCGCTCGCCAGCTATCGTGCCCGGCCGCGACGGCGCCTTGGAGATGCTGTACCTGGCTAGCAATGGGACGGTCGTGAAGTTTGCGGAGTAGGCGTTGGGCGTGAGGCGTGAGGCGTGAGGCGGTAGAAAGACGAAGCGGATCAAGGCGTGAAGCCCTGATCCGCTTTTCTCTACCCGTCTAACGCCCAACGCCTACCGCCTCCCTACGCCGTCTTCCGCTTCCTCGGCGCGGTCGCCCGCTTCCTCGGCGACTTCTTCAGCTGCAGCGTCGGCTGGAACAGGTACTCTGGGTCAGATGACCCGGCCCCGACCCCGATCTCCTCCCGCGCCTGACGGTAGACGAACCGCTCGCCCCGGAAGTTCCGCAGGATCACCTCGTCCTCGTTCATGCTCTCGACGTATTCCGGCAGGAGCGGAATCTTGCCGCCGCCGCCCGGGGCATCGATGACGAAGTACGGGTTGGCCAGGCCGCTGGTCCACCCACGCAGCGCGTGCATGATCTCGAGCCCCGTCTGCACCGTTGTCCGGAAGTGCTCGGCGCCCGCCACCTGGTCGGCCATGTAGATGTAGTACGGTCGCACTCGGGCCAGCATCAGCCGGTGCATGAGGGACTTCATGACCTCGGGGCTGTCATTGACCCCCTTGAGGAGCACCGTCTGGCAGCCGAGCGGTATGCCCGCATCGGCCAGCATGCCGAGCGCGTTCACCGCTGCCGGCGTGAGCTCATCGGGGTGGTTGAAGTGCGTGTTGATCCACACCGGATGGTATTTCTTGATCGTGTCGCACAGCTCCGGGGTGATCCGCTCCGGGAGGTGACATGGCACCCGGCTGCCGATCCGGATGATCTCGATGTGCTTGATCGACCGGAGCCGGGCCAGGATCATGTCGAGGCGGCGGTCGTTGAGGAGCAGCGGATCGCCGCCCGACATGATCACGTCCCGGATCTCGGTGTGTTCCTCGAGGTACTGGAACGCCGACTCGAACTGGGACATCGGGATCTTCTCGGGATCGCCCACCTTCCGCCGCCGGGTGCAGAAGCGGCAGTAGGAGGCGCACACCGGGGAGACCAGGAACAGCGCCCGGTCGGGATAGCGGTGCGTAATATTCGGCACCGGGCTGTCTTCGTCCTCATTGAGCGAGTCGACGATGCCATCGACCACCTCGAGCTCGTCGACCGTCGGCACGTACTGGCGCCAGATCGGGTCGTTCGGCTCCTTGATGAGGTCCACCATTGCGGGTGAGATGCGGAACTCGAAGTTCTCCGCCGCGATGCGCAGCCGGTCCAGCTCGGGGAAGTTCTCCGGGCCGAACTTGATGGCGAGCGCTTCGAGAGAAGCGATCGAGTTTCTTCGCAGGACCTCCTGCCAGGTCTCCATGCCGGTACCCGTCCTCCTTAAGGCCGAACCGCGGCGCTCAGATACTTCACGTAGACGACCTGATCGTCGCCTGGGGCGTAGAAATCGGGAATGCGTGACTGGGCGTGATAGCCACGGCGCTCATAGAACGCTCGCGTCGGCCCGTACTCATCGCGTCCCGCCGTCTCGGCGACGATCAGTCGCGCGCGGCCCGCGAGCCGCTGCTCCATTTCGCCGAGCAAGGTGGAGCCGATCCCCTCGCCCTGATGGGCGGGATCAACGACGATCCAGTAGCAATCCCAGGTCCCGAGCGTGCAGGGCGTCGGTCCCCAGCTGATCCAGCCGGCGAGGGTGCCGTTCACCTCGGCACCGAGCGCCTCGTAGTCGGATGTGCCGGCCACCGCAGCGTCGCACACTTCGACGGCGATGCCCACTTCGTCTTCGTGAAAGAACCCGGTGTTCCGCGTCATGGTTTCGACCGCCGACCGGTCCACAGTCGCGAGGGGACGCAGGAGCACCACGGCGGCGACGGTCACGCCGGGATGCTGCTCGGTATCTGGGCTGCCGCTGCTGCCGAGGCGCGGCGGGACCGGTTGAGCGTCTCCTCCACCACCTGCAGCACCAGTTCGTCGTAGTTCCATCCTGCGGCGCGACCCATCCGTGCCAGGCCGGCATCGCTGGAGAGGTCGGGGCAGGGGTTTACCTCGAGCACCCAGGGCTGTCCCTGCTCATCCACCCGCAGGTCCACCCGGCCGTAGCCCTCGCCATGCGCCATCGTCATCCAGGCCTGCCGTGCCACCGCACCGATGCGGCGGAGCAGGTCGGAGGGCGCCTGCGCCGGGCAGACCGGCTGCGTGCCCATGTCCTCGGCGCTCCCCGCATGCCACTTGGCGGCGTACGTCACGATCGGCCAGCTGCCCTGAGGCATCTGGTCGAACTTGATCTCCGAGATCGGGAGCATCCGGTCGCCGATGAACCCGACATTGAACTCCCGGCCGCCGATGTACGCCTGGACCAGCACCTCGTCGAAGTGCTCCAGCATGGTGGCCACCCGCTTCCGGAGCGCCCGGCGCGAGGTGCACACGGCGTCCCGGTCGATCCCGACGCTCGCGTCCTCGGCGTTCGGCTTCACGATGGCCGGCAGCGGAAAGTCGGCGGGGATCTTGTTGCCCTGCGCCAGCGTGAACGAGGGTACCGGCAGCCCGCCTGCGGCGAGCAGCGTGTTCGCCACGTACTTCCGGTGGCACACGGCGATCGGCCAGTGGCGGCAACCGGTAAACGGGACCCCGGTCAGCTCCAGCGCACCCACCACGAAGTCCTCGTAGCGCGCCTTGCCGTTGATGCCCTCGCAGAGGTTGAACACCAGGTCGGCCTTCCGGGCCCGCGTCAGCCAGCGGAAGTCACCCAGGTGGACGGGCACGAGTACCGGCTCATGACCCGCGCGCCGAAGGGAAGTCCGCACCTCCCTCACATTCGCCATGACCGCGGCCACGTCCTGGGCCGACCACTCGTCGCTCCCGCCATCGTACAGGATCACTGCGCGCATTCAGCTCACCTCGGCCAGCAGGGTCCCGCCGCTGATCCGCCGCCAGGCGATGTCGGCCACGGTGCGGATCAGGTCGTCGTACGTCATGCCCGCCGCCCGTGCTGCCTTGGGGAAGCAGGAGTTGTCCATCGGGTCGGGGAGGATGCCGGGGAGCGGGTTGAGCTCCACCACCATCGGGCGTCCCACGCCGTCGCACCGGACGTCGATGCGGCACCAGTCGCGGCACTCGAGCGCCCGGTAGGCGGCAAGTGCCGCCGTTTCGATGTCCCGGGTCAGAGCCTCCGGCACCCGTGCCGGGCACTCGAACAACTGGAGCGGGTTCGCGATCGTATCCCAGAGCCATTTCGCTTCGTAGCCGTAGATCGGCGGTGCGCCCGCGGGCAGCACATCGAAGTTCATGCCCACGATTGGCAAGCAGCGTGCCTCCTCACCGTTCCCGAGGACGGCCACGGTGAACTCGAGCCCCGGAAGCCAGGTCTCGATGAGCACCGGCTGCTTGTACGTGTCGAGGAGCGCGTCCACTCGCGCCACCAGCTCCGCCCGGTTCTGGCAGAGGCTCTGGACCGTGACGCCCTTGCCCGATCCCTCGAAGCACGGCTTCGCGAAGAGGGGGAAGGGCAGCGTCACGTTCCGGGCGTCGTCCCGGGTGCGCGCGATGGTGAAGGGCGCCGTGGGCACGCCGTGCTGGAGCAGCATCTCCTTCGTCCGGCCCTTATGCAGGCAGAGCGACAGGGAGAGCGGGTCGGAGGCGTGATACGGGATGCCGTAGAACTCGCAGATGGCCGGGACATGTCCCTCCCGGTTCGGGCCGTAGAGCCCCTCGGCGGTGTTGAACACGAAGTCGGGACGGGCGGCGCGGAGCCGCTCAGGGAAGGTCTCGTTCGCCTCGAGGAGGACCACTTCTCCTATGGTGGAGAGCGCAGCGGCCACCGCGTCGATGGTGCCCTGCTCGTCCCACTCGGCGTAGAGATCGGGCTGCTCCAGGTCGTCGCGCAGCACTCGCTGCGCCGAAGGGAGCGCCGTGACGTCACTGTTGGGATTGGGGATTACGGGGGAGGGCGAATCCGCCCCGGCGACTGGTGCCGGTGCCTCTGGCTTGAGATTGAAGGCGAGTCCGATCCGAACTGCCAAACGGGCCCTCTACAAAAAAAGACGTCCGATGCCGGACGAGCAGAACTCGAAAGCTGCGATTTTTTCTCGCGCGCGAATCTAAGGTAAGGAATGCAAAAGGAATACACAATAGTTTTTTCGGGATTTTCTCACACTTTGTGGTATCCAACCCGCCCGCACTCCGTCCCGTCGGCCGCTTGGTAGATCTCGAAATCGCCGAACAGCGCCGGTGCCTCGACCTTCAGGACCCGGAGGATCATCACCGCGAGACGCCGGATCTCCAGCTCCGCTCCCTCTCCCAGCCGGAGCTCCAGCATGGTGCGCCAGGCGCGGACATTGGCGCTGACGACGATCTTGGTCTCCGTCCCATTGGGCAGGACGCTCCGGGCCGCCTCGCGCGCCATCTTCCTCCGGTGCACCCCGCTCTCCACCCAGCTGTACTTCCCCATGAGCAGCTCCACCGTCGCCACATAGGAGGCCTGGGCCGACGCCATCGCCCGCTGCCATTCTCCCTCGAGGGCGGCGTCGCCCTGGATTGCGGGGGGCATGACAAAGTTCGCCTCCGACTCGTCCACGTACCGCTGGGAGAGCTGGGAGTAGCCGAAGCCCGCCCGGTGCCGGACGAGCTCATGGGTGCAGGAGCGGGAGATCCCCTCGAGGAGCAGCACATAGGTCGAGTGCTCGAACACCGACCCATGCCCCTGCTTGAGGATGTTTTCCAGGTACTCGGCGGTGCTCCGGCCGGCGGGATTGTGCTGGCTCATGTAGCAGAGCCGTCCAGCGAACTCCGCCAGCCGCTCGCCGTCGGTGGACGCGCCCTGCCAGGCAATGGGGAGGTGCGCCGGCTCCACGAACTGGGGCCGCGCCAGGAGGGTGACCGAGGCGTCGCGGAGAATGTTCATGGGAGAGTCAGTCGTGAGTCGTGAGTCGTGAGTCGTGAGCGAGTCGTCAGCCGATCAGGCCAGGTCAAGGCGGGGGGTGGCGTACCCTCCCTCGCGCTCGATCCGCCTGAGACCAGCAGCGATGTCGTCGGGGATCGGCGCCGCCCCTGCTCCCAACTTGAGGTGCGAGAGTGGCGATGCCTCCGGAACGGCGGGAAGGATAACGCCCGGATTCAGGATGCCCAGTGGGTCGAAGCGGTTCTTCACCAGCCGGAAGAGGTCCACGATCTCCCGGCCATAGAGCCGCTCCATGAGGCCGGCGCGGAGCCGTCCGTCCCCGTGCTCTCCCGCTGGCGTGCCGCCGAGCGCGATGACACCGGCGCTGACTTCCTCGAGCAGCGAGGCCACGGCATCGGTCCAGCCGGGGCGCGTGGTGTCGGGGAGCAGGTTCGCATGGACGTGACCGTCGCCGGCATGGCCGAAGAGGACGATCGGCAGCCCACGCCGCGCCGCCGCATCTCGCAGGAGCTGCAGGTATTCAGCAAGACATTTCACCGGGACGCAGCCGTCCTCGACCACCTGCATCGACCGCTGCGTGAGCGGCAGCCGGGCGAGGATCGGGCTCGCCGCATGGCGCAGCGTCCAGATCGCAGCCTCGTCCGCGGTCGTGCGCGGCCGCACCGCGCGGGCCCCCGCCGACTCAGCCGCGGTCTCACACCGGGCGACCGCCGCCTCCAGCGCAACCGCCGAGTCTTCCTCGTACTCGATCAGCAGCACGGCCTCGGCGTCGGGCACGACCATCTCCGGCCCCGTCGTCCCGCTCCGCACCACGTCGAGGAAGCTCCGGTCCAGCAGCTCGCAGACGGACGGACCGGTGGCCGTCAGGGCGAGTATCGTCTCGGCGATGCGATCGAGGGAAGCGATTTCCACCTGCAGCGACGACCGGAACGCCGGGATCGGGTCGAGTTTCCAGGTGACTTCAGTGACCACGCCGAGCGTCCCCTCGGCGCCGATGAAGAGGTCGAGCAGGTCGCCCGAGTCGAGCCAGGCGTCGAGGGCGTAGCCCGAGGAGTTCTTTCGTGTTCTGGGAAATCGCGCCCGGATCAGCGGTGCCTGCGCCCGGATCGCCGGCGCCACCTCCGACTCGAACTGGTGTGCCGCGATCGCGCCGCTCGGCGCCTCACCGCGGCGCAGCACCAGGCGATCTCCTGCGGGGGTGATGACCGTCGCCCCGACCGCCCAGCGTCGCACGCTGCCGTAGCGCAGGGTCCGTGGCCCCGCGGCATTGGTGGAGAAGACCCCGCCGACGGTGGCCCATCCCGCGCTCGACGGGTCGGGGGGGAGTCGGAGTCCGTGTGGCGCGGCAGCCTGCTCGATCTCGCCCAGCGTCACCCCTGCCGAGGTGATGACGGTGCGGGCGCCGGCCGCAACGGTCAGTGTCCGCTCGGCCATCGCCGTCAGGTCCACCACGATGCCGTCTCCCACATTCCCGCCCCCCATGGCACTGCCGGCTCCACGGAGCACGAGCGTCTGATGACTGCCGGCTCCCTGCCGACTGCCGACTGTCGACTGCTGACCCTTGGGGGCAGCGGCCCACTGCAGCAGTCCGATCAGGTCCGCCTCATCGGCGGGGAGCGCCACGGCGGCCGGCACCACCCGATACACCCCCGCGCCTTCGCTGTAGGCGGCGCGGGCGCGGAGGTCGGTGCGGAACGGGCCGCGGAGGGGAGGGACGGAGGGCATGAGCGCAAAGCTACGTTATCTTCTCCCCCTATGTCGGATGCCCAGCGCGCGCAGCTCATTCATATCGATGTTGACCGTCGGCTCGGGCACGAGTGGGACGAGTGGGACGGTACCCCCCTGCCCAACCAGGGGAACTACGACTCTCCACCTGCGCTGTTCTTTGGCTGGTCGGCGCTGGCCCTTGGCTTCGCCCTGGGCGTCCTTGCGCTTGTTGCCGAGCTGCTCTCTCCCCACATCGCGCAGCTGAGTGCCGAAGTGCCCACCTACGTCTGGCTGGGCCTGGGCGTGGTGGCGGGAGTGCTCTGGCTCTGGTGGGGTGCCATCCTCCTTTCTTACCTGTTGCGCCGCCCGTTGCTGCCGGAGCGTCTCGCCGAGCGAGGGCCATTCCTACGGCTCATGAAGCTCACCTCGCGCGTGGCGGACAGGTTCGGCAAGCGTGACTGGGTGGAGAACGCCGCGGTGAAGGTCTACAACGCGCTGGTGCTGGAGCGGAACCGGAAGGTGGGGAAGGGTGAGCTGCTCCTGCTTATTCCGCGGTGCCTGTCGCGGGCCACCCTGGATGGGGTGCTGCAGATCGCCGGCAAGTACGACGTGCCGGTGTTCGTGGCGACCCGGGGCCAGCTGGCCCGTCGCGTCATCCGGGAGCGGCGACCCCGCGCGGTGGTGGCGGTGGCGTGTGAGCGGGACATGGTGAGCGGCCTGCACGACGTGGCGGGAAAGGTGCCGGTGCTTGGTCTTACCATGACGCTTCCATCGGGGCCCTGCAAGGACGCACTGCTCGACCTGAATCAGCTCGAGGAGTGGGTCAAGGCGTACGTGGTCTAGGACTGGTGGTGTGGGACGGGGAGGCTGCACATGGCGCAGGGCGGGGCCGAGAGGGCGGGTGGCTCGACCATTCCGAGCCTGCTGGGCTGGATCGGCATCACGGCGTTCGCGGCGGCCATTGGTGGAGCTGCCGCCGCGAATTCGCGTGAGTTCTATGCGGCGTTGCAGCGCCCGACGTGGGCCCCGCCTGGATCGGTGTTCGGCCCGGTGTGGAGCGTGCTGTATCTCCTCATGGCGATCGCGGCCTGGATGGTGTGGCGGGCCCGCCGGTTCATCGGCGCGCGGGTGGCGCTGGTGGTGTACCTCGTGCAGTTGGCACTCAACGCGCTCTGGACCTGGCTCTTCTTCGCCTGGCACCAGGGCGCGCTCGCGTTTGTGGGGGTGGTGCTGCTGTGGGTTACCGTGGCCCTGACGCTGAACATGTTCTGGCGGGTGCGCAGGCTCGCCGGGGCGTTGCTGGTGCCGTACCTTGTCTGGGTCAGCTTCGCGACCGCGCTTACCTATGCGGTGTGGCGGGGGAATCCCGGGATCCTGTAGGGTGAAGCGTGCGCAGGGGGAGATTGATCAAAATGGGAAAGACAAGCCGGATACTCCTGTGGATCGCCGCGTTCGGCGTATTTCCAGCATCGTGGTGGATCGCTCGGAACGGACCCGGGAACTTTCCGCTCGCTACGGTTCTCGGAGCTTGTTTCCTCGCGCTAGGTGTGGCCGTTTGGTTCCTGCCGCGTGGTCAGGTGCGGGTATGGGGAGTCGGCATGCTCTCGCTGGCAAGCATGATTGGAGGACTTTCGAGCCTGGGGGTAGTGCCTCCCAGCCGACTCGGAGTCTGGGGCGCGCTCGCCTTCATCGCGATGTCGCTGGCGTCCAGACGATCGCCGAAGGCTTCAGGTGACAGAAGCAATTGACTAGCTCGGGTTCGCGCGGGCGCTTCGCTGTTGCGGGGGCGCCTCATCGGCCCGATGATGACGTGTTCTGCTTCGGCGCGACAAACCAGTAGAACGGCACGCCCGCCAGGATCACCCCGAAAATCCCCAGCGTCCAGATCCGCGTGTCCGGCTCCACCACCGAGTTCCCCAGCAGGAAAATCGTCGAGGCGATGAACAGCAGCGGCACCACCGGGTACCACGGCGACCGGAACGACGGCTGGTATCCTGGCTTCCTCCGGAGCGGGAATACCGCCGCCACCCCCAGCGCATAGAACGGCAGCACCGCAATCACGTAGGTGTCGGTCAGCTTCTCGAACGTCTGCAGCAGCACGAACGCCACTCCCATGATCGCCACCAGGATGATGGCCACATAGGGCGTCCCGAACCTCGGGTGCACCTTCGCCACCTGCGTGAAGAAGAGCTTGTCGTCGGCGAGCGCGAAGAGGATGCGTGGCGACGTGAGCAGCACGCTGCTCAGCGTCCCGAAGGTGGAGAGCATGACTGTCACCGACACGAAGATCACGCCCTTTCGGCCAATCAGTCGCTCCGCCACGTCGGCCGCCACCAGCTTGGATCCCCGGATCTCGTTGATGTCGAGCACGGAGAGGTACGCGATGTTGGCCAGCAGGTAGATCGCGATCACCAGCAGCGTGCCAATGATCAGCGCCCGGGGCAGGTTTCGCTGCGGATCCTTCACCTCGCCCGCGGCGTAGCTGAGATCCGCCCACCCGTCATACGCCCAGAGCACGGCCACCAGCGCCAGCCCGAACGGCGCGATGGAGACGCTGCCGGGCGGGATGAACGGCGTAAAATGCCCCCCGGTCTGAGGCAGGCCCAGCGTCAGCGCGAGTACGATGATGAACAGCAACCCGCCGTACTTCGCAAGCGTCGTGATGTTGGTGATGAGCGCACCCCACCGGACCCCCACGATGTTGAACGTCGCCGTCACGATGATCGCCACGGCGGCGACGCGATGCGCGTACGTGTCGTACGGTGCCACCCGCGGATCGTAACCCAGCACCCGCATGAAGTACTCGGCGAAGGTGATGGAGATGGCACCCAGCGACGCCGCGCGGATGATCACCAGCTGCGCCCAGCCGAACAGAAATCCATAGAGGCGCCCCCACCCGTCGCGCAGAAAGGCATACAGCCCGCCGGTCTCGGGGATCGCACTCGACACCTCCGCGAGCGTCAGCGCGCCGCAGATGGCAAAGACACCGCCAAGCACCCACACCCCGAGCAGTGGCCCCGGTCCCGGCAGCCGCTCGGCGATGCCCGCGGGCGACCGGAAGATGCCCGACCCGATGGTCGTGCCAATGACCACGGCGATGGCACTCCAGAGCCCGATGCTGCGCGGAAGCCGGCTGGGGCTGGGTGGCGTCATGAGGCGGAGTCCGCTGGCTGGGGAGGGGTGATCGGACGGGGCGGCACGGTGCCGGATCGCCCGGTCGGAATGCGAGCAACCAGACTGTCAATGCGTACCTGCACCGGATGATCCTTCGGCAGTGGACGCTCGAGTTCCCGCTCCGGCATCGACGGATCGGCCAGGGTCCGGTACGCCCCTTCCAGGATGATAATGGAAAACCCTTCCTTGCCCGGGTTCACCCATCCGCGGATCCGGACGATGTCGGCGCCGATGGGCCGAGCGTCAGTGGCGGTGAGCGTCTCGGCGCTGAGCCAGGGGGTCTCGACATAGCCATCGCGGGTGGACGAGAACCGAATCGGCACGCTGTCGGCCGCGAGTGCCGCCAGCAGCCGCTCCGTCGCCGCCGGGGTCTTCGCCCGTACCTCGGTCTGTGCATCCTCCGGAAAGGGAACCACCCTTGGCCGCGTCGTATTGGGATCGCAGCCGAACAAGAGCGGCAGGAAGAGAAGCGGCAGGAGGACAAGGCGGCAGGGCGGCAGGAAACGGCGCCACGGTACCCTCATGCCAGGTTTACCGGCGCTGGAGGCGTCACGGCGTAGTCATAGAAGCCCTTCCCGTTCTTCCTGCCGAGCGATCCTGCCGCCACCATGCGCTGCAACAGCGCCGGCGGCGCGTAGCGCTCCTCCCGGTACCCGGCGAACATGATCTCGCCGATTTTCACCACCGTGTCGAGGCCGACGAAATCGAGCAGCATGAGCGGCCCCATCGGGTGACCACACCCCAGCGCCATTCCACGGTCGATGTCGGCGGTGCCTGCGACGCCGCGCTCCAGCGCCCGCACCGCATCCAGCAGGTACGGCACCAGCAGGAGGTTCACCACGAACCCGGGCACATCGCGCGCTTCCACCGTCTCCTTACCCAGTGCGCGCACGAAGCCAAGCGCATCCGCATACGTCTCAGCCGACGTGGTGTCCGCACGGATCACCTCCACCAGCGGCATGAGCGGCACCGGATTGAAGAAGTGCAGCCCGACGAACCGGTCGGGCCGCCCGCTTCCCGCCGCCAGCATCGCGATGCTGAGGCTCGACGTATTGGAGGCAAAGGTGGTGGTGGGGGGGCACACGGCGTTGAGCTCTCGATACAGACCGGTCTTCACTGCCGCGTCTTCCGTGATCGCCTCGATCACAAGGTCCGCGCGCGCCATGGCGCCCAGTCCAGTGGTCGTCGTCACCAAACCGAGTGCCGAGGCACGAGCTTTGACGGTGAGCTGGCCCTTCTCCACGAATTTCGCGGTGGATTTCTCCATCCCGGCGCGCGCCCGGGTGAGCGCGGCCTCGTCCAAGTCCTGGAGGATCGTGTCGAACCCCGCTACCGCCGCCGCCTGCGCGATGCCCGCGCCCATGAGCCCGGCGCCCACCACGCCGACCGCCCGGAATCCACTCACGGCTTCGGCCGGGAAGAGTTTCCGGGGCGAGGGGTGCGGTTGGCGACGAGCGTCTCGATCTCCGAGATCACGGTGTCGAGCATGGTCTTCTTCCCCGGGAGCTGGTGCGATGAGCGCACCGCACCGCGCTCGACCTGGTCCAGCGCGCACTCAAGCCCAAGCTGGGCGCGCTCCGCCTCTGTACGGTAGGACTTCCCGATGGCCCAGGAGAACCCGAAGGCCCCGGGGAGTGGCATCAGCAGTACGGGCCAGAACGCGTTGAGTGCGCCGAGCACCACCGTACCCGCGACGGCCACCGACACGATCGCCGCCGCGCCGCCGATGTATCCCCGCCGAAGATCCCGGAGGCTGCCGCGCAGAACCACCTGGCACAGTCCCGGCTCGAGGGGCACGATCGTGGCCGAGATCCGCTCCACCTTCTTCAGCATGTACTTCCTGCTGCCGGTCGCCCGGCGCACCGCGGCCTGCCATCCACCCACCGGCTCCATCATTACCTGGCCCTCGGTTTGCCGGATGACGCCGAATACCTCTTCCGTTTCGAGGTAGTTCACCATCGCAGTCTCGATGGCGCGCGGGTCGCCTCGTACCACGCGCTCCGCGTGCACCGACGCTGCTCCCATCATCTCGTCGAGCCAGCTCTCTGGCTCCGGCGCCGTGGGCACCTGGCCCACCTCCAGCATGGCCTGCCGCAGGTAGTGCTCCGGGATGCCCACGTCACGGCCCAGTGCCAGCACTTCGCTGCCGTCGAGCGATCCCGTCACATCACGCTCGTTGGCCTGCAGCTCCGCTGCGCGCTGCAGGATTCGCTGCAGTGCTTCCGGATCGAACTTGGGCGTCAGTTCACTCCCCATGGCGCTACGTGTCCTTCTTCTGGGCGACTTCGCCCTTGAGGCGCTGCATCAGGTCGCCCAGTTCATGGGCAGGCATCGGCCGGTCGGCGGGTGGCAATGCGGCCGGTGCAGGAGCCGCCGCCAACGCCTTGTCTTCTCGCGTTCGGGCCGCCCGGTCTGCCATGTCCATGAACGGCCGGAGCAGGTCCATCGGCAGCGGGAAGATCGTGGTGGAGTTGTTTTCCGCCGCGATTTCCGTGACCGTCTGCAGGTAGCGCAGTTGCAACGAAACCGGCTCGGACGCGAGCATCTTCGCCGCCTCGGCGAGTGTGGCCGACGCCTGCAGCTCCCCCTGCGCGGCAATCACCTTGGCGCGTCGCTCGCGCTCCGCTTCCGCCTGCCGGGCCATCGCCCGCTTCATCTGGTCGGGAAGGTCCACATCTTTCACCTCCACGGCCGACACCTCGATACCCCACGGATCGGTGCGCGTGTCGATGATCTTCTTGAGCACCGCGTTGATCTTCTCCCGGTCGGCCAGCAGCTCGTCCAGTTCCACCTCGCCCAGCACCGAGCGCAGCGTCGTCTGGGAGAGCTGGCTGGTTGCGTAGAGGTAGTCCTCGATCTCGATGAACGCCTTGGCCGGGTCGAGCACCTTCATGTACAAAACGGCGTTCACCTTCACCGAGACGTTGTCGCGGGTGATGACGTCCTGGGGCGGGATGTCGAGTGCCATGGTGCGCAGGCTCATCCGCTTCATGCTCGCGAGGCCAAGCGGCACAAACGTCAGCCCCGGGCCCTTGGTGCCCCAGTACTTCCCCAGAAAGAACGATACGCCACGCTCGTACTGGCGCAGCACACGCAGGCTGCCGAAACAGTAGCCGACGGCAAGCAGGAGTGCGGGCAGCAGGATTTCCATGATGTCTACTCCGATCAGCCAATGGCTTCGACGATGACGGCGATACCCTGCCCGCCACCGATACATGCACTGCCGAGCGCGTAGCGACCACCCCGGCGCCTGAGCGCGTGCAGCAGGTGCACCAGGATGCGGGCGCCGCTTGCTCCCAAGGGATGCCCGATGGCAATGGCGCCACCGTCCACGTTGGTACGTGCCCGGTCCAGGCCGAGCTCCTTCTCGACCGAGAGATACTGCGCCCCGAACGCCTCGTTCACTTCCACCAGGTCCATCTGTTCGAGCGAGAGTGCTGCCCGCGCCAGCACCGCGCGTGCTGCCGGTGCCGGGCCGATGCCCATGATGGAGGGGTCGACACCCGCCACCGCATACGCGACCAGCCGCCCCAGCGGTTTCAGTCCCTGTTCCCGGGCCAGCGCGGCGTCGGCCACCACCATCGCCGCCGCACCGTCGGCGAGGCCCGACGCGTTCCCCGCCGTCACCACGCCGTCCTTCCGGAACACCGGGACGAGCTTCGCCAATCCCTCGATGGTCGAATCGGGGCGCATGTGCTCGTCGCGCGCCCAAGAGACCGGCTGTTTGGTCTTCGGGTCTTTCAGGACCACCGGTGCCAGTTCATCGGCGAAGGCGCCTGCCGCCCACGCATCGCGGGCGCGCTGCTGGCTCGAAAGCGCGTAGGCATCCACGGCGCCGCGATCGATACGGTACCTGGTAGCGAGGTTCTCCGCCGTCTCCGCCATCGCCGTGTCGCACCAGCTGTCGCGGAGCGCCTCCCACAGTGAGTCCTCGAGTTGTGGCGCCTGCCCGAACTTGAGTCCCCATCGGGCACCCCGCAACAGGTGTGGCGCCTGGCTCATGGATTCGGTGCCGCCCGCGAGCACCGCCCGCGATTCGCCCAGCCGGATCTGCTGCGCCGCCTGCACCACCGCCTCGAAGCCCGAGCCGCACAGGCGATTCACCGTAAGCGCCGGTGTCTCGATGCGGCATCCCGAGCGGAGGCCAATGTGCCGGGCGAGGTAGATCGCGTCCGCCGATGTTTGCTGCGCGTTGCCCATCACGACGTGATCGACCTGCTCCGCGCCGAGGCCGCTCCGTTCGATCGCGGCGGTACCGGCCACGACACCCAAGTCGGTTGCGGAGAGCGCCTTGAGGGCGCCGCCGAAGGCGCCAAACCCGGTACGGGCGCCACTGAGGAACACGACATCAGGAGTGGTCATGGTAGCCCTTGCTGCGTGTCAGGGGTCAAAGCTGAGGCCCGTGCCACAGCTGACGCAGTGCTTCCAGCCGTACTCCACCTCCGCCTTGCACTTCGGGCACTGGCCCACCAGCTGCGACTGCCCGCAGTGGGGACAGAAGTGCACCGCTCTGCCCGCTGGCAGTGATCCGCCGCAATAGCTGCATCGCGGCGCCGCCGCGACCGGTACCAACGGCGCCTCGACGATCGGCGGCAAGTCCACCTCGTTCGGTACCACCGTACGAACCGCGTCGAAGGGCAGTGGCTCGATCACGTCCGACTCAGCGTCCATCTGTGCCACCGCCTCGACCAGCTCCTGCGGTGCCGCCGCCGCCGCGCGGGGCGGGGGAGCGTAGGCGTCGTCCTCGCTATGCCCCGACAGCACGCGAGCAAGGGGGATCGGCTGGAGCACGAACATGGCATCGCGGAATTCCCGCAGCACCGAGAGATCGGGGTTGGGACTCTTCGCCTCGCTGGCGAAGCGCAGCCGCACCGGGTCTGGCTCAGTGATCGCAAATCCCCCCTCGCCACTGGCGAACCGGAGCAGCAGGAGTTCGTAG
>JANNSD010000185.1:0-23293 GCA_031402225.1 Gemmatimonadota bacterium | reverse complement strand
ATCCTGCAGGGCATCGGCATGACGGCGCTGAGTGACATGGACGAGGCGGTGCAGCAGGTGGTGCGCGCTGCCAAGGGGGCCGCATGAGCATCTTCGTCAACAAGGCCACGCGGCTGCTGGTGCAGGGTATCACCGGGCGTGAGGGATCGTTTCACGCGCGGCAGATGCTGGAGTACGGCACGCAGGTGGTTGGCGGCGTCACGCCCGGCAAGGGCGGGCAGACCTTCGAGGGCACGGTGCCGGTGTTCGACACGGTGGCCGAGGCGGTGAGCGCCACTGGCGCCGACACGACGGTGGTGTATGTGCCGCCGACCGCGGCCGCCAGCGCGCTGTTTGAGGCTGCCGACGCCGGGATCAGCCTGATCGTGTGCATCACCGAGGGTATTCCGGTGCAGCATGTCGCGCGGGCCATGCCCTACGTGCGCGCACGCGGGGTGCGGCTCATCGGGCCCAATTGCCCCGGGCTGATCACGCCGGGCGAGGCGAAGGTCGGGATCATCCCCGGGAGTATCTGTCGTCCGGGGCGGGTGGGGATCGTCAGCCGGAGCGGAACACTGACCTACGAGATCGTGAACCACCTGACGAAGGCCGGCATCGGCCAGAGCACCTGCGTCGGTATCGGCGGCGATCCGCTGATCGGGACCAACTTCATCGACGTGCTCCGCGCCTTCCAGGACGATCCGGGCACCGACGCCATCGTCATGATGGGCGAGATCGGCGGCACCGACGAGCAGCAGGCGGCGGAGTTCATCAAGGCGCACGTAACCAAGCCGGTGGTGGGCTTCATTGCGGGACAGACGGCACCCAAGGGGCGCCGGATGGGGCATGCCGGTGCGATCATCTCGGGCTCATCGGGCACCGCCGAGGAGAAGCTGGCAGCGTTTGCCGCCGCCGGCATGGGGATCATGAAGCGGCCAGTGGACGTCATTGAACTGGTGAAGGAACGGCTCAACCAACCGGGAATCGCATGACAAATCGCACACTCGCCATCATCAAGCCCGATGCCATTGCCAGCGGCAAGGCCGGGCTCATCCTGGCCCACCTGCAGAAGGAGGGCTTCGTGCTGCGGGCCGCGCGGCTGGTGCGGCTGTCGCCCGGCGAGGCCGGGGCGTTTTACGCGGTCCACCAGGGGCGCCCGTTCTATGCCGAACTGGTCACCTTCATGACCAGCGGCCCGTGCATGCCGCTGGCGCTGGAGCGGGCCGATGCGGTGGCGACGCTGCGCACCGTGATCGGGGCCACCGATCCGGCAGAGGCTGCGGCGGGCACGATCCGGAAGCTCTATGCTGAGTCGAAGGGCCGGAACGCCATCCACGCCTCCGACAGCGATGAGAACGCCGCCCGGGAGACCGGCTTCTTCTTCACCGAAGGAGAGCTGGCTGGCCTCTGGAGTTGAGGAATCCGGACCGTTTATCTTGACCTAAGTCCTTCTCCCACTTAGCTTCCGGGGCTATGCTTCAGGTCGATCTCCGGGATTTGAAACACGGGCCGGTGGCCACGACGGGGTCGCTGGCGCAGGATGATCCAGTTTTCGAGGGACTCGGCCTGTCGCTCGATGGACCGGTGCAGGTCGACGGCCGAATTCAGGCGAGTGGGGTGGGTGGGTATTTCTGGAAGGGGCATGTTCGCGGGCAGGTGCAGACGCAGTGTCGGCGCTGCCTCTCGAACCTGGCACTGCCGATCGATGCGGACATCGGGCTCATGTTCAGCAGTGATCCCGAGCTCCAGGACGATCCCTCGGTGCATGGGCTCGCTCCGTCGGCGACCCGGATCGACCTGGTCGAGTTTGTCCGGGAAGAACTGGCGCTTGCAGCACCCCGGTTCCCGCTGTGCCGCCCCAAGTGCGCTGGACTCTGTCCCCGTTGCGGGGCTGACTTGAACACGGGACCGTGCGGGTGCGCGGCTCCTGACCACGGATGAGGATGTCATGGCCGTACCGAAGCGCAGAACCTCGAAGTCACGCAAGCGGCTCCGCCGGGGCCACCACACCGGCGCCGGCATGGCGACGCAGGCCTGTCCGCGCTGCAGCTCGCCGCGCCTGCCGCACCGGGTCTGCGGTTCGTGCGGTTACTACGCCGGGAAGAAGCGGATCGAGGTAGAGGACAGCTGACGGTGATCCGCGTCGCGCTGGACGCGATGGGCGGAGACCACGCGCCGCAGGCCGAGATCGAGGGTGCGCTCGCCGCGCTCTCCACGCTACCGGGCGACTTCGCGATCCAGCTGGTTGGGCGAGTGGATGTGATCGAGGCGGAGCTGGCGCGCCATCCTGGCGCGGACCGGAGCCGCCTCGAGTGCGTCGAGGCACCCGACGTGGTAGGCATGGCCGAGAAGCCCATCGCCGCGATCCGGAAGAAGCCGAAGTCCAGCCTGATGATCGGCCTGGGCCTGCAGAAGTCGGGCAAGTCCGACGCATTCATTTCGGCCGGCAACACCGGTGCATCCCTGGCGGCCGCGACGGTGCTGCTCGGGCTGCACGAGGGGGTCATGCGCGCGACGGTGGCGACGCCATTCCCGACCGCGGATGACCCGGTGGTGGTGCTGGACGGTGGCGCGAACGTGGACTGCTCACCGCGCGAGCTGGTCGGCTTCGCGTACATGGGCACGGTCTACGCGCGCGATGTGCTGGGCAAGGCATCACCCGTGGTCGGCCTGCTCAACATCGGCGAGGAAGACGAGAAGGGAACGGCGATGGTGAAGGCGGCGCATGCCCTGCTCAAGACCGCCGAAGGACTCAACTACATCGGCAACATCGAGGGCCGTGACATCGTGGCCGGTCACTCGAAGCATGGCCATATCGACGTGGTGGTGTGCGACGGCTTTGTCGGCAACATCGTGCTCAAGTTCTACGAATCGGTCGCGCGGCTCATCGTGCGACTGGTCAAGCGGAACGCCCCCGAAATCCTTGAGCGCGACGACGTGCGGGAGGTGTTCCGCGTCCTCGACTACTCCGAGTACGGCGGGGCACCGCTCCTCGGTGTGAAGGGCATCTGCATCATCTGCCACGGCGCATCGTCACCCAATGCCATCAAGAATGCCATCCGGGTGGCGGTGCAATCGGCGCAGGTGGGCCTGAGCCAGCACATCGGCGCTGAATTTGCGGCCATCGCCGCGCGCGGCGCATGAGCCGGCCCCCGATCGCGGCGATCCGCGGCCTCGGCGTGGCGGTACCGGAAACGATCGTCACCAATGAGGACCTGAGCAAGACGCTCGATACCACGGACCAGTGGATCGTGGAGCGCACCGGCATCCGTCAGCGGCGGGTGGCACGCGCTGACGAGTCACTCACGCAGCTGACCGCCGAGGCCAGCCACATGGCGCTGGCGCGTGCGGGCCTGGGCGCCGCCGACCTCGACGCCATCGTCGTCGCCACGGTGACGCCCGATCGCCGCATGCCGTCCCAGGCGTGCGACCTGCAGGCGGTGCTCGGCGCCAATCGCGCCGTCGCCTTCGACATCGCTGCGGCCTGCCCGGGCTTCGTGTTCGCCGCTGGGGTGGCCGAGGGGCTCATCGCCACCGGGACGTACCGGAACGTGCTGATCCTCGGCGCCGAGCGGCTCTCCACCATCACCGACTGGCAGGACCGGGGCACCGCGGTGCTCTTCGGCGACGGCGCCGGTGCGGCGGTTTTGACACCCGCCACCGGCGATGGTCGCGGTATCCTGTCCAGTTACCTCCGGTCGGATGGTCGCCTGGCGGAGCTGCTCCACATTCCGGCTGGCGGCGGGATGAACCCGCTGACGGCCGAGAACGTGAATGACCGTGGCCAGTACATGAAGATGGCCGGTCGCGAGGTGTTCAAGGCGGCGGTGAAGGCGATGGGCGAGGCCTGCGACGAGGCGTTGCGCCGGGCCGGCATCACGGCGGAGGAGATCGAGTTGTTCGTGCCGCACCAGGCAAACTTGCGCATCATCGAGGCGACGGCGAAGCACTCGGGCATTCCCATGGCCAAGGTGATGGTGAACGTGGAACGGTATGGCAACACCTCGGCGGCGTCGATCCCGCTGGCGCTGGCGCAGGCGGAGGAAGAGGGCCGGCTCAAGCCGGGTACGCTCGTCCTGCTCGTGGCGTTCGGGGCCGGGTTCACCTGGGGTGCGACCGTCGTCCGGTGGTGACGGTGCTGCTGTGCCCGGGCCAGGGTGCGCAGAAGGTGGGGATGGGGCGCGACCTTGCCGAGCGCTTCCCGCAGGCGCGCGAGACGTTTCAGGCCATCGACGAGGCGCTGGGGGTGGCGCTGTCCCGGCTCATGTGGGAAGGGCCGGAAGAGGAGCTCACGCTGACCCACAATGCGCAGCCCGCCATCCTCGCACACACCTGCGCGGTGCTGTCGGTGGTCGGGGACAAGCTTGGGCGGGTGGTGGCGGCGGCGGGACACAGCCTGGGCGAGTACAGCGCCTATGTCGCGGCCGGTGCGCTGACGCCGACGGACGGCGCGCGGCTCGTGCGCCTTCGGGGACAGTTGATGCACGAGGCCGGTCAGGCCCGGGCCGGGGCCATGGCGGCGGTGGTCGGGCTCGGTTCCGCGGAAGTGGCGGCGCACTGCGCCTGTGCCTCGACCGACCGCGAGCTGGTTGTGCCGGCGAACCTCAACGCGCCGGACCAGACGGTGATTTCCGGCGATCCCGCCGCGGTGTCGCGAGCGGGGGACGCATGCCGCGCCGCCGGCGCCAAACGGGTCCTCCCACTCAAGGTGAGCGGGGCATTCCATTCCCCGCTCATGGCCCCGGCGGTTCGGGGACTCAGTGAGGCGCTCGAGGCGACCGCCTTCAGCGCGCCGTGCTTCCCGGTCGTGGCCAACGCCACGGCGGTTCCGGTGCGCGATATCGCGCGGGCACGGGTGCTGCTGGCCGAGCAGGTGGTGTCGCCGGTGCGCTGGGTGGAGTGCATGCAGACCTGCGCGGTGGATCACCCGCGGGCGCGGTTCCTCGAAGTCGGGCCGGGCAGTGTCCTGAGCGGGCTGCTCAGGCGTATCGTCCCCGGCACCGCCGGCATCACCCTTGGCACCGCGGCCGAAGTCGAGAAGTTCCTCGCCGCATGAGATCGATCGACCTGACCGGGAAGGTCGCCCTCGTCACCGGGAGCACCAGGGGCATCGGGCTCGCCATCGCGACGGCGCTGCACCAGGCGGGCGCGCGCGTGGCGGTGGCTGGGCGCGACGCGGCACGGGCGCAGGAGGTGGCGACGGGCCTCGGGGCCGGCACGGTGGGTGTAGCGTGCGACGTGACCGACGCCGAGCAGGTCGCGGCGGCCGTCGCCGCGGTCGAGCAGGCGCTCGGCCCCATTGATATCTTGGTGAACAACGCCGGGCTGACCCGGGACAACATCCTACTGCGGCTGAGCGAGGCCGACTGGGACGCGGTGCTGGACGCCAATCTCAAGGGGGCGTTCCTCACCATGCGCGCGGTGACCAAGGGAATGATGAAGCGCCGCAGCGGGCGGATCATCAACATCTCCAGCATCGTGGGGCTCATCGGCAACAAGGGGCAGGCAAACTACGCGGCGAGCAAGGCGGGCCTGATCGGGCTGACCAAGTCGGCGGCCAGGGAGTACGCCAGCCGGGGCATCCTGATCAACTGCATCGCGCCGGGGTTCATCGAGACAGACATGACCGCCGCCTTGCCTGAGGAGGCACGGAAAGTCTTATTAGGGGAGATCGCGCTGGGCCGGCTGGGGGCGCCCGCCGACATTGCGGACACGGTGCTGTACCTGGCGTCCGACCTGGCGAGCTACGTGACGGGGCAGGTGCTGGTGGTCGACGGTGGCATGGTCATCTGAGCGCGCTGCAGGAATTCATTTCTTCATCGAGGGATACATGGCCGACAGCAACGTGGAAGACAAGGTCAAGGACATCATCGTCGAGGAACTCGGCGTCGAGCGCGAGAAGCTCACCAGCGAGGCGAGCTTCATGGAAGACCTCGGGGCCGACAGCCTCGACACGGTCGAGCTCGTGATGGCCTTCGAGAAGGAGTTCGACATCGACATCCCCGACGAGGACGCCGAGAAGCTGCGGACCGTAGGCGATGCGATGAAGTATCTCCACGACAAGATCGGCAAGTAATTGGCTCGTCGCGTTGTGGTGACGGGCCTTGGCCTCGTCACGCCCGTCGGCAACACGGTGGAGGAAAGCTGGGCCGGCCTGCTGGCGGGTCGGTCCGGCGCCGGGCCGATCACCCGGTTCGATCCGTCGCGGCTCAGCGTGCGCTTCGCCTGCGAGGTGAAGGGCTTCGACACGCTGCAGTATATCGACCGCAAGGAAGCGAAGCGGTACGATCTCTTCGCGCAGTACGCGATCGGGGCGGCGCACCAGGCGGTGATGCAGTCGCGTCTGTCCGATACCGCGCCCGACAAGAACCGGGTCGGCGTGGTGATGGGCAGCGGCATCGGCGGCATGCAGACCTTCGAGGACAACTGCACCGCCTATGCCCTGAAGGGCCCCGACCGCGTGTCCCCGTTCTTCGTGCCGATGTTCATTCCCAACATGGCCGGCGGCCTCGTCTCGATCCGGTACGGGTTCAAGGGGCCCAACTTCGCCCCGGTGTCGGCGTGCGCGTCGTCGGCGCATGCCATCGGGGAGTCGTACCGGATGATCATGGACGGCATGGCCGACGCGATGGTCACCGGCGGCTCGGAAGCCTGCGTCACCGGGCTCACGATCGCCGCGTTCTCCAACATGAAGGCGATGTCGTCGCGCAACGACGATCCCGCCACGGCGAGCCGTCCGTTCGATCGCGACCGCGACGGTTTCGTGCTGGGCGATGGCGGCGCCTGCCTGATCCTGGAGAGCCTCGAGCACGCGGAGCAGCGTGGGGCCGAGATCCTGGGCGAGGTCTGCGGCTACGGGCTCTCGGGCGATGCGTTTCACATGTCCGCCCCGGCGCCGGAGGGCGAGGGTGCCCAGCGCGCGATGCGCATGTGCCTCGCGAGCGGGAAGATCGACCCGGCTGACGTCGGTTACATCAACGCGCACGGCACGTCCACGCCGCTCGGCGACATCGCCGAGACCCAGGCGGTCAAGGCGGTATTCGGGGACCACGCCCGCAAGCTGGTCTTCGGGTCGACCAAGTCGATGACGGGGCACCTGCTGGGCGGGGCCGGCGGGCTTGAATGTGTGGTGTCGCTGCTCGCGGTGACCCGGGGCGAGATCCCGCCGACGATCAACCAGTTTCACCAGGATCCGGAGTGCGACCTCGATTGTGCGCCGGGCAAGATGGTTCGGCGGGACTTCAAGGTGGCGGTCTCCAATGCCTTCGGGTTCGGCGGCCACAATGCGTCGCTGGCGGTGAAGCGGTTCGAATAGCGGGGCCCGGCTGCCGCTGGCACCTTGGCGGCGCGGTGGTGTAGATTGGTGGGAGACGTTAGTTGCGCTCCCACAAGGAGATAGCTTGGCCCCGATGTTCGATCCCGGCCGGCTGCGGGACCCCGCCCTCCGCCCCATCGCCGAGAAGGTGCTCGAGGGCGTTAGGCTCCTGGCCGCAGACGCCCGGATCCTCTACAGCACCTCCGACCTTACCGGACTGGGGCGGCTCGCCGACATGGCGAACCAGCGCCGCAACGGTGAGCGCGTCTATTTCTCGGCCAACCAGCACATCAACCCGACCAACATCTGCGTGCTGCGGAACACATGCACGTTCTGCTCCTTCGCGCGCATGCCGAAGGAGGCGGGCGGATACACCAGGACCCTCGAGGAGGTGTTTGCCGAGGCGGAGCAGGCTCGCGGCATGCCGACGAAGGAGTTTCATATCGTCGGCGGGCTGCATCCCAAGCTCCGGCTGAGCTACTACACCGACATGATCCGCGGGCTCAAGCAGCGCTTTCCCGAGGTGCACATCAAGGCGCTGACTGCGGTGGAGATTGCGCACCTCGCGCGGATCGAGAAGACGTCGGAGCGCGATGTGCTGATCGCCATGAAGGAGGCGGGACTGACGAGCCTGCCTGGCGGCGGGGCCGAGGTGTTCAGCACCGCGGTGCGGGCGACGATCGCCGAGCGGAAACTCACGGGGCAGGAGTGGCTGCGGGTGCATCGGGTGGCGCACGAGCTCGGCATTCCCAGCAACTGCACCATGCTCTACGGGCACGTGGAGACGATGGATGACCGGATCGAGCATCTCGGCATGCTGCGCGAACTGCAGGACGAGACCGGCGGATTCCTGACGTACATCCCGCTGGCGTACCACCCCGACAACAACGAGCTGGGCGCGGAGCTGGGTCGGGTCGGGTCGGCCACCACCGGCTATGAGGACCTGCGCAACATCGCGATTGGCCGGCTCTTCCTGGACAACATCCCCCACGTGAAGACGCACTGGCCGATGGTGACGCCGTTCCTGTCCCAGATCGCCCTGGCCTACGGCTGCGACGATGTCGAGGGCACGGTAGTGTACGAGCGGATCTATCACGAGGCGGGCGCGCACACCGCGATGCACATGCACTACGACCAGCTGGTGGAAATGATCCGCGGTGCCGGGAAGCGCCCCGTGGAACGGAACAGTCTGTACCAGACCGTGAAGGATTCGTTCGACCCGGCTGCAGGCTCTCTCACGACTCACGACTCACGACTCACGACCGTTGTTGCCGCATGAGACTGGGCCGCATCCCCTGGATCAACTGCTACCCGGTGTACGGGGCGATCGACCGTGGCCTGGTGCCGGTGAGCGCCGACCTGGTCACCGGGACGGCATCCGACCTCAATGACCTGCTGGCCGCGGGTGAACTGGACCTGAGCGTGGTGTCGGCGGTGGAGTACGCCCGCAATGCCGCGGCGTATCATCTCCTGCCCGACCTCGCGATCAGCTGCGACGGCCCGGTGCATAGCGTGCGGCTCTTCTCCCGGCGGCCGGTCACCGAGCTGGGCGGGGCGACCGTCCTGCTCAGCTCGTCGTCCCGTACCTCGGTGCTGTTGCTCGAACTGCTCTGCCGGCATCGGTGGCACATCGCGCCGCGCTTTGCGACGGTGCGCGCAGAGGCCATCGATCTCGCCGCGCTGGCGCGGTTTCCGCACGACGCCGTGCTGGTCATCGGTGATGCCGCGCTGGTGCTGGCCTCGCGCGGCATCTATCCGCACCAGGTGGACCTGGGCGAAGCGTGGAAGGACTGGACGGGGTTGCCCTTCGTGTTCGCCGTGTGGGCGGCGCGCCGGCAGGCAGACCAGGGCCAGGTCCGGGAGTCCCATGCGCGCCTGATCGCGTCGCGCGACTGGGGCCTGGCTCACCTCGACCTGCTGGCGGACCAGGCCTGGGCCACGACCGGCATCGACCGGCAGGTATGCCGCGACTATCTCGGCGACCTGGACTACCGCTTTTCCTACCGGCACCTCGCCGGGTTGACCGACTTCTTTCGGCGGCTGGCGCAGGACGGGATGGTGCCGGATGGGAGCTTGAGTTTCATAAATGCGGCCTGAGCCTGCAGTCGTGAGTCGTGAGTCGTGAAAGGCATCGGCATGATTGACCGCACATCATCAGAGTTCAAGAGCTACCTGGAGCTCTTTCAGCGGGCCCCGCTGCTTGAACTCGCCGAGATGGCTGACGCCGAGCGGTGGCGGCACCATCCGGAGCCGGTGGTCACGTACATCATCGACCGCAACATCAACTACACCAATGTGTGCGTGGCCGACTGCGGCTTCTGCGCGTTCTATCGCCGGCCGAAGGACCATGAAGGCTACGTGCTGAGCTTCGAGCAGATCGGCCGCAAGATCGACGAGTGCAAGGCGATCGGGGGCGTGCAGATCCTGCTGCAGGGCGGGCACAACCCGTACATCCCGTTCGAGTGGTACCTCGAGCTCCTGCGGTACATCAAGCAGCACCATCGCATTCACATCCACGGGTTCTCCCCGTCCGAAGTTGTCTTCTTCAGCGAGCGGTTCCGGATACCGATGCCCGACGTGGTGCACCAGCTGCGCGAGGCGGGGCTCGACAGCATCCCAGGTGGCGGGGGCGAGATCCTGGTGGACCGCATCCGCCAGCAGGTGGCCGCCAAGAAGGCGCAGACCGAGGAATGGCTCGGCGTGCAGGAGGAGGCGCACCGGCAGGGCATGAAGACGTCGGTGACGATGATGTATGGCCTGGGGGAGGCTGACGAGGACCGGATCGAGCACCTGCTGCGGGTGCGCGACCTGCAGGCGAGGACTGGCGGCTTCACGGCGTTCATTTGCTGGCCGCTGCAGCCGGAGGGCACGCCCTCCATGTCGCACCAGCCCAAGACCGACGCGGTGACCTACCTCCGCATGCTGGCGATGAGCCGCATCGTCCTGACGAACGTGCCGAACCTCCAGTCCTCGTGGGTGACGATGGGCCACAAGGTGGGTCAGGTGGCGCTGGGGTACGGTGCCAATGACTACGGCAGCCTGATGATGGAGGAGAATGTGGTGTCCGCCGCGGGGACCACCTTCCGTACCACGGTGGGCGAGATCGAGCGCAACATTGCCGACGCGGGGTACACCCCGAGGCGGCGCCGTCAGGACTATTCGCTGATCGAAGCGCGGCAGACTGTCGCGGCATGACACGGATGGGGATCGGCTACGACTCGCACCGGTTCGCCGCCGGCCGCCGCCTCGTGCTCGGTGGCGTCTCGATTCCGCACCCGGAGGGGCTCGCGGGGCACTCGGATGCCGACGTGGTAGCCCACGCGCTCACCGACGCCATCCTTGGAGCCGCCGGCGCCGGGAGCATCGGCGACCTCTTTCCCGATACTGACCCGCGGTGGAAGGATGCCGACTCGATGGTGCTGCTGCGGGAAGCGTATGCAGCGGTCCGGGCGCGGGGATATGGGTTCGTGCAGTGCGACATCACGGTCATCGCCGAGGCACCGAAGATCGGGCCGCACGCGGCGGAGATGGCGGCGCGCATCGCGGCCGTGCTGGGCGCGGACGCGGGCGACATCAACGTGAAGGGGAAGACCAACGAGGGCATGGGGTTCATCGGCCGGCGAGAAGGCATGGCGGCCATTGCGGTGGCGACCGTGGAGCGACGCTGATCGACGCCATCCTGGGCTGGCTCGTGTCGCTTCCTCCCACCGGTGTGTACGCGGCGCTCGCCGCGCTCGCGTTCCTGGAGAACATCCTCCCGATCGTGCCAGCCGATGTGGCCATCGCACTCGGCGGGTTCCTCTCCAACTCGGGCACTATCAGGCCCTTGACCGTCTTTCTGATCGCCTGGGTGTTCAATACCGCCGGAGCGATGCTGGTGTACACCGTGGTCCGTCGCTCCGGGCGTCGCATCTTCGACCTGCCGATCGTCCGGCGGCTGATGGCGCCGGAGTCGCTTGCCGTGATCGAGCGCGACTACCTCCGGCTTGGCACGGTCGGGCTGATCGTGGCCCGCTTCCTCCCGGGCATTCGTGCTGTCGTGCCGCCATTCGCGGGCCTGTTCCGGATTCCCGTATGGCGAGTGCTCCTGGTCATGGCGCTGGTGTCCGGCATCTGGTACGGTGCCATCACCTGGGTTGGCGTGACGGTGGGCAGCGAGTTCGGCCAGGTGCAGGCGATGCTGCGCCACCTGGGCAGGACCAGCGCAATCATCGCCGTGGCCCTCGCGGGGGTGCTTGCGCTGGTGGTGTACGCTCGGCGGCGCCGGCGCGAGGAGCCCGTCGTCATGGCCCTCCGTGCCGCTCTGGGTGCCAAGGCTGATGCCGGCGCGCCCACCGACCTGCGCCATGCGGCCCAGCTCGTCATCGAGATCGCTTACACCGACGCCGGGCTTGGTGCCGGGGAACGGGCCCGGGTGGAGCTCGACCTGAGGCAGCGCTGGGGACTCGAACCGCGGTCCCTCGAGGCTACCCGCACCGTCGGGGGCACGCCGGGTGATGGCCGACTGCGCCAGTTGGGCGCGCGCCTGAGCGGCGAGGTGGAGCGGGAGCGCCGGCTCGCGTTGATCGAACAGATGTGGCAGTCGGCGTTCGCGGACCGGAGTGTGGACCCGGAGCAGGAGGCGTGGCTGTTGGGTCGGGCCGCTGAACTGCTAGGGCTCGGCGCGGAGGACGTCGAGCAGGTGCGGGGCGTCGTGAGTCGTGAGTCGTGAGCACCGGGACGGGAGACGGGAGACGGAAGACGGAAGACGGGAGACGGAAGACGGAAGACGCAGCGGACCTCCGTTCATTCTGGCTCGAGGGCTTCAGGGACTACCTGGCGCTCGAGGCAGGGCACAGTCCCCACACGGTGGAGAGCTACCAGCGGGACCTGCGACGCCTGGCCGAGTTCGCGCGCTCGAAGGGCATCAGCGCACCGGAGAAGCTGACGCGTGGCCTGCTGCGCGACTTCGTGTTTCTTCTCAAGGACATTGGTTTAAGTCCATCCAGCATAAGACGATGCGTCTCGGCCACCAGGACGTATTTTGGCTTCATGATTGCCGAAGGTCGACTGGCGCACGACCCGAGTGACCGCCTGGAGAGCCCGGCACGTTGGCGAACACTGCCCGAGACACTCTCGGTGTCTGAGATTGACGCGATGCTCACGGCGCCCGATGTATCGGCGCCGCTGGCGTGGCGCGACCGGGTGCTGCTGGAGCTCGCGTATGGCGCCGGGATGCGCGTCTCGGAGTTGTGCGGGCTGGGGCTGACCGACCTCCTGATTCCCGACGGACTCATCCGGGTGTTCGGCAAGGGATCGAAGGAGCGGCTGGTGCCGATTGGGCGCACCGGCATCGGTGCGCTCTCGGTGTACCTCCACACGGTGCGACCCGAGCTCGACCGTGGCAAGAGCCAGGGCCGGGTGCTGCTGAATGCGCGCGGCGGTCCGCTCTCTCGCGTCGGCGCGTGGGGGATCGTGAAACGCGCCGCCGAAAAGGCTGGTGTGACCCGGCGAGTATCGCCCCATACGCTCCGCCACAGCTTTGCCACGCACTTGCTCGAGGGCGGTGCCGACCTCCGGGCGGTGCAGGAGATGCTTGGCCACGCCGACCTCTCCACCACGCAGATCTACACCCACGTGGATCGCGAGTACCTGCGCAGCGTGCACAAGCAGTTTCATCCTCGCGCATGACGTTTGCCCGAGGGCTGCGCATGGCGGCTCTGGTTACCCTGCTGGGGGCGGGGTGCGCCAAGTACACGCCGCAGCCGCTGTCGCCTGACGTCAGTGCCACGGCGTTTGGCCATCGCACCCTCGCCGACTCGGCGCTCAGCGTCTTCCTCGCCACCTACGACTCCAGCGCCACACCTGAGTGGGACACGCAGCGCCTGGCGCTCAGCGCCTGGTATTTCCGGTCGGACCTGGAGGTATCGCGTCGGGCCTGGCGAACGGTGCAGGCCGCAGAAGTGACGGCGGGCGCCCGCCCGGCGATCGGCGTCGCCGGGGGCGTGTCCGCGGCCGACAATTCCGGGCCGTTCGAGTCCCGGTGGACCGTGACGCTCGGGCTGATCTTCCGGATCGAATTGGGGGGAAAGCGCGGCGCGCGCATCGCGGCCGCGCAGGCGCGTTCCCTTGTCGCCGAACTCCAGGCGCGGGTCGTGGCGTGGAACATCGCCAGCGATGTGCGAACGGCGGCGCTCACCATCGTGCAGGGCGACTCGAGCGTCGCGGCATGGACGCGGCGGGTGGCCCGGAGCGAGCAAGTGGCCAGCCAGGTATCCCGTCTCTACGAGAGTGATGCGGTGGGCCAGTCGACGGTGGACCAGGCGACCGCTGAGACCCGCCTCGCGGGACGCGAGCTGTCTACGGCCGACGCACAGGTGATCGCGGCCCGCGCCGCGCTGGCGCGCCTGATCGGGGTACCGGCGGCCGCCATCGACACGCTGGTGATCAGCACCGCGGGAACGGTGGGCTGCGACTGGTCAGGGGGGCAAAGCCTGGAGGACCTGCGCGGCATTGCCCTGCGACGCCGTTACGAGATGGGTGTGGCGCTGGCCGAGTACGCGGTCGCGGAGGCGGATCTTAAAGTGGAGATCACGAAGCAGTATCCCGATCTCGAGCTCGCGCCAGGCTACTCCTGGGACCAGGGCCTTCGTCGGTGGATCGGGGCCTTTGCGCTGCCCAACCTCCTGCGCAACAAGAACAAGGGCCCGATCGGCGAGGCTATCGCTCGGCGGAACCAGATGGCGAGTGCGGTGGAGGCTACCCAGCAGGAAGTACTGAGCCAGGTGGAGGCGTCCTTCGCCGAATGCCGCGCGACGGCACAGCAGCTCACCGCCGCACAGCAGCTGGTCGAGGCGCTCAGGGTGCGTGAGCGCACGGCCCGCGCGGCGTACGACCGGGGCGAGACGGGGCAGTTCGAAAGCATGGGACTCGCCCTGGCGGTGGCCGACGCCGAGAGCACCGCGCAGGGGGCTCAGTTGCGCCGTGTCGTCACCGGGAGCGAACTCGGGCGAGCGACCGGCGTGTGGTCCATGGAGAACGCGCCGGACCTTCCAGATCCGCTGCTGTTGCCAACCGCCACGTTCGTGGTCCAGGAGAGTATGCCATGAAACCGATACGCTGGTTGGCCGGTGCCGCGCTGTTCGCCCTGCTCGCGTGGGCGCTCGTCTTCGCGTACCGCAAAGGGCGGGAGGAGCGACAGAACGAGGTGCAGCGGGAGGCCCCGGTCATCGCGCCGAGCCGCGTGGCCGCGGGTGACGATGGCGTGGTAGTGAGGCTGGATCCCGCCGAGGCTGGCCGACTGGGCCTCGTTACCGAGCCGGCGCGATCGGTGTCGGTTGCACCAACGGTCCAGTTGAATGGCGTGATCGTCCCCGATTCGGCGCGCATTGCGTTCCTCCGTGCCCCGGTGGCGGGCCGGCTCGAGGCGGCGCCCGGCGCCGCGTGGCCGGAGCTGGGTGCCCGCGTGGCGGCGGGAGCGACGATCGCGCAGGTGGCCGATGCGAAGGCGCTGGTGCTGCCGCGCGCCGGCGTCGTGACGCAGGTCGGCGCGCGCCCGGGCGAGATCGTGCAGCCGGGCCAGGTGCTCCTCGCCATCAGCGACCTGACGGAACCGCTCGCGCGCATTGCCTGGAGTGACGGTGCACCAGCGACCCCACCAGGGCGCCTTACGGTGCAGCCACTCGACCGGAGCGGGCGGTCGGCCAGCGCGCTCCTCGTGGGGCCCGCCTTCGATGTCGATCCGCTGACGCAGCGTCCCGCATTCAACTACCGTCTCACGCATTCCTGGCCGGGACTCGCCGTGGGGCTGCCGGTGGCAGCCTCGGTGCCGACTGGGCGGGCCGAGGGCGGCGCGGTGAGCGTACCTGCGGCGGCGGTGGTGCAGTGGGAGGGGCTGCTCTGGGTGTATGTGGAGCGCGCGCCGGGACAGTTCAGCCGCGTCAGGGTGCGCACGACGACGCCGATGCCGGGGGGATGGGCGATGCGGGGAGGCCTTGCTCCGGGCGATCGCATCGTGACTGTGGGTGCCGAGCAATTGCTGTCGGAGGAATTCCGGGCGCGGGTGCAGGTGGGTGACGAGGTCGCGGAGTGACGCACCGCCGATGATCGCCGGCCTGGTCCGCTTTTCCGTTCGTCACCCGGGAATCATCCTCGGGCTTGCCATCGTGCTGGTAGTCTATGGCACGTCGCGGCTCATCGCAGCGCCGCTTGACGTCTTCCCCGAGTTCGCCCCGCCACAAGTGTCAATCCAGACCGAGGCTCCGGGCTTCGCCCCGGAGCAGGTCGAGATTCTCGTCACCAAGCCGATCGAGGACGTCATCAACGGCGTGGCGGGCATTGCGATCGTGCGATCGCAATCGATCCAGGGGCTCTCGATCATCACCGCCGTGCTGGCACCGGGCACCGACATCTTCCGGGCGCGCCAGGCACTGGCCGAACGGCTGGTGGAGGCGGTGCCGCGCCTGCCGCGCTCGGTGCCGCCGCCCGTCATCAGCCCGCTGACGTCGTCGTCAAGCACGGTGCTCGTCATCGGGTTCACCTCGAAGACGCGCTCGCTGCTGGAGCAGCGCACGGTGGTGGACTGGATGGTCCGGCCGCGACTGCTGGCGACGCCCGGTGTCGCCAAGGTCGCCTCGTTCGGGGGCGAGGTGCGCCAGCTGCAGGTGCAGGTGGATCCCGCCCGGCTCCGAGCGTATGGTGTGGGCCTCAGCGAACTGACCGAGGCCGCGCGGCGCGCCACCGGTGTCCGTGGCGGGGGGGTGCTCGACGGTCCCAACCAGCGAATCGTGGTGCGGTCGGAGGGGCAGTCGCTCACGCCCGAGGCCATCGGGCAGGTGGCGCTGCGCGAGCGCGACGGATCGGTGCTGCATATCAGCGACGTGGCCCGGGTGGTGGTGGCCGGTGCGCCGAAATTCGGTGACGGCGCCATCAACGGCGAGCCGGCGATCGTCACGGTGGTGTCGGCGCAGCTGGGCGGCAACACCAAGGTGGTGGCCGGCGCCGTGGAGGAGGCGCTGCGGGCGCTGGCTCCGGCGCTCGAGCAGGAGGGCATCACCCTGCACGCCGATGTCTTCCGTCCGGCGACGTTCATCGACCTGGCGCTCCGGAACATTACCACGTCGCTGCTGCTGGGTGCGCTGCTCGTCTCCGTCATCCTGATGCTCTTCCTCGCCGACCTGCGCACTGCGGCGATCTCCCTGACGGCGATACCGCTGTCCTTGCTGTCGGCGATCATCCTGCTCGAGGTGCTCGGCTTCTCCATCAATACGCTGACGCTGGGCGGGCTCGCGATCGCGCTGGGTGAGGTAGTGGATGACGCGATCATCGATGTCGAGAACATCGCGCGGCGGCTCCGGCAGCTGGGCGCATCGGCCGGGCATGACATCAGCGATGTGGTGGTGCGGGCATCGCTCGAGGTACGCGGTAGCGTGGTATACGCGACGTTCGTAGTGGCGCTCGTGTTCCTGCCGGTGCTGGCCCTCACGGGAGTGCAGGGGGCACTGTTCCGTCCCCTCGCGCTGGCCTACATCTTCGCCACCCTTGCCTCGCTCATCGTGGCCCTGACGGTGACGCCGGCGCTGTCGCGGGTGCTGCTGGCAGGGCGCGCATCGCGCGATCACGAATCGCGGGCGCTCCTGCTGCTCAAGCGCGGATATTCCCGGCTGCTGTCCAGTCTCCTTCAGGAGCCGGTGCTGGTGGTCGTGTCCACGGTGGTGCTCTGTGCCGGCGCCGTGGCCACGCTGCCCTTCTTTGGCGCCACGTTCCTGCCTGAGTTCCGCGAAGGGCACTACCTCATCCACATGTCGGCGGTGCCCGGCACCTCATTGGAGGAGTCGGTGCGCCTCGGCAAGCTGGTATCCACCCGGTTGCTCACCGACCCGCGAGTGCGGCTGGTGGCGCAGCGGGCGGGCCGAGCGGAGCTGTCGGAAGACACCTGGGGGACGCACTACACCGAGTTCGAGGTGGACCTGGTGCCACTCACGGGCCGGGCGGCGGAGACGGTGCAGGATGACCTGCGACGCATGCTCGAGGGGATTCCCGGGGTGAACTTCGCGATCCGCGGATTCCTGGCGGAGCGGATCGAGGAGACGCTGACGGGCTCGACGGCGCAGGTGGTGGTGAAGCTCTTCGGCGACGACCTCGACAGCCTGGACCTGTCCGCGCGTCGCATGGCCGAGACCATCGGACGGGTGCGCGGTGCCACCGACGTGCAGTACGACCCGCCACCGGTCGCGCCGGAGGTGACGGTGCGACTCCGGCCGTTCGACCTGGCGAGCTACGGCCTCCGGCCGGACGAGGCGCTCGAGGCGGTGGAAACGGCGACGCGCGGGGCCACGGTAGCCCAGGTGTTCGACGGGAGCCGCACCACCGACGTGGTGGTGATCCTCGACTCGGCCTCGCGGCAGCAGCCGGAGCAGTTGCGGCGCATTCCGCTCACGAACATGAACGGACGTGTCGTGTCGCTGCAGAGCGTCGCCGACGTGGAGCGGACCACGGGGCGCTACCTGGTGTCACATCAAGGGACTCGGCGGGTGGTGACGGTCACGGCGAATGTGCAGGGCAGGGATGTCGCGGGCTTTGCGCGGGAGATGGAGTCGGCGGCGCAAGCATCGGTGCGTCTTCCAGCCGGCATCTTCGCCGAGTTCGGCGGCACAGCAGCGGCACAGCGCAGCGCGCAGCGGGAACTCCTGCTCAATGCGCTCCTGACCGGACTTGGCATCGTCATGCTGCTGGCGCTGGCCTTCGGGGAGGTGGACCGCCTGTCGCTGGTGCTGCTCAACCTTCCGTTCGCGCTGGTGGGCGGCGTGCTGGCGGTGTTCGCGACGGGTGGTGTGCTCTCGCTCGGATCCCTGGTGGGCTTCGTGACGCTCTTCGGCATCGCGACGCGGAACGCCGTGATGCTGCTATCGCACTACGATCACCTGGTGAAGGTCGAAGGCGCACCGTGGGGACAAGGCACCGCGCTCCGCGGCGCGATGGAGCGGCTCGGCCCGATCCTGATGACGGCGCTCGTCACGGCCATCGGGCTGCTCCCACTGGCCCTTGGCAGCGGAGACCCGGGGCGGGAAATCGAGGGTCCGATGGCCACGGTGATCCTCGGTGGGCTGCTCACCTCGACGCTGCTGAGCCTCGTCGTGCTTCCCGTATTCGCCGTGCGCGTACTGCGCTTCCGCGATGCGGGGCACCAGGCCACCGCAATTAGCCCCTGATGCGTGGGGACCCGTCAAGCAACTCGAACCGAGCGCCCAGCCATCGTACCAGCAGCCAACATTCCGCTCCGAGCGCCGCGGCGATCACACCGCCGCCTAGCATCAGCGCTGCGGCCCCGCCACCCAGAACAACCCATGTGCCGCCGGCAAGTGCCGCTGGCAGGAGCAGCAGGACGCCGAGCAGCAGGACGGTGAGCACACTGTTGGCCAGGTTGGAACCAAGCGCAGTGGCGGTCCCCCGGCGCGCGGTCATGCGCGACCACGCCGGCAGCAGGATCACTGCCGCGTTCTGGAGCAGGATCCCCGCGAGCGAAACCGGACCGATCACCAGCAGCGTTGCTGCGCACCAGGCGAGTCGATGTTGCGCCGGGAGTGGGGCCGCCGCGCCCCCCAGGGTGGCGAGCGCCCCGGCGAGGAACAGGACGACAACCCCGACCGCCAGCGCGAAGGCGGACGCGCCAGCGGAGCCGAGGAGGATCTCCTCGCCCCGAACCGGCAGCGTGCGCATCAGCGAGAGCAGCCCCTGATCTTGCCGGAGGTCGTTGCGCAGGAACTGGGGGCCGACCAGCAGGAGAATGAGCGCCCACATGAGGAGGAGGAGACCGAGAAAGACACTGGCCGCGTCGCGACCGCCGGCCCGGAGCAACAGGGGCAGTGCAAGGAGCGCAACGAAGGCGGCGCCAGCGACGCCGGCTGCCGGGCGCCGAACGAGCGCCGTGACGTTTTTCCAGAAGAATGCGGTCGCCGCCGTTCCACCCGGTGCCAGCGGCCAGAGCGGTGCGCCCCAGGGCGACGTCAGCGGATCGCGTGCGCGTTCCAGCTCCGGTCCCAGCCGCCGTACCCACAGGTAGTGCAGCAGCAGGAGCGCGACCGCGGGCCCGAGCTGCACCATCCACTGTGCGGTACTCGACGCGGTGAGCGGACGCAGCACCACGACGAACGGCCAGAGTATCGCGCGTGCGACCGGATGGGCGGCGAGCTGGCTCAGGAATTCGGTGAGATCCGGCGCTGATTCGCGAATCGCACCCGACAGGACAATCGGCACCAGCGCTACCATGCCAATGCCAAGCAGACCGACCGTCCGGCGGACGGCGGGATGGACGGCGACGGCCGACCGCATGCGCGCGGCGGCGATGCGATGGAGCTGCAGTACGGTGAGCACCACCCAGAACGCGATCGCGCGCCGGGCAAGGGTGGCCCAGTCCTGCCCGCCATTCGTGAGCGCCGTCCACAGCAACGCATTGCCCAGCGTCGTCGCCTGAAGGCGGAGGAGCTTCACGTCCATCACCCGACCGGGGCTGATCGGGGCCGGGAGCAGCAGCGCGCGCTCGGCGCTGCTCAACTCGACCAGCCTGCCGCCGGTGCCAAGCAACCATGCCGAGGCCACCAGCACGAGCATGCCCAGCGCTCCGACCGTCGCGGCTGCCTGGTGGTCTCGTGAAGCTCCGCGGGTGTCCGGGCTCAACCAGGCGAGCAGGATGAAATAGGCGAGAGCGGCCGCCGCAGCGATGCGAGGACCTGGCCGCCGGAAGTCTCGCGCGACCCGTCGTACCCGGTTCCATGCCGACCGGGCGAGGAGGTAGGCGATGGCCGACGTCATTCGGCGAGGAGATTCAATACCGCATCCTCGAGGGTTCCAGAACCGAGTTCCGCGCCGCGGGACGCAAGGTCCGCTGGCGATCCCTCCGCGAGCACCTTGCCGTGACCGAGCACGATGACCCGGGTACAGAGCTCGCGCACCACGTCGAGCTGGTGCGAGCTGAGGAGGACGGCGGTGCCGCCTGACGCCTTGCGCCGGATGGCGTCCTTCATCCGGCGGATGCCAACGGGGTCGAGCCCGGTAAGCGGCTCATCGAGCAGGAGCACCTGCGGGTCATGGATGAACGCACAGCCGAGCGCCAGCTTCTGCCGCATGCCGCGGGACAACTCACCGGGGAGCGATCGGCGCCGGTCGGCCAGCTCGAGTTCCGCCAGGAGGGTGGGGAGTCGATGGTCGATTTCGGCGACACCATACAGCCGCGCCATGAACCGCAGATGCTCCTCGACCGTGAGATACTCGAAGAGTTCGGGCTCGTCGGGCACGAAGCCGAAGCGCCGCTTGGCCTCTATGGGCTGGGTGGCGAGGTCATGACCGGCAATCCTGACGTGGCCCGCATCAGGCCGGAGGGCGCCAGCCAGCATGAGCAGGGTGGTGGTCTTGCCGGCGCCGTTGGCACCCACCAACCCGACCACTTCGCCCGGGGCCACGCGGAAACTGAGGCCGGCGACGGCCACTTGGGTCCCGAACGATTTCGCCAGCCCGGTTACCTGCAGCACCGATGACTCCTCGGCTCGTAAGGCCCTATCTTACAATGCAGTCGCCCCTGAAACCTTATGTGCGGCTTCAACGTCTCTGATTGCAACATCTAGACCGAGACAGGTGGGACATGAACCGATACTGGATGCGAATCGTGCTGGGCGCCCTCGGGATCTTTGTCGTGGGCACCGCCGTCTTCTATGCCGCGCGCAGCGGGCAGCGGCGCGTGGCAGCGGTAGTCGCCAGCAGCGAGCCGATCACCATTCCGCTCGCCTTCATTCCGTTCAAGTTGGACGGGCGCGAACTGGGTACCCTGAGCCGCCTCCAGATCATGCGCAGCAGTCCCAAGCAGGTCGAGGCGCTCAACTTCCGGGTCAATCTGGCCGACTCCGTCGCCGACGAGCGGCTCGGCGAGTGCATCCTGGTGGCGGGCGACAACGGGATGAACTTTCAGGTGAAGCACATCAACCCGAATGCCACTTTCTACTGCGCCAGCGCGACGGATACGGCAGGAAAAAGCCTTGCCCCGCTCGGTCGCATCGAGACCCAGCGAGGGAACACCTTTGTCCTGCTCTCCGGTGCGGATGCGCTGCGCGATTTCGACATGGAAATGAACGGGAACATCAACGCGCAGGCGGACTCGATCAGCGCCGTCTACGAGAAGATGGCCGATTCGGTCCAGCAGGCGGCGGAGTCGATCAGTTCGGCAGCGGACGAGCGTGCCGATTCCCTCCGCGCGGTTGCGGAGACCCGGGCTGACTCCGTGCGCGCCAGCGTGCATGCCCCGGCTCCGCCGCATCCGCCGGTACCGCCCAAGGCCAGGGTGCGGGTCAAGGTCAACTGACGTCGCCGTGCTGCTGATCCTCGACAATTACGACAGCTTCACCTACAACATCGTCCAGTACGTCGGTGAGTTGGGGGTGTCGCCGGTGGTATACCGGAACGATGCTCTCAGCGTGGACGAGGCGATTGGCCTGGCGCCGCGCGCGATCATCATCTCGCCTGGGCCGTGCACGCCGGCCGAGGCGGGCATCTCGGTGCCGCTCGTCCGGGCCGCAGCTGCCGCTGGGGTCCCCCTGCTGGGGGTCTGCCTTGGACACCAGGCGATCGGTGAAGCGTTCGGGGCCACGGTGGTACGGGCCGACCGCCTGATGCACGGCAAGACCACAGACGTGGTGCACGACGGCGCCCAGCTGTTTGCGGGGGTACCCTCGCCGCTTACGGTCATGCGCTACCACTCCCTGGTGATCGCGCCCGCCACGGTGACCCCCGAACTGGAGGTCTGTGCCTGGTCCTCGGATCGTCCCACGGGCCAGGAGATCATGGCCGTGCGTCACCGCAGTCGCCCGGTGCACGGGGTCCAGTTCCACCCGGAATCGGTCGGCACGCACCACGGCCGGACGCTCCTCGGCAGCTTCCTCCGCTTGGCGGGCTACGCGGTGCCTCTCCCTGTCGGCGCGCCCGCCTAACCTTCGGCAATTCAGCAGGATAGGCTTTGTCAATAGTCGTGTCAGAGGTCCGGCACGACTTTTGACTACGGACCCGAATCTATTTATGATGCGTCGATGCCCGTTCTCGGAGTTATTCCCGCCAGACTCGGGTCGACCCGTCTGCCCCGCAAGCCCCTGCAGTTGATCGGAGGGGTGCCCCTCGTTGTCCGCGTTGCCCAGCGCGCACTTGAAGCCGGCGTCACCGACGCCATGGTCGTCGCCACCGATTCCGACGAGATCGCGGCGGTGGCCCGGGCAGCCGGGATCAGCGCCGTCCTCACCTCCCCAGACCATGAGAGCGGCACCGATCGCGTGGCCGAAGTGGCGCGGCGGGCGGAGTACGCCGGGTTCGACATCGTGGTGAACATCCAGGGCGATGAGCCGTTCCTGAGCCCGGCGGCCCTGGCGGGGGCGGTCGGCCAGGTTCGGGCCGGGTTCGACATCGGCACGGCGGCCGGCACGGTCATGGACGAAGCGGCCGAGAGCCCGACGCTGGTGAAGGTCGTCTGCACCGGCGCGGGCCGCGCGCTCTACTTCTCGCGGTCCGCCATTCCGTTCTTTCGCGACGGTGGCCCGCTCGGCCACCGTCGCTATCACCAGCACATTGGCGTCTATGCCTGCAGCCGGGGCGCACTGCTCCGGTGGGCGTCGCTTGCGCCGACCCCCCTCGAACTCGCGGAGCGGCTGGAGCAGCTGCGGGCGCTCGAGGACGGGCTCAGCATCGGGGTGACGCTGCTCGACGAGACCGCCCTGCCGGGCGTGGACACGCCGGAAGACCTGGAGCGCGCCGACGCGCACTGGACCGCCACCGCACGAGGAGCCGCATGACCACCACCGTTCCCAAGAATACCAAGTTCATCTTCGTCACCGGCGGCGTCGTGTCGTCGCTCGGCAAGGGTATCGCCGCCGCCTCGCTCGGGCGGCTGCTGGTGGAGCGCGGGCTCAGCGTGACGATGCAGAAATTCGATCCCTACATCAACGTCGATCCCGGCACCATGTCGCCGTTCCAGCACGGCGAGGTGTT
>JANNSD010000184.1:0-18718 GCA_031402225.1 Gemmatimonadota bacterium | reverse complement strand
ATGACAGGTGCTTCGCTCAGGATGACAGGTGCTTCGCTCAGGATGACAGGTGCTTCGCTCAGGATGACAGGTGCTTCGCTCAGGATGACAGGTGCTTCGCTCAGGATGACAGGTGCTTCGCACAGGATGACAGGTGCTTCGCTCACGGCGAGGGCGATACCGAAGTCGGCGACCAGCGCACTGCCATCGTGCAGCAGGATGTTCTCCGGCTTGATGTCGCGATGGATCACGCCGCGTCGATGGGCGTAGTCGAGTGCCGCGGCGACTTCGGTGGTAATGCGCAGGGCGTCGGCGATGGGAAGCTGCTTTTCGCGGGTGATGCGGTCGCGGACGGTCTCGCCCTCGACATAGGGCATGACGTAGAAGAGGAAAGACGATCCTTCGCTTCGCTCAGGATGACTCGATACCGCGCCCGAGTCGAACAGCGGCAGGATGTGCGGGTGCTGGAGGTTGGCGGTGGTCTTGATCTCGGTGAGGAATCAATCGGCGCCGATGACGGCGGCGAGGCGATCGAGCATGTCAGCGGGCCTTCATCTTCGACTTCAGCTCGTCGATCCAGTTGTCCACCACCACCAGCTGGCCCCCGCCCGGGGTCTGCGCCAGGGACGTCTGGCGCACCATGATGAGGCGCTGGTCGTCGGGCGTGAGGTCGTAGTACGGGACCGTGTTGGAGCCGACGAAGCCCGACCCGGCCGGCAGGAGGCGCCGGGCGGCACCCGGATCGAAGGTCGGTCCCGGCGTGACGGGCACGACCATCAGGTCGCCGTTGGCGGCCTCGTAGAACAGCTCCCGGCCGCTGTGCGCCCAGCGGGCGGCGGTGCCGCCGGCCGTGGAGACCTGCCAGCGCCCGTCGGCGACGTTGGGGAATGGACGCACGTACACCTCCGCCCGGCCCGATTCCGTGGAGGCGTAGGCGAGCCAGCGTCCGTCGGGCGAGAGCGTGCTGCCGGTTTCGTTGAAGGGTCCGGTGAACACCGGCACGGGTACCGTGTCGCGGCCGAGCCGGACGGCGTAGGTGTCGGAGTCGGCGCCACTCGTGGCGACCCGGTAGACGAGCCAGACGCCGTCGTTCGAGATGGAGGCCTCGGCGATACGGCGCCCCGGCACGCGCCAGACCTCCTCGGGCGCGGAACTGCCGTCGGCTCGCTGCCGCCAGACGGAGTGCTGCCCCCCCTGCTCGGTCGAGGCGATGTACAGCACGTTCACCCCGTCCGGCATCCAGCGCGGGCGGAACGCTCCGTTGGCACTGAAGGTGAGGCGTGAAAGTGGCCCCGAGGGAAGCTGCTTCACCCAGAGGTCGGCGCCCCCGGAGCCAAGGATCTCGAACACCAGCCGGCGGCCATCGGGCGACAGGCTCATCGCGCGGTTGTTGGCGGGGTTGAACGAGACGGGCGGATCGAGCGGAAGGAAGGCCCCGTCGCGCGTCGCCGTGACCAGTTCCACCACGCCGGCAGTGCTGGTGGCGAGCCCCGGGACGTAGGCAAGGGCGCCTGCGCGCGAAATGGCGAAGTCCACCGCGCCGAACGGCTTGGTCATGATGCCGTCGAGCGCTGGGACGGCGGGGCCGGTGAGCGCGAAGCGGTCCTGGTCGAACGGCGCCGCGAACACCGCGCCGTCGGCGCGCACGAAGACGAGGTAGCCCGGCTCCACGTAGCGCGCGACGAGGCCCTTGGTGAGCACGTGGCGGGTGCGGGTGGCGAACTCGTAGGCGATCAGGTCGAACTCCGCGGGCGCGAGGCTGCGGCGGGAACGCAGCAGGATTCCCTTGCCGTTCGGCAGCACGTCGGGCCACGCCAGGCCCAGTTCGCCGCCGGCGCTGTCGAGCGGCACCACCAGCTCGGGCGTGCCGCCCTCGGGGCGGATGCGCTGGTAGCCGGGGAGCGCGTCGTAGTAGATCCAGCCGTCGGCGCCCCATGCCGGGCCGCCGCCCGCGCCGGTGCCGGGCGTCGCGAGGGTGGTGGGCGGGCCGCCGGTGACGGGCATCACCTTGAGCTCGACGTTGATGCCGGTGTGGAAGGCGATCCGCTCCCCGTCGGGCGAGAAGACGGGGTTGGAGGCGGCCGTGGTGCCGGGGAGCGCCGTGGCCTCGAGCCGGTCGCGCTCGCGCAGGAAGAGCTGGTCGCCGCCCTCTCCCTCGCCCACGTACACCATGCGCCGGCCGTCGGGTGAGATGGCGAGGTTCATGCCCGCGATGCCCTGGCGCATTGCCTGGCCGAGCTTGAGCCCCATGCTGTAGCGGGTGACGGGCCGGGGCGGCGCCGGACGGCGCCATGCCCAGAGCGCGAGCGCGAGGGAGGCGAGGGTGAGCGCGCCGAGGCCCAGCGCTACGCGGCGCCAGCGGGCCGCACCTGCGACGGGAGCGGCCGCCATCACTGAAGTCATCGGCCGCGTAGCCAGCAGGTCGCCGGAGGTCCAGCCGGGGGTGGCGAGCGCCTTGGCGAAGTCGGCGGCGCTGGCGAAGCGATCGGCGGGGAGCTTGTTGAGCGCCTTCTGGACGGCGGACGCGACGTTGCTCGGCACTGTGTCGCGATGCACCGTGACCGGCACCGGCTTCTCGGTGAGCACCTTGGCGACGATGGCCTGCGCGGTGCTGCCGAGATACGGCGGGTCGCCCACCAGCATCTCGTACAGCATGGTGCCGAGCGAGTAGATGTCGCTGCGGGCGTCGACCTCGCGATCGCCCATGGCCTGCTCGGGGCTCATGTAGGCGCGGGTGCCGAGGGACATGCCGGTGGCGGTCATGCGGCTGGCGCCGGCGTGGCTCGCGGCGAGCGCGATGCCGAAGTCGGCGACGAGGGCGACGCCGTCGTGTAGCAGCACGTTCTCCGGCTTGATGTCGCGGTGCACCACGCCGTGGCGGTGGGCGTAGTCGAGGGCGCTCGCGACCTGGCTCGCGAGGCGGACCGCCTCGTCCACGCCGAGTTGCTTCTCGCGGCTCATCTTCGCGCGCAGCGACTCGCCCTCGACCAGCGGCATGACGTAGAACAGCAGGCCGTCGGCCGCGCCGGAGTCGAACAGCGGCAGGATGTGGGGGTGCTGCAGGTTGGCGGTGACCCTGATCTCGGCGAGGAAGCGTTCGCCGCCGATGACGGCGCTGAGTTCCGGGTGCAGCACCTTGATGGCGACCTTGCGATCGTGCTTCAGGTCGTGGGCGAGGTAGACGGTGGCCATGCCGCCCTGGCCGAGTTCGCGCTCGAGGCGGTAGCGGTCACTGAGGGCAGCGGTGAGGCGGTCGGCTGCCGTCATGCCCGGAATCGGCTGAGCAGGTCGCTCACGCCGAGTCTGCCGGCCCACCGTTCGATGTAGGGCCAGTCGAGCTCGGAGTGGTTCAAGGCGATGATCTGCCGGATATCGTGCGGCTGCGTCACCGATTGTTCGTCCCCCAGTCTGTACCACCGCAGTTTCGCGAGCAGAATGTCCTCGGCGGTCGTGACACGCAGTTCCTCCGATGCGCCGGGCACCGCAAAGATCTCCGCGCGGCGTCGGCGGACCAGGCGGTGTGCAGCGGATTTCTCAGCGACGGTGACTGAAGCCACGAATCGAAACGTAATGGCACGCGCGCCGGGACCGAACGCCGGGTCCTTCCAGCAGGCCGTGGGATACGGCGCGCCGATCGCGTTCGTACATGACGCTTCCGTCACGTTCTCTCCTGAAACTCCTGCGCCCTCGTCCACTCGCTCTCGACACCGAGGCGCGCGGCCCAGCGCGCGAGTTCCGCCCGATCCGCGAGGTCGCCGCTGATGCGGAGCATTTGATGGATGTCACGCAGGTGGCGGTCCGACTTCCCGATCTGGTAGTACTGAAGCTTGCTGAGGATCACGGCTTCGATCGGAGCCATCACCACCTCGTCGTCGTCCACCCGCCGGAGGACGGTGTGCTCGAACGCCCAGGCGCTCAGCGGGTCCGTCCCCGGCAGGTAGATATCCGCGCGCATGGCGGTGTGATGATGGCTGACGTTGAAGTGTCCGTGGGCCGGGCGCCGGCTCTCTTCCCGGATCACCTCTATCGGAGGAACGTAATAGTCCTCCGGGGCCCAGGCACTGGCGAACCGGTCGGCGTCCTGCGGCCGCAGTTGGATGACAAGGTCGATGTCGCGGGTGAACCGCGGATCTCCATAGATCACCGATGCCACACCGCCGGTAACCATGTAGGGGATGCGAAGGCGGTTGAGTGGCCGGACAAAGAGCGAGATGAGACTCGCTTCAGTCATTGCGGCTCACGGCGGAAGATCTGCCGAACCTCGGCCTCGACCTGCTCGGGAGACCAGTCCGGGTGGCGCGCCCGGACTCCGGCCGCGGAGAGGGACCACGCCTGGCGCCACAGCGCGTGCATGCTCGCCACCTTTTCGGTGGCACTCATGGCGCGGAGTCGCGTCAACTCGAGGTCGAGCACGGAGGGCATGGATGAAATGTAGTGGCTCGCGGGGCAACGACAGGCAAGGGTGTGCGACTTCAAGTCGGGCCGCGGTCGTAGACCAGGCGATCGAAGACATTATTGAGGGCGAGGCGGGCTTCTGCGTTAGACAAGACGATCCTTCGCTTCGCTCAGGATGACGGATGCTCGCTCCACCGTGACAGCGCCCATACGAGTTCGATGCGCTCCACCAATCCGAGCATGTCGGACAGGTCGTCCTCCGGTGGATCGTTCAGGTGCCGGATTCGCACCGGACGCCCATGGGGCGCCGATGCGGGGTCGTATGACGGGGGCATGAAGGCAAGATGCCAGGTGAAGCGGGGCAAGGCGGTGGTCACTCCGTGGCCTTCCCGAGGCGATCCAGCTCGACCCGCCAGTTGAAGATCGCCTGCAGCGCCTTCTCGTCGATGCCGCCGGATATCACCATGAGGAAGCGCTTGTTGTCGGGGTGCACATCAAAGGCGCGGAAGTACCAGAGCTGGGCCAGGCCGGGGACCGAGAACAGGAGTTGGGGCGTGCCATGGGTGAAGCGGGCACCGGTGGTGACGGCAACGCCGAACATGGCGCCGCGCGCGTTCCGGAAGAAGAGCTCGGCGCCGTCGCGTCGCCAGAGCGGCTCGGAGCCACCGGCCACCGAGATCGCGATACGCGCCGAGTCGGCGTTGGGGAATGGCCGCACGTACACCTCCGGGGTTCCGGACTCTTCCGACACGTAGGCGAGCCACTGCCCGTCGGGAGAGAGGGCCATGCCGTAGTGATCGAACCGCGACTGGATGAGCGTCCTGCCGACTGAGTCCTTGCCGGTCCCGAAGACCCACAGTTGCCGGGTGCCTGCGCCGGTTCCCTCGGTGCGGATGAGCGTGTACCGACCGAGCGGATCGAACCAGATTTCATCTGCCTTTATGTTGCCAGTCACGGCGGCCTGTGCAGTGTCACTGCCGTCGGCCCGACGTATCCACGCGGTGCGCCGGGCGCCGCGGGTCCCGAGGAAGGCCACCCTGCGACCGTCGGGTGCCCAGGCGGGGCGATTGGCATCGCCGGCGTCGAAGGGGAGGCGGCTGAATGCGCCGGTGGTGAGCTGCTTGATCCAGATCTGGGTTGACCCCGACTCGTTCCTGGACACGGCGATCTGGGTGCCGTCGGGCGAGAGCGCCACGCTCTCGAATCGTCCGGTCAGGGCCGAGTCCACTGACGTTCGCGCGCCGTCGCGCGCCACCCATGCGAGTCCATCGAGACTGCCTGCCTTTTGCTGGTAGACGATGGTGCCAGTCGCCGAGACGGCAAACTGGACGGTGCCGTTGCCGGACTCCTGCTGCACCTCCTGCAGCATCGCCGTCGGCGTTCCCAGCAGTCGCCCACGGCGGGGGTCGAAGCGTGCTGCCAGCACCCGGCCGTCGGCGGTGCCGATCGCCAGGAACCCGGGAGCGGCGTATCGGGCCAGGGACCCCTCGGTCAGGTCGGTCGTGGCGCCCGAGACCAAGTCGACCACGCCGATGTGATTGGAGGAGATCGAGCCCTTCCACAGCATCACCACGGCCAGGCGACTGCCCGGCAGGACGTCGGGATAGTCGTGCTCCTGGATACCAGCGGCGGAGTCAGGGCGTGACACGTGGGTCACGGCACCACCTGATGCGGCCACCCGGGCCAGGCCCCGGCTCGCGTGGGTGAAGTAGATCTGGCCATCATCGCCCCAGCTCCCACCGCCGAACGGCGCGATGGAATCCTGCAGCACCGTCCGGGTCACTCCTTCCGCGACGGAGGTGATTTTCATGACGGCCCGGGCACTCTGGATAGTGAAGAATCCGATGGATTGACCGTCAGGCGAGAAGAACGGGGCGAAGGCGCCCTTGGTGTCGGGAAGTGCGCGTGCGACCGTCTGGTTCAGGTCGCGCACCCAGAGCGAGGCATCCCCGCCGTTGGCGCCGACGAAGACGACCCGCTGGCCAGACGGCGATATCGCGAGCCGCAGGTTGGCGATCGCCCGGACGGTGGTGCTGTCGCCGAAGTCGAGGGTGGCGCGGATGACGTCGGGCGCGCCAGCGCGCGTGCTGCCGCGCGAAAACCAGCCGGCGGCGCCCGCGGCGGTCGCGATGAGTGCCGATGCGGCGATCAGTCCGAGGCGCGTAGGGCGCGTAAGGCGCGAAGAGCGGGTCGATCCTTCGCTGCGCTCAGGATGACGAATGGCGACCGTCGCGGCGTAGGTACCGCCTTTGCCGTCGAGAGCCTCGGCGAACTCCTTCGCGGAGCCGAAGCGATCGGCGGGAAGCTTCTGGAGCGCGGTGAGCACCGCGTGCTCCACCGCGGGCGGCACGGTGCGCCGGCGCACGATGAGGGAGACCGGCTCCTCGGTGAGCACCTTGGCGACGATGGCCTGTGCCGTGGGGCCGGCGAACGGCGGCTCGCCCACCAGCATCTCGTAGGTCATGGCGCCGAGGGCGTACACGTCGCTGCGCGGGCCGATGTCGCGGTCGCCCATCGCCTGTTCGGGCGACATGTAGCTGGGCGTGCCGAGGGACATGCCGGTCTGGGTCATGCGGTCGCCGGCCTTGCTGGCGGCGAGGGCGATGCCGAAGTCGGCCACGAGGGCGGAGCCGTCGTGCAGCAGGATGTTCTCCGGCTTGATGTCGCGGTGGACGATGCCGCGCTTGTGGGCGTAATCGAGCGCAGCGGCGACTTCCTTGGCGAGGCGGACGGCGTCGGGGACGGGGAGTTGCTTTTCGCGGGTGAGGCGGTCGCGGAGGGACTCACCGTCGATGTAGGGCATGACGTAGTAGAGGAGATCGGGGCCGAGGCCACCCGATCCGTCGCTACGCTCAGGATGACAAGTAGTGCCGGAGTCGATGAGGCCGAGGATGTGGGGGTGCTGCAGGTTCGCGGTGGTCTTGATCTCGGTCAGGAACCGCTCGGCGCCGATGACGGCGGCGAGTTCGGGGCGGAGGACCTTGATGGCGACCTGGCGGTCGTGCTTGAGGTCGTGGGCGAGGTAGACGGTGGCCATGCCGCCGGCACCGAGCTCGCGCTCGAGGCGGTAGCGGTCGACGAGAGCGGCACCGAGACGAGTGAGCGTATCGGTCACGGCTTCACCTTGGCCTTCAGTTCCTCGAACCAGTTCTCGACCAGCAGGAACGAACGCGTGCTCTCGGCGCGGCGCAGCGCGCGCGCCATGAGGAAGCGCTGGTCATCCCGCGACAGGTCGAACGGGGTGTAGTACTCACCGCTGACGAGGTAGAGGTCCTCGCCGAGATTGAACATGGTCCGGCGGGCGCCGAACTGGGGCGCGGCGCCGCCCTGCACAGGGGCGACCACCATGTTGCGCTCGGCGTCCACGTAGAAGAGCTCGCGGCCGCTGTGGGCCCAGAGCGGGGCCTGGCCGCCGTTGGTGGAGACCTGCCACTTGCCGCTGTCGGTGGCGGGGAAGGGGCGCACGTAGACCTCGGATCGCCCGGTCTCGTCCGATTCATAGGCCAGCCACCGTCCATCGGGCGACAGCGCGGGCGCCGATTCGTCGACGTCGCGTTGCGCCACGAGCGGCACGGGCGCGCTGTCGATGCCAGGCCGGAGTCCCAGGATATCCCGCCCGCCGGCCTGGCTGGCCGCCGCCCCTCCCGTGCGGACGACCAGCCAACGGCCGTCCGGCGACCAGCGAGCTTCACGGATCGGGTCCTTGACCCTGCCGGCAGGTGCGAGAGGGTTCTCGGTGTCTCCGGTGCCGTCGGCGCGGCGTTGACGCAGCTCGCCTCCTTGACTGATGTAGGTCACGGAGCGCCCGTCCCGCGTCCACCGAGGGCGCGCCTCGTTGGCGGAGTCGAACGTCACGCGCGAGAGTGGACCAGCCGGCAGCTCCTTGATCCAGATGTCGTCGCCCGCGTCAGTGTTGAGCCCCACGGCGAGCCGTGTCCCGTCCGGTGAGAGCGCCCAGCCGACGTTGCCACCCGCTCGCGAGAGGCGGAAGGTCCACGTCGAGTCGACCGGACGCTGCACGCCCGTCCGGTCCACCCACACCAGGGTATGCTGCAATCCTGACCCGGCGGCGGTCGGGCCGCCGACCTCCAGCACCAGCGTGCCGGTCGACGACACCGCGAGGTTCCGGGCGATGCCGTTCGGACCCATCGCGACGCCGCCGAGGACCGGCACGGGCGTGCTGCGGAACTTCAGCGCCTTCAGGTCGAAGGGTGCCGCGAAGACCTGCCCATCCCTCGCGACGTACGCCACGTGCCCCGAGCTCAGGTACCCGCCCTGGCGCTCGCCCGGGACCAGCGCCCTGGCGTCGCCGGATTCGAGGTCGAGCACCCAGAGATCGCCCGTAAGGCAGTCTGTCGCGCACGACGTGAAGAGCACGCCGCGGCCGCGCGGCAGCGCGGTGGGAAACGCCAGGAACTGTCCCCGGGCTTCCGGCGCGCGAAGCAGGGTGGACGGGCCGCCGGCCTCGGACACGCGCATGAGCTTGAAGGTGCCGCGCTGGACATAGACGATCGTGCCATCGTCGAGCCAGGCAACGCCGGCTCCGGATACCGCGGAGTCCGCAAGGGTGGTGACCGCGCCCCCGGTGATGGGCACCTTCTTCAGCTGGAAGTTCTGCGCGAAGGCGATCCACTCGCCGTCCGGCGAGATGAACTGGTTGCCGGGGTTCGTCGTGCCGGGAAGCGGGGTGGCCGCATACTCGTCCCTGCGCTTCACCCAGAGCTGTCGCTGCTGGCCGCTGTCGCCGGGGCCCACGTACACCAGCCGCGAGCCGTCCGGGGTGATCGCGATGCGTCCGACCGGCGCCTGCCCCTCCGCGAAGGCGAGGCCGTAGCGGGAGACGGGCGCGCCCGTGCTTCTGTTCTGCAACACGGTCCACGTCGCGGTGGCGGCGAGCAGTGCGGAAGCAGCGACCAAGGCGAGGGCGCGCCCGGGACGTGAGGACGTGAGGACGTGAGGACGTGAGGCCAACTGCACCGTGGCGGCGTAGGTGCCACCCTTGTTCTCGAGCGCCTCCGCGAACTCCGCGGCGGTGGCGAAGCGATCGGCGGGGAGCTTCTCGAGGGCGGTGAGCACTGCGGCCTCGACGTGCGGCGGGATGGTGTGCCGCTGGGGCAGCATGGGGCGCGGCGACTCGGTGACGACGCGCGCCACGATGGCCTGCGCCGTGCTGCCGGTGAAGGGCGGCTCGCCGGTGAGCATCTCGTAGAGCACGCAGCCCAGGGCGTAGACGTCGGAGCGCGCGGTGATCTCGCGCTCGCCCATGGCCTGCTCGGGGCTCATGTAGTGCGGCGTGCCGAGGGACATGCCGGTCTGGGTCATGCGGGTCTCGCCGGCCTTGCTGGCGGCGAGGGCGATGCCGAAATCGGCGACGAGGGCGGAGCCGTCGTGGAGCAGGAGGTTCTCGGGCTTGATGTCGCGGTGGACGATGCCCTTGCGGTGGGCGTAGTCGAGCGCGGCAGCGACTTCGCGCGCGATGCGCACGGCGTCGGCGACGGGGAGCTGCTTTTCGCGGGTGATCCGGTCGCGGAGCGTTTCGCCCTCGATGAGCGGCATGACGTAGTAGAGAAAAGACGATCCTTCGCTTCGCTCAGGATGACTCGATACCGCTCCGGAGTCGAACAGCGGCAGGATGTGCGGGTGCTGCAGGTTGGCGGTGGTCCTGACCTCGCTCAGGAACCGCTCGGCGCCGATGACGGCGGCGAGCTCGGGGCGGAGGACCTTGATGGCGACCTGGCGGTCGTGCTTGAGGTCGTGGGCGAGGTAGACGGTGGCCATGCCGCCGGCACCGAGCTCGCGCTCGAGGCGGTAACGGTCGGAGAGGGCGGCGGAGAGACGGTCCTGGGTGGGGTTCACGCGGCGAAACTTGCACGCGAGGGCAGCGGGCGGCTAGGGGACTGCGCGGGCCGGTGGCTTCCTATGTGGCGTCCATGACCTGCGCGAAGAAACGGCCCAGGTCGATGCGACACGGTGGCATGTCCGGGCGTGCCTGCCAGGTGAGCTCGTGGTCGAGCACCTCGGGCCGGGCCTCACGGGGGCGCCAGCGTTCTACCAGGCGGGCGTCGAGGTCGACGATCCAGTACTCGGCCACGCCGGCGCGTTGGTAGAACCGGCGCTTCGTACCGCGGTCGTATCGGGCGGTAGAGGGGGATGCGACTTCAATGACCAGCATTGGCGTGGGGGCATCGTCCCAGCGGTCGAAGCGGGCGCCGGGCGGCAGCACGAACAGATCGGGCTGGGTGAGCTGATCGGGAAGCACCTCAAGATCGGCAGGCAGGTTGTAGCAGCGGCCGACGGGGTGCTCGCGGAGATAGGCGGCAAGCAAGTCATACAACACCATGACGCCATCCTGATGCCGCACCCGTGGGGTCGGCGTCACGATCAGCTCACCGTCAATGAGCTCGTGCCGCATTCCGTCGTCGGGAAGCGCCAGTACTTCAGCGCGGGTCCAGCGGGCCACGTCAGGCATAGCCATAGCGTACGCTCGGCGGGGGAGGGTGGGCAAGTGGGCATCGCCCAATGTTGCCCGAAACTGCAGCCATGACGTCATCGCAAACGCGCAGGAAGGATCGGAAGTGCAGACCTTCCCGTTCATCGCGCGCTCCGCTTCAGTTCCTCGAAGTAGTTCTCCACCACCACCGTGTGGATGTCCTCCGGCGTCCCGACCGGCGGCTCGCCGATGAGCAGGTCGGGGACGAGGAACGGCCGCGCGGGCGTGCGCCTTCCCCTTCGCGTCACGGGCTGCGCTTGCGCCGCAGCTCCTCGAGCCAGTTTTCCACCACCACCGTGCGGACCCCCTGCTCGCCCGCGCCCGCGCCGACCATCACGAACGACGTGTCGCCCGGCAGCACGTCGTAGCGGGCGTGGAAGAGGTTGCTGATGTAACCGGCGACCGAGAAGAGCCGTCGCCGCGCGCCCAAGGCGAACCCCGGAGTCGTGCGGACCTCGGCGCTGAAGAGGGCGTTCTGCGACTTGTAGAACAGCTCGCGCCCGCTGTGCGCCCAGATGGGCTCGGTGCCGCCGTTGTCCGACACCTGCCACTGCGCGCCCGTGCCGGCATCGGGGTACGGGCGCACGAACACCTCCTCCCGGCCATTCTCGTCGGAGACGTAGGCGAGCCAGCGTCCGTCCGGCGACAGCCGGTGCGCGCGCTCGGCCGCCTTCGGATCGGCGGCGAACGGCCGCGCCGAATCGTCGCCCGGCGCGACGGAGACGATGTCGAGTGCCGCGACCCCGCCCGTGGCGTTGCCTTCCCGCACGATGAGATGGCCGTCCTGCGCGAACTCCAGCTCGAACTGGTCGCCCGGGCGTCGGAGGAGCGTCTCGGCACGGCCGGAGCCGTCCGCCGGCTGCCACGCGAGGTCGCGCTCCCCGTCGAGCAGCCGGCTGTAGGCGACGCGACCCCCGTCCCGCGACCACACGGGATAGGTGTTGATGCCGTGCCGCGAGAGGCGCACCGACACGCTGTCCCCCATCGCGAGCACGTAGATGTCGCCGCCGTCGTTGGCGCCGGAGGTGACCTCGAGCGCGAGCCGGGTGCCGTCGGGCGAGAGTCGGAGGCTGTTGAAGGGCGCCCGCGGGAGCGGCAGCGCCGTACCCACTCCGCTGCGGTTCACCACGCTGATCAGGCTGCCCTCCCCGCCCGAGCTCTGGCCCAGCTGGTAGAGCAGGGTGCCCGTTCGCGAGAGATGTACGTTCGCGAGGCCGAAGAAGGTGGCGAGCCCCGTCGTGATCACCTCGGGAGTGCCGGTGATCTCGAGCCGGTCCTCGTCGAACGGCACCTGCACCAGGGTGCCTCCGGACGTGGCGAAGACGAGGCGGCCGTGCATGTAAGCGGGCATGAAGCCCTGGACGAGGGGCTTCACCTGGCGCGTCCCGAGGTCCAGGACCCGGATCTCGCTCTGCGCCGAGGTGCCCAGCGACCCGACCGACGTGAACAGGACCCCCTTGCCCGCGGGAAGTGCGATCGGGAGGGCATGCACCACTTCGTAGGCGGAGCCGCCGGTGATCTCCGTGAGTGTCTCCGGCGTGCCGCCGTCGGCCGGAATCCGACTGACGCCGAGGCGCAGGTTCGTGAAGTAGATGTAGCCATCCTCGCTCCATGAACCGACGTAGTACACGGAGTCGCTCAGGGTCCGTGGCGCGGTGCCAGCCAGTGTCGCGCGCGCCAGCTTGCCATCGACGGTGGCGATGGCCAGCGCCTTGCCATCGGGGGAGAAGACGGCATTGAAGCCCGCGACGCCAGCGATCCGCGTGGCCTCGAGCTCGTCGAGGCGGCGGAGCCACACGTCGGTGTCGGTTCCGCTCGAGTCGGGGCCCGCGCCCACGGCGACGAGCGTCGAGCCGTCGGGGGAGAGAGCGATCGGCCCGTAGCTGCCCCTCGCGAACACTTCGAATCGGCGCACCGGCCGCGGTGCCTCGGGCTTGAGCCACCAGCCCAGCGCACCCGCGGCAAGGGCGCTGCCGAGCGCGATGACCGGCCACGCATTCCGGCCGCGCCGCGATGGCGCGCCGACCGACGGCATCGCCGTCGTGGCGAGCGACTCGCCCGAGCTCCAGCCCGGCGTGGCGAGCGCCTTGGCAAAGTCGGCGGCACTGGCGAAGCGATCGGCGGGGAGCTTGTGGAGCGCCTTCTGGATGGCGGCCGCCACGTTCACGGGCACCGTCTCGCGGTGCACGGTGACCGGTACCGGCTTCTCGGTGAGCACCTTGGCGACGATGGCCTGTGCGGTGCTGCCACTGTGGGGCGGATCGCCGACGAGCATCTCGTACAGCATGGTGCCGAGCGAATACACGTCGCTGCGCGCGTCCACCTCGCGGTCGCCCATGGCCTGCTCGGGGCTCATGTAGGCGGGCGTGCCGAGGGAGAGGCCGGTGGCGGTCATGCGGGTGGCGCCGGCGTTGGTGGCGGCGAGCGCGATGCCGAAGTCGGCGACGAGGGCGACGCCGTCGTGCAGCAGGACGTTCTCGGGCTTGATGTCGCGGTGCACCACGCCCTGGCGGTGGGCGTAGTCGAGGGCGCTCGCCACCTGGGAGGCGAGGCGCACGGCTTCCTCGACGCCGAGCTGCTTCTCGCGACTCATCTTCGCGCGGAGCGACTCGCCCTGCACGTAGGGCATGACGTAGAACAGCAGGCCGTCGGCGGAGCCCGAGTCGAAGAGCGGCAGGATGTGCGGGTGCTGCAGGTTGGCCGTGACCTTGATCTCGGCGAGGAAGCGCTCGCCGCCGATCACGGCGGAGAGCTCCGGGTGCAGCACCTTGATGGCGACCTTGCGGTCGTGCTTGAGGTCGTGGGCGAGGTACACGGTGGCCATGCCGCCCTGGCCGAGCTCGCGCTCGAGGCGGTAGCGGTCGCTGAGCGCGGTGGTGACCCGCTCGATGGGATCCGACATGGCGATGGCCTTGGGGTGAGGGTCAGCGACTCCGGATCAGCACGAGCTCGCGTTGCGGTTCCGCAAGATACTCTGCGCCGCCGGGGGTGACGACCGCCATCTCCTCCGACGAGAGCGTCTTGGTGCCGTCGCCCCACGCGCGGGCGGTGCCGTCGAGGGTCCAGGCGTGGAAGCTGTCGAAGGCGAAGACGTGGCCGGGGGCCAGCGTGCGGGTCTCGCGCCGGTTGAGGCCGGGGCCGGCGTCGTGGGCCCAGTAGCCCACGGGGTGGCCGGTGCCCCACGGCACCGGCGCCGAGCCCGTCTCGCTCATCACGAGGCGCTGGGCGGAATCGACCTGTGCGCCGGTGGCGCCGGGACGCATGGCCTCGAACGCCGCGCGGCCCGCGCGGATGGCGGCCTCCCAGCGGCGCGCGACGTCCGGTGGTGGTGCCATCTCGCCGGGCCGGAGCACGTAGGCGAAGCGCTGGATGTCGGTGACCCACACACCGTGCACCTTGATGCCGAAGTCGGTCTGGACGATGTCGCCCGGCTGGATGACGCGCTCGGTGGCGTGCGAGTGGCCGCGGTCGAGCCCCGAGTTGACGCTCGGGTTCTGCGCCGGGCTCCAGCCGTCCTCGACGCCGAGCTCGCGCATGCGGCGCTTGAGGAAGCGGGCGATATCGGCGTCGGTGGTGACGCGGGGCTCGACGGTGGCGTACGCCTCCAGCTCCATCGCGGCCGTGAGGCGCGCCGCGCGGCGCATGATGTCCACCTCGGCGGGCAGCTTCACGGCGAGCCACGCCTCCACCAGCGGCTGCGACGGCATGAGGCGTGACGCCAGCTCGGGGCCAAGCGCGCGCTCGAGTGCGACGCGTTGCGTGTGCGAGAGCCCGTCGGCGATGCCGCTGCCGCCGCTGTTGATGGCGATGCGTGCCGGGTCGGCCGCGCGGAGCCGCTCGGCGACGGCGCGCTCGAGGGCGCCGGGCTCGCGCTCGTAGACCACCACCGAGTCGTGGGTGCCGAGCTCGCGGAGCGCGATGGCCTCGCCGAAGCCCGAGATGGCCACCGAGCGCACCGCGTCGCCCTGGCGGAGGAAGAGGAAAGCGGCGGGGGCGCCCGCGTTCTCGGCGCCCACGTGCAGCGCGAGCGGGTCGTTGGCGTTCTCGCGCGCGAGGATGACCCACGCGTCCACGTTCGCCGAGCGCATCGCGGGCGCCAGCAGCGTGCGGATGCGCTCGGCGCGGATGGCGGGCCATGGTGACGGACCGCCGAAGGGGGCCGCCTCGGGGGATTTGCCGGCTGGTGTCGCGGGTGCACATGCCCCGAGGGCGAATGCTGTGACGAGCGTGGGGAGGGTGGTGGCTCGAATCCTCATGCCCAGTTCCGCTGCTGGAGGTAGACCAGGTCCGCGAGCAGGAGAAAAATGCCCTGCGGCACGACGGCCCAGCCGGCGCCGCGCAGTCCCGGCGCGCCGAACCTGCGGCCCGTCAGGATGAGCGTCAGCGCCACGGCGACGTAGCCCACGTCGAGGCCGACGTTGACCCAGAGAAATGCGGCCGACGGCGGCGAACCGCTCCGCCCCGCGAGCGCGAGCACGAGGTTCACCGCCCCCCACGCCGCGGACTGGATGCCGAAGTGGCGCCAGAACGGCTGGTCGCGCCGGCGCGCGAGCGCGAACGCGCCGACGAGCACGCTCGCGAGGCCCCAGGCGCCCACGCGCGCGAGGTGGGCGTCGAACGGCGTCACCGCTTCTGCCCGCGTTCCATCTGCCGCACCAGCGCCGGCAACAGCTGGGAGACGGGAGACGGGAGACGGGAGACGTCAACGGGGATCGTGCCGCTGTCGAAGAGGGGGAGAATGTGAGGGTGGCGGAGGTTGGCGGTGGTCTCGATTTCGCGGAGGAAGCGATCGGCGCCGAGTGCGCCGGTGAGACGGGAAGGAATGGTCATCTGCCCTCCGAGAGTTTCCGGCAGAGCCCGCTGAGCGAGATCGCCGTCACGTCATCCGGCATGGGCCACTCCTTCGTTCCGCCATGGACCACGTACGCCTGGCGCGGCTTCACGTCGGCGCGCGCCAGGCGAAAGCCCCGCGAGACGTCCGGCGCCGTGGTGCGCTTGATCTCGATGGCCAGTTCCACGCTACCGCCGCGTTCGAACACGAGGTCGATCTCGGCGCCGTCCGCCGTCCGATAAAAGAACGGCGTGCGCCGCTCGCCCGCCGCCGCGATGAGGCTCTCGATGGCGAAGCCCTCCCAGCTCGGCCCGGCCACCGGGTGACCGAGCACGTCATGCTCGGTCTCGAGATCGAGCAGGGCATGCAGCAGCCCGCTGTCGCGCACGTACGTCTTGGGTGATCGCACCAGTCGCTTCCCGACGTTGCCGCTCCACGGCCGCAACCGGCGCAGCAGCAGCAGGTCCACCAGCAGGTCCACGTAGCGCCCGACCGCCGGCGCCGAGACCCCCAGGCTGGAGGCGAGCCGTGACTGGTTGAGCAAGGTACCCTGCGCGTGCGCCAGCATGCCCCACAGCCGGGCCACGGACTCGGCCGGGAGCCGGGGCGCGAACATCGGCACGTCGCGTTCGAGGTAGCTCCGGATGAAGTCGGCTCGCCATGACAGGCTCTCTGCGTCGTCTGAGGCGAGGAAGCTCCGCGGGAATCCGCCGCGCACCCACAGATCGCGCACCGCCGTCGCCGCCTCGGGCAGTTCCCCGACATCGAAGGGGGCCAGCTCCACGCAGGCGACCCGTCCGGCGAGCGACTCGCTGGCCTGCCGCATCAGCTCCAGCGCCGCCGACCCGAGCAGCAGGAAGTGCCCCGCCTCCTCGCCGGCGGCGCGGCGCTCGTCGATGACGCCGCGGAGGATTCCGAACAGTCCCGGGGCGCGGTGGATCTCGTCGATGACGACGAGCTTCCCGCGCTGCGCCCGCAGGAAGGCATCGGCGTCATCCAGCCGCCGCCGATCGGCGGGTCGCTCGAGGTCCAGATAGGTCGCCCCATCGGCTGCGTCGGCCGCAATGCGGCGCGCGAGCGTGGTCTTGCCGACCTGCCTGGGGCCGAGCAGGACGACGCCGGGTTCGAGGCGAAGCCGGTTCAGGACCATCGACTGTTGGCGGCGCGCGAGTATCATGGCCGTAAAATGAACGTGAGGTGTTCAAAATACGGTATATGTTGCCAACAGTCAATCGGGCGGTCCGAGACGCAGGGGGCAGGCATCGAGCCAGGCCTGTTCGGCCTGATCGAACACGCGTGAGCGGGTGAGGAAGCGCACGCCGAGCGGGGCCTCGAGGGAGAAGCCGCTGCCGCGGCCGGGGACGACATCGATGAGCAACTGGGTGTGGCGCCAGACCTCGAACTGCTGTCCGCCGATGTACACCGGGACGCCATCGACGTCGCCCAGGTGCACGTCGCGCTGGCCGACGCGGAACTCGCGCTGGGGATAGCACATGGGCGAACTGCCATCGCAGCAGCCACCCGACTGGTTAAAGAGCCGCGGTCCGTGCTCCGCGACCTGGTCGCGGAGCACGGTGGTGGCCTCGGGGGTGATGTTCACCCGCGCGATGTCCATCGGCTAGAAGAAGCCGAGGCGCTTGGGGCTGTAGCTCACCAGCATGTTCTTGGTCTGCTGGTAGTGATCGAGCATCATGCGGTGATTCTCGCGGCCGATGCCCGACTGCTTGTAGCCGCCGAACGCCGCATGGGCGGGATAGAGGTGATAGCAGTTGGTCCAGACGCGCCCGGCCTTGATCGCCCGGCCCATGCGGTAGCAGGTGTTGGCGTCGCGGCTCCAGAGCCCGGCGCCAAGCCCGTAGAGGGTGTCGTTGGCGATGGCGAGGGCGTCGTCGGCGTCCTTGAAGCGGGTGACGGAGACGACGGGGCCGAAGATCTCCTCCTGGAACACGCGCATCTTGTTGTGCCCCTCAAAGATGGTCGGCTGCATGTAGTAGCCGTCCTTGAGCTCGCCGGCGTGCACTCGGCGCGCGCCACCGGTGAGGACCTTCGCCCCCTCCTTCTTCCCGATGTCGACGTAGCTCAGGATCTTCTCGAGCTGGTCGTTGGAAGCCTGGGCACCGATCATGGTGGCGGGGTCGAGCGGGTTGCCCTCGACGATGGCCTGCGTGCGCTTCACCGCTCGCTCCATGAAGCGATCGTAGATCGAGTCCTGCACCAGCACGCGGGAGGGACAGGTACAGACCTCGCCCTGGTTCAGGGCAAACATGGCGAATCCCTCGAGGGCCTTGTCGAAGAAGTCGTCGTCTTCGCGCATGACATCGGCGAAGAAGATGTTGGGCGACTTGCCGCCGAGTTCGAGCGTCACCGGGATCAGGTTCTCGGACGCATACTGCATGATGAGGCGGCCGGTGGTGGTTTCGCCGGTGAAGGCGACCTTGGCCACGCGGTTGCTCGACGCGAGGGGCTTGCCGGCCTCGACGCCGAAGCCCTGCACCACGTTGATCACGCCGCTCGGCAGGATGTCGGCGATCAGTTCCATGAACGCCATGATGGACACCGGGGTCTGCTCGGCGGGCTTGAGCACGACGCAATTTCCAGCGGCGAGGGCCGGTGCCAGCTTCCACGTGGCCATCAGGAGCGGGAAGTTCCACGGGATGATCTGGGCGACGACGCCGAGCGGCTCGTGGAAGTGATAGGCGACGGTGTCGTTGTCGAGTTCCGAGATGCCGCCTTCCTGGGCGCGAATGCAGCCGGCGAAATAGCGGAAGTGATCGATGGCGAGCGGGAGGTCGGCGTTGATGGTCTCGCGGATGGGCTTGCCGTTGTCGATCGTCTCGATGAGCGCGATGGCCTCGAGGTTCTGCTCGAGCCGGTCGGCGATGCGATTAAGGATATTGGCGCGGAACGCGGGGGACGACGTGCCCCAACTGAGGGCCGCGGCGTGGGCGGAATCGAGCGCCTTGTCGACGTCCTCGTGGGTGGAGCGCGCGACTTCGCAGAGCGGCTGTCCGGTGATGGGTGAT
>JANNSD010000183.1:0-23118 GCA_031402225.1 Gemmatimonadota bacterium | reverse complement strand
TCCGCCGACTCGGCGGTCGCGATGATCGTCGCGACATCAGCGGGCTCGAGGGCATCAGGCAGGCACTTGTCGGTCACCACCGTGATGCCCAGCACGCGCATGCCCCCGTGCACCGCGACGATTACTTCCGGCACCGTCGACATGCCCACCACGTCGGCGCCCATGGCGCGCAGCATGCGATACTCGGCCCGTGTTTCCAGCGCGGGGCCGGTCACCGCGACGTACACCCCCTCCCGCAGCGTCAGGCCCAGCTCGAGCGCCGCCTTGTGCGCCGTTGCGCGGAGCGCCGCGTCGTAGGGCGCCGACATGTCGGGAAACCGGGGGCCGAGGGTGTCGTCGTTCGGCCCGATGAGCGGGCTGTCGCCCATCAGGTTGATGTGGTCAGACAGCAGCGCCAGGTCGCCGAGGTTCCAGAGCGGGTGCATCCCACCCACCGCGCCGGACACCACGAGCGTTGACGCGCCCAGCGCGCGAAGCACCCGCACAGGGAAGGTCACCTGCTGCAGGGAATAACCCTCGTATCGATGGAAGCGCCCCTGCAGCGCCGCGATGCGACGTCCCGCCAGCGTGCCGAGCAGCAGCTTGCCGGCATGCGACTCGACGGTGCTGAGCGGGAAGCCGGGAATATCCGCGTAGGGGATCTCCGCTTCGACGGTGATACTCTTGCCCAGCGCGCCCAGCCCCGTGCCGAGGATCAAGCTAACGTCGGGCACGAAGGCACTGCGGCGGCGGATCGCCGCCACCGCCGTGGCCATCTGCGCACCCAGCGTCACTGCGGCAGCGCTCATGACGCGGCGATCGCGGCAGCCGAGGCGGCCAGCGCCTCCGACTGCACCTGGATGATTGTCTTGGTGTGACCCTCGAGCACGTCGAGCTCCGCGATCTGTCGTCCGAGCAGCGCGCGAAACGCGGCGACGTACGCCGCGAATTGGCGCGCCGCCGTTTCCGCCCGCTCCCGCACCTGGCGTTCGTCCATCCTGGCCCGGTCCACGATCCGCTCGCCTTCCGCTCGCGCCTCGCGAATCACCGCCTCGGCTTCGCGTTCCGCTGCCTGCTTCGCGTCGGCCCGCAGCTGCTGGGCGGCAATGAGCGCGTCATTCATGGCGCGTTCCCGCTCGCGAAAGGCCCGCAACTGCTCCTGCGCGTTCCGACTGCGTTCGTCGATCTGGATTCGTTCGCGCAGCAGGCGGTCGAGTTCTTCCGCGACGCGGTCGCGAAACGCCTCCACCTCCATCCGGTCGAAGCCCCGGAACGAGTTGCCGAACTGTTGTCCGCGTACCTCGTTCGGGGTCAGCTGGAAGCCCGGTTCCATCATGTGCGCTCTCCGAACAGGATCGTGCCGAGTCGCACCAGCGTGGCGCCTTCCTCGACCGCGATCGGATAGTCCCCCGACATGCCCATCGACAGCTCCGGCAGCGTGGCCCCGCGCTGCTCGCCCTCATCCCGCAATCGGCGCAACAGGCCGAAGGTGCGGCGCAATGCTGCCTCGTCGGCATCGAACGCCGCCAGCGTCATGAGCCCGCACAAGTCGAGCGCCGGCAACGCGAGCACGTCATCGATCAGCTTGGGCAGGAGGCCAGGCTCGACCCCGCCCTTCTGCGGTTCCGCTGAACAGTTCACCTGCAGCAGCACCCGCTGCCGCGTGCCCGGTGCCACCCGCCGCGCGATCTCCCCGGCCAGGTCGGCCCGGTCCACCGAGTGGATCAGCGCGAACCGCCCGGTGGCGAGCCGGGCCTTGCTCCGCTGCATCGTGCCGATGAGGTGCCACCGCACCGGCAGTCCGGGCAGGGCATCCTGCTTCTCCAGCGCTTCCTGCACCCGGTTCTCGCCCACGTCACCCAGGCCGGCCGCGAGCGCCTCGCGCACGGCATCGGCGGGATGGGTCTTGGTCACCGCCACAATCGTGACGTCATGGCGACGACCCGCCCGGGTGAGGCTGCGGTCGATCGTGTCGCGGACGGCCGCCAGCCGGTCAACCAGGTTGTGGGCTGCCATAACCTTGGAATTTAAGGGGTTGGAGCGGCTGGGAGGAGGTGGGACCGGTAGGCCGTGAGCGCCGACTGGATCGCCTCATTGGGTGCGATCTGCTGCGCGCGCTCGAGGTTCTTCACCACACCGGCGGTGTCGCCCTTGGCGTCGGCATGATACGCAAGGATCGTGAAGGGAATGGACAGGCTCGAGGCCATGCTCGCTGCCGTGCTTTCGAGCCGGTCGGTCGCCCCGCCCAGCAGGCGGCCGTACTGGTACGTGTCCCAGGCCAGGCGCTGCGTCAGCGGAATGTCAACCGCGATGTTGCCGATGCCACCCAGGCTCAGCCCCGGCTGCGATGAATCCGGTCGCACTGTGGCGAGCCGGAAGCCCATCGCCTGCTGCACCAGGTAGTCGCGCAGCCCCATGTAGCTGTCGCCGGTGGTGATCGACCAGACGATGGCGCGCCGGCCGATATTCTGCTGGATGATCCGCAGGCTGACGATGTCATTCGGGTACAGCACCGTCTGCGCCTTGAAGCTGGCGACCACCGGGCCGATGGGGATCGTCATCGCAGAATCGAGCAGGATCGGCGAGCTCGCCGCATTCTCCACCTCCGCGTCCGTCATGCTGTGGAGCGGCCAGGTCGGCGTCACCGGGTTGAGCCCCTGCCACACCGCCGGGGCCGCCGCCTCGTTGAACGGGCGGATCGGGTTGTCGCGCAACTGGCGCATGTACCAGTCCGTCTGCGCCAGCGCCAGGCACACCACGGTGACGTCCTGCCGGATGCCCGCCACCTCCTGCGCCCACCAGAGCGGAAAGGTGTCGTTGTCGCCATAGGTGAAGAGGATGCCATACGGCGGCACACTGTTGAGCAGGTTATATGCGAGGTCGGCCGCCAGCGTACGATCGGCGCCGGCGCTGCGCGACGCCTCGCGCCAGTTCAGCACCGGCGGCACCAACGCAACCAGAAAGAGCGCCGCCGCGACCGGAACTCTTGCCGCTCCTGCCGCCCTGCCGCCCTGCCGCCTTGCCGCGCTTTCCACCAGACTCCACAACCCGACCCCCGCCCACAGCCCCCACACGACAAAGCTCACGACAAAGAAGTAGTCCCGCTCGCGCACCTCGTGGTTGTTCCCGTCGGGAAACAGGTCCGGCGCATAACCCAGGCTGAAGCCCGGCTTGAAGTTCATGTAGGCCACCAGCCCCGCACCGGTCACCAGCCAGAGCAGCAGGAGCAGCCACCATGCGCCCCGGTCGCTCTTCCGTTGCGCCAGTGAGCCTCGCACGCCGAGGCCGAGGAAGACCGCGAAGGCAACGGCTTGAACCGCGAGCAGCTGGCTCTTCCCGAACTGCCAGAGCCAGTACAGGAAGTAGTTCTGGACCTGGAGCCAGATGATCGTAAGCGAGCGGCCCGGGTTGCCCTCGCCATGGGCCACGGTAGGATCATCGAATGGCCCCCGGGGCGGGTATTGCGCGCGCCGGATGACGGCGAGCAGCGCATCCCACGTCGCCGGTGCCGCCTCGTTCACCATCGGGTGCTGCGCCGAGCGGATGTAGGGGAAGAGGTATGGCGACACGCCGACCACCGCGAGCAGGAGTGCCATGACGGCGAAGCCGCCGGCCCCGGCGGTGAAGGCAAATATTCCGGCGACGGCAAAGCAGAGGGCACCGACCAGCAGCAGCGTGGTGTTGCCGAGCCCGGTGCCGATCAGCAGCGCCCAGATGCCTGCCATCGCCGCGAGCTTGGCCCACTCATGCCGCCGCTCCAGCGCATCCGGCGCAGGTGCACTTCGCAAGGTGAAGAAGATAAAGCCGATCACCGCCGGGCCCACGAGCAGCGCCAGCAAATGGTTCGCGACCGACAAACCCTGCAGGTACACGATGAGCAGCAGGTACACCGGCGCGCGCCGCGTGCCGCGCGACGAGCGCCACCGGAGCGCCAGCCAGCAGGACGACGCGACCATGAATGTGCTGATCGCGTACACCTCGGTCTCGTTCGAGTTGAGCCAGTTCGTGAACGAGAATGCCCCGATGATCGCCGCGGCTCCGGCGCCGGCCAGCCGCATCCAGTCCCTCGCGCCTTCCGCGCCTTGCGCGCCCTGCGCGCCCTGCAACGATTCGTACACCACGAGGAACCAGACGCCCGCCGCCGCCGCGCTGAACGTGGCACTCAGCAGGTTGGTCCGGAACGCCCACGACCCGAAGGGCAGCAGCGTCGCCCACACATGGCCCATCAGCACGAACAGGGGGGTGCCCGGCGGATGGGGAATGCCGAGGATCTTCGTGGCGGCGATGAACTCACCGGCGTCCCAGAAGGTCACCGTCGGCGCCAGGCTGGCGATGTACCCGGCCAGCACGACGAGCGTCACGACCAGCGCCGCGCCGTACGGCGGCCGCTCCGATGCGGTATTCGCGTCGTTCATTCGCTGAGCCTGGTATCGAGGGCGTGGGCCACGGCGAGCGCCTCGCGCGCGCGGCGGACGTTGTGCACGCGGAAGATGCGGGCACCGCGCTCCCAGGCCAGCGCGCACGCGGCGGCGCTGGCGGTGTCGCGCGCCTCCGCCGGCAATCCCGTCGCGTCTCCCAGGAAGCGCTTGCGGGACGGTCCGACGTACAGCGGGCGGTCGAGGCAGTGGAAGGCATCGAGCCCATCGAGGAGTGCGAGGCTCTGGGCCGGCGTCTTGCCGAAGCCCAGGCCGGGATCCACGGCCACGGCACCGGGCGCAATGCCGGCGTCCGCCGCGCGGTCCAGGCCAGCGCGCAGTTCCGCGATAACAGTGCCCATGAGGTGGTCACCGTAGTCGGCATGGTCATAGCTGGCGAGCTCGAGGCTCGAGCCGCGTGAATGCATCAACACCAGTCCGGCCCCTGCCCTTCCGACCACGGTGCCCATGTCCGCATCGAGGCGGAGCCCGGACACATCGTTGACCACCGCCGCGCCGGCGTCGAGCGCCGCCCGCGCCACCCCGGCCTTGATGGTGTCGATCGAGAGGGGCGTGGCGGGAAGCTCGCGCGCCAGCAGCTCCACGATCGGGATGGCGCGCCGCAGCTCTTCCTGCAGCGGCACGTCCGCCGTGCGCCCCGGCCGCGTCGACTCGCCGCCGATGTCGAGCATCCCGGCGCCGTCACGCACCAACTCCATGGCGCGCGCCAGCACCGCCGCCGCATCCCGCAACGTGCCACCATCGCTGAAGCTGTCGGGCGTCACGTTCAGGATGCCGACGATGAGGGGGCGATCGAGCGCGACCGGCCCACTCGCTGTCTGCCAGCGTACGGGCATCTCGGCCGGGAGCGCCAGGCCGATACTGGTCGCGAGTTCCTGCAGCGGCTCCGGTACGAACCACGGTCGCGCCAGCGCGCCCAGGCGCGACCGCGACCCGGAAACCACCGCCCAGCCCGGCCCGGTGATCACATCGAGGCCGTGGCGCCCACCGAACACGACGAGGGCCTGCAGGGTGTCATCCCCCAGGCCCGTACAGCAAACGGCGAGCGGCATGATGCCGCCCGCCGTTGTGGTTGCCGTGCCGGCATCCCATCCCCGCGCGCGCAACTCGTCGAGCAGCGCGGCGGGACTTCGGAATGTCAGCGGCGTGACATTCACGCGCCCGCTGGCTCGGCCGGTGGCGCGCCAAGCACGGGTGTTGCCCGGAGCGACGACGGCGCCGCCTTGGCCGGTACCGCCGGCGCGGGCGCGATTGGCGGAACCACCGGGGGCCGGGGCGGCAGCGGCAAGCCGCGCACCAGCAGGTCCAGGTCCTCGCGATCAATCGTCTCGCGATCCAACAGCGTGAGGGCGATGCGGTCGAGCAGGGCGCGATGCTCCGTGAGGAGCTTTCGCGCCGCATTGAACGCCTCGTCCAGGAAGCGCTTCACTTCATCGTCCACGATTTCCGCAGTGCGCTCGGACACCGCCCGGCGCTGCGACATCTCGCGGCCCAGGAAAATCTCGTGCTCCTGGTCGCCCACCGCCATCATGCCGACCCGCTCGCTCATGCCGAACATCGTGACCATGCGCCGCGCGATATCGGTCGCCTGCTGGATATCGCTGCCGGCCCCGGTGGTGATCTTCTCCGGGCCGAACACCAGCTCCTCCGCCACCCGGCCGCCGAAGCTGATGGCCAGCCGGCCGATAAGCCATTCCTTGGTCTGGCCGTAGCGGTCCTTGTCGGGCAGCGACATCATCAGCCCGAGCGCACGCCCGCGCGGCACGATCGTCACCTTGTGGATCGGGTCCGACCCCGGCGTCATGAGCGACACCACCGAGTGCCCCGCCTCGTGGTAGGCGGTGAGCGTCTTCTCCTCATCGCTCAGCACGAGGCTCCGTCGCTCCACGCCCAGCATGACCTTGTCCTTCGCTTCCTCGAAGTCGCTCATGTCCACGAGCGTCTTGTTGTTCCGCGCCGCGAGGAGCGCCGCCTCATTCACCAGGTTGGCCAGGTCGGCCCCCGCCATGCCCGGCGTGCCCTTCGCGATGATGCCCAGGTCGACGCCGGCGCCAAGCGGAATTTTGCGCGTGTGCACCCGGAGGATGCCCTCGCGCCCGCGTACATCGGGCGAGTCCACCACGATCTGCCGGTCAAACCGGCCTGGGCGCAGCAGCGCCGGGTCGAGCACGTCGGGCCGGTTGGTGGCCGCGATCAGGATGACGCCATCGTTCGACTCGAAGCCGTCCATCTCCACCAGGAGCTGGTTGAGCGTCTGCTCCCGCTCATCGTGGCCGCCACCCAGCCCGGCGCCACGATGACGGCCCACGGCATCGATTTCGTCGATGAAGATGATGCAGGGCGCATGCGCCTTGCCCTGCTCGAAGAGGTCGCGCACCCGGCTCGCGCCGACGCCCACGAACATCTCCACGAAGTCGGAACCCGACATCGAGAAGAACGGGCGCCCCGCCTCGCCGGCCACCGCCTTCGCCAGCAGCGTCTTGCCGGTGCCCGGGGGGCCCACCAGCAGGGCGCCCTTCGGCAGGCGCCCGCCCAGCCGCGTGAACTTCTGCGGATCCTTCAGGAACTCGATAATCTCCTGCAGCTCCGTCTTCGCCTCGTCACAGCCCGCCACGTCGGCGAACGTCAGCTTCGGCGTGTCGCCGGTCAGCAACTTCGCCTTCGACTTGCCGAACGCGAAGGCGCGGCTCCCGCCCGCCTGCAACTGGCGCAGCAGGAAGAACCAGAGCCCGAACATCACGATCCACGGCAGCAGGTTGATCAGGATGGCACTGAAGCCCGCCTTGGGCTCGCGCGCGGTGATCGGCACGCCGGCGTCCTCGACCCGCTTCATGAACGCTTCGCTGTTCGCGATGGGCAGCAGGACGGTGAAGCTCTTGGCGCTCCGTCCATCCTGCGTCACGGCGCTCTTGAAATCACCCTCGACGCGCTTGCCATCGAACACCTCGACCCGCGAGATGTTGCCGCGCTCGAGCTCGTGACTGAACTCGCTATAGGAAAATTCCGCCGTGGGACTGCGCTGGCGGCTCATCATTTGAAAGAGTGCGAGCGCCAGCAGCCCCACGAGGAGCCACAGCGCCAGATTCTTGCCCATGTTCCCCCAACTCGGCCGGGGGGGACGCGGCATGCGTTCAGCCATCTATTTCTTTCGGGTCCACCAGGAACGGGTGACGAAAACCTGCCATATCGACGGTACCAACCAGCGTCCAACCCTACAGTGCAGGACCAGTGCCGAAAGTCCACTGACACACCCCCCGGCACCGGTCACAAAACCAAGCGCCAAGCGGACTTAAAATGATAGACCGATCCAGTGGGACGGGCAACCGAGCTGCCCACTGCCCACTGCCTGCCGACTCACGACTCATGACTCACGACTCACGACTCTCCCGTCTCCTACCCCAACTCGGCAATGAACGGCAGGTGCCGGAAGTCCTCGGCATAGTCCAACCCGTAGCCGACCAGGAAGGCGGGGGGGCACTCGAACCCGACGAAGCGGACCTCCGGAATCGGGGGGGCCAGTTTCTTGTCGAGCAGCGCGCAGACCCCGAGGCTCGCTGGTTGCCGGGCCGCCAGCTGCGACAGCAGGCGCTGCAGGGTTCGGCCGGTGTCGATGATGTCCTCCACCACCAAAACGTGCCGGGCTGCCAGGTCCGTCGCCGGGTCATAGAGCAACCGCACGTTGCCGCTCGACGTGGTGCCCTTGCCGTAGGAGCTCGCCACCATGAAATCCACCTGCAGCGGGCGCTCGATCGCGCGGGCCAGGTCGGCCATGAAGATGAAGCTGCCCTTGAGCAGGCCGAGCAGGAGCAGGTCGCCAGTGGGATAGGCGACGGTGATCTCCCGGCCCAGCTCCCGCACGCGGTCGGCGATGGCCTGCTCCCCGAAGACGATGCGAGTGACGGCCACGCCGCCCGTGCGCCGCAGCGCGTCAGCTGGGATTGGCATGCTCCGGTTCAGGCTCCCTGGTTGCATTGCGGCCCTCGCTCACGATGGCTCGAAGAGCAGGTGGATAGCCTCGCGATCGAGGGCCGGGACGGCGGCGGCGGAGCGGCAGACCCCGGGAAGCCAGATGACCTCCGTGCCGCGGCGCACCACCGGCCAGGCGCGACGCTGGCCGACGGGAACGCGGGCTTCCTGCAGCAGCCGCACGAGGGGGCGTCGCCCAGAAAATCCGAGCGGTTGCAGCCGTTCGCCCGACACCGGCGCCCCGACCGACAGCACTCCCGGCGTGACCCAGGTGGCGAGCCCGCCACGCGCGACCTCGCCCGCAGTGGCCCGGCGCCAGCGGACCTGCCACCCCTGCCACACCAGGCGACCGAGATCGCCATCCAGTTGCACCGGCGCCTGGCTGATGCCCAACGGGCGCTCCAGCACGAGGCGGCCGAAAGAGAACTCCGCTTCCCAGCCGTGCCCCATCTCGGCGCGGCGCCCGCTGGCGCCGGCGCGGACCAGCGCGAGCGCGCGCCGGACGGCCCGCTGTGATAGTCGTACCCCGATCCGGCGGCCAAGGGTCGCCAGCAACTGGCGAGCAAGGGGAGAATCATCCGCGAACCAGGGAAATGCCGACACCGACGCGGGGGTCCCCTCGATCAGGTCCAGCCCCGGCAGTCGGCCGAGGAGCTGATCCCAGGCCATGCGATGATCGCGCGCCTGCTCTGCCACATCGAGCAGCCGCTCGTCCACGTCGGGCAGGCGGGTGCGCAGGCGCGGCATGAGGTCCAGGCGGATCCAGCTCCGCAGGTGCGCCGGGTTTTCGTTTGCCGGATCATCCCAGTGTTCGAGCGCGGATTCGTCGACCACGCTGGCCAGGCTGCTTCCGGAGAACGACAGCACCGGCCGGACGACATCCACCCGGCGTGCCGCCTCCATGCCCGCCAGGCCGGCCGGTCCGGAGCCCCGCAGCGCTCGCATCAGCACCGTCTCCACCTGGTCATCGGCATGGTGCGCCGTGAGAATGCCGCGGGCGGCCACGCGCCGTGCCATGCTGCGCAACGCCTGATAGCGTCCGCGCCGGGCCGCGGTCTCAGTGCTGTCGGCATCCAGGCGGAGCAGTTCTGACCGGTACTCCAGGCCAAGGCGCTCGGCATGGCGGGCCACCAGCGCGGCGACCGCGCTGCTGTCGGGGTGGATGCCGTGATCCACGTGGCCAACGATGGGGAGAATGCCGTGGGACGGACCGATCTCGGCCACGAGCTGGAGCAGCGCCACGGAATCCAGTCCACCGGACACGGCGACGAGCCAATTGCCCGGCTCGAGGCGCAACGACTCCAGCGCGGCGGCGAACTGCTCCCGTGTTTCGGCCGCCGTGACACGCGGCTCGGACCCCACGGACGGCCTAGTGGGCAGGTCCGGGTGCCTGCTCGGCATCGAGCACAAAGCGCGGGATGAGCGCGTCGAAGTTGGTGCCATCGGCGCGGACGAACCGGTACGACCCTTCCATGTGACCACTGCCCGACTGCAACACACAGAAGCTCTGGTACTCGTGCACCTTGCCGGGGCCAATCACCGGTTGCTCCCCGACCACACCTTCGCCCTCCACCTCGGTGTCACGCCCGACCGAATCGTGGATATGCCAGTGCCGCGTTACCAGCTGCGACGCCTGCTGGCCCGTGTTCTCGATGCGCACCCGGTAGGCAAAGACGAAATGGCGCTGGGAGGGCCGCGACTGGTCGGCCCGGTACTCCGGCCGGACCGTAATCCGGACCCCCTCAGTCTGGCGGTAGAAGAACGGCGGCGGCATGCATCAAAAGTAATGCGTGCCGGCCGCAGGCGAGGACCCGTTTCCCGTGTAGTATTGGGTATCCCCTTTTCCCCATCTGCCTTGTCCGACCAGCTCGACCGACTGCGCGCCGCCCTCGAGGGGCACTACGACGTGGAACGCCCCCTCGGACAGGGGGGGATGGCGTTCGTGTACCTGGCCCGCGACCTCCGCCATGCCCGGCCGGTCGCGATCAAGGTGCTCAAGCCCGAGCTCTCGGCCAGCATCGGCGCCGAGCGCTTCCTCCGCGAAATACGCGTCGCCGCGCAATTGCAGCACCCGAACATCCTTGCCCTCTATGACTCGGGTGCCGCCGATGGACTGCTCTACTACGTCATGCCGTTCATCGAGGGGGAGTCGCTGCGCGACCGGGTCGAGCGCGAGCACCAGCTGCAAGTCGAGGATGCCGTCCGGGTGGTGCGCGAGGCGGCGGAAGCCCTCCAGTATGCCCACGACCGCCACATCGTGCACCGCGATATCAAGCCCGAGAACATCCTGCTCCAGGGCGGGCACGCCCTCGTGGCCGATTTCGGCATTGCGAAGGCGGTGGAAAGCGCTGGTGGGCAGAAGCTGACCGAGACCGGCATGGCAGTGGGTACGCCGCACTACATGAGCCCGGAGCAGGGCCTGGGCGGGGAGCTCGACGGACGCAGCGACCAGTACAGTCTTGGCTGCGTCCTGTATGAACTCCTTGTGGGTCAGCCGCCGTTCGATGGCCCGAATCCCATGGCCCTGCTCGCGCGCCACGCAATGGAGCAGGTACCCAGCCTTCGGGTCGTGCGGCAGGCCATCCCGGATCAGCTGGAGGACGCCACCTTCCGGGCGCTGGAGAAGTCCCCCGCCGACCGCTACGGGAGCATGCGCGAGTTTGCCGCGGTGCTCGGGGCACTCGAGGCGGCGCTGGCGCTCGAGCGCGCCACCGGTCGGCGAGGTGCCACGCCCCGGACGCCGATGCCGTCGGCCGCCGGCATCGCACGCACTCCCCGCACGCCATTTCCAGGGGCCGCCGCCACCGCTCGCACGCCGCAGCATGTTCCGGTCGCCGGCAGCGCGCCGGCGGCGCGAGGCTGGCAGCCCATCCTGCTCGCGGCTGCAGCCGCTCTCGTGCTTGCCCTCGGCGGAGGGTGGCTGTGGCAGCAGCGTTCGGGCGCCCGAGCACCGGCAGGAGCCGGCCGGGGAGCCGATCCGCGGCGGGTGGCGGTCCTGTACTTCGAGGATCGGAGCCCGGACCACGCACTGGGCCCGCTGACCGATGGCCTCACCGAGGAACTCATCCGCTCACTCACGACGGTGCAGGACCTCGAGATCATCTCGCCCAATGGCGTCGCCCCCTTCCGAACCGGGGGGCTGCCGCGCGACAGCGTGGCGCGCGCGCTCAGGGTCGGCACCCTGGTGATCGGCGAAGTGGAGCCCGCTGGCGATGGCCGCGTTCGCGTGACCGCCCGGCTGGTCGACGCCGGCGGATCCGAAATCAATCGGGTATCGGTCGAGCAGCCGCTGGCGAACGCACTCGCCGTGCGGGACTCGCTGCCGGAGCGGGTGGCCGACCTGCTGCGCGAGCGGCTGGGCGAGGAGGTGCGCCTCCGCGAGGCCCGCTCCCGCACCCGGAGCACCGACGCCTGGGTCACCCTGCAGCGGGCCGAACAGCAGCGGAAGCGCGCCGAGGCAGCGGCGAGCGGTGGCGACTCGGCGACGGCCGCCGCGCGGTTCGTCGAGGCCGATTCGCTGGCATCGCTGGCCGCCGCGAAGGATCCCGACTGGGGTGCGCCACTCGTGTTTCGCGGGCGCGTCGCCTATCGGCGCTCGCGCCTGGCGGTCGGCAACCCGCTCGCCGCCGAGCCGATCATCGCCGCCGGCCTGGTGCTCGCCGACAGCGCATTGCAGCGCGACGCCGCCGACCCCGACGCACTGGAGCTGCGGGGCAACCTGCGCTACTGGCGCTGGCTCCTGCGCCTCGAACCGGACGGCCGCGGGGCGGATGCGTTGCTGGCGCAGGCACAGCACGATCTGGAGGCGAGCGTCAAGCTCGCGCCCCTGCAGGCCGGCGCGTGGGGATCACTGAGCCACCTGTACTACCAGAACGGCAACCTGACCGATGTGCTCTTTGCGGCGCAGCACGCGTACGACGCCGACTCCTACCTGGAGAATGCGGGGACGATCCTCGATCGGCTCTTCTCCGCGGCCTACGACCTCGACCAGCCGGTGGACGCATCGCGCTGGTGCAACGAGGGCGCGCGCCGATTCCCCGGTGATGGGCAGTTCGTCACCTGCCAGCTCTACCTGATGACGATGAAGGGGCAACCACCCGACGTCGCGAAGGCGTGGGCCCTCGCCTCGAGCCCGACCCTGCGCCACGACCAGGCCACCGGGTCGCCCGAATTCGCAGTACGGCACGCGCGCATGGTGATGGCGGTCATCCTCGCGCGCGCCGGGCTGCGCGACAGCGCCCGGGCCGTCATTGCCAGCGCGCGGGCCGGGGCCGACATCGACCCATCGAAGGACCTGTACCATGATGAGGCGTTTGCGCACCTGCAGGCGGGTGACCACGTCGCGGCCCTCGCGGCGCTCAAGACCTACCTCGCCGCGAACCCCGACGCCCGGCAGGGATTCGCCGAGGAGCCCGGCTGGTGGTTCCGGGAACTGGCCACCGAACCGGGGTTCAAGGCGGCGGTCGGTGCCCCCAGTGAACGGGGCCCGACACCGTGACGGACCAGGTCTCCGCCGCGCTCGAGGCGACGCTGCAGCGGTATGGCATGCTGGTGCGCTCGATCGGGCGCCGCAACGGGCTCGCCGACGAGGACGTCAGCGAACTGCTGCAGGCGGTCCGCATCCGGCTGTGGCGTGCCCTGGGTGACGGTGAGAGGATCGCGGCGGTGGGGTCGTCTTATGTGTATCACGCCGCCACAAGTGCGGCGGTTGACATGATCCGGTCGAGGCGGCGCAAGGGCGCGCCCGGTCCCGACTCAGCCCAGTTGCTGGAGCGCACCGTGGCCCCGAACGCGCCGGACACCGAGTTGATGGAGCGTGAAGGCGCCGCGCGCATCCTGGCGGCAGTAGAGGACATGCCGCAGGCACGGCGCACCGCGGTAAAACTCTACCTGGCCGGGTACCGGCGCGAGGAGATTGCACGCATGCTGCAGTGGAGCGAGGCGCGGACGCGGAACCTTATTTATCGCGGGCTGGACGAGCTTCGGGGCCGGCTCACGGCGCTCGGGCTGGCTCCGGAGGGAAGCACGCCATGACCGACGATGCGGCGCTGCGGCAGCAGTTCAAGGCCGCGCGCAACCGGGAGCCGACGGAGCGCGACACCTGCATCGAGGCTGATGCCCTGTCGGTGTCGGCGCAGCGCACCGATACCGAGGCTGCGCGCCTTGTAGTGCTCGAGCACGTCGCCACCTGTGCCGCCTGCCGCCGCGAGTTCGACCTGCTGAGCACCGTCGCCGACACGAAGCCGCGCGCCGCGCTGCGCTGGGCCCGCTGGGGTGCGCCGCTTGCCGCCATCGCCGCCGCGCTGACACTCGTGCTCTGGCGCGGACGCGCGGCGCCCGCGGAACCGCCCTTCCGCGGCCCCGGCGCGACAATCACGCTGCACGAACCAGAAGTCGATTCGGCGATGGTCCTGCTCGCCTGGAGTCCGGTCCCCGGCGCCGGGCGATACCTGCTCGAGGTCATCGCACCCGATGGAACGACGGCCGCGACCCGTGAACTGTTCGACACCGTCGCCGCCATTCCGCGCCGCAGCCTTCCTGACGCCGAGGAGTACCGCTGGTCGGTTCAGGCCTCGCTGCGCGACGGGCGTACGGTGGAGTCGGCCTTCCGTCGCCTGCGACTCAGCAGGTAGCCGGCCGGCGGCACCAGCAGACCGAGGAGCCACCAGCGCACTGGCCGTGGCGCCGGGGCGGCGAGCGCCATCGCCGGGTCGCCGGTAAGCGTGAACAGCGCCCAAACCGACGGCGGCGAGCCCGAGGCCAGCGCGGCGAGCTTCATTCGGCGGAGGGCATCACCGGCCGGCGCGCCCCGGCCGAGCACCGCGTAGAACTGCCGCATCTGGCCCGCCGCGGCCGAATCATTCGCCAGCCACGCCGTCGCGATGACGGCGTGCGCGCCCGCGGCCAGGAACGCCGACGTGAGCCCCAGGACACCTTCACCGTTCAGGATCGCACCGCCGGCGGTGCGGCACGCCGACAGCACCACCAGCGCCGCGCCCACGCCCATCGCTTCCACGTCCGCCATGCGGACCACGCCATCCTCGCCGTCGCCCGGTGCCAGCAGCAGCGCGGTGCGTGCCGACACCTGCTCATCTACCACGGCGTGTGCGGCGAGGTGGAGCACGCTGTAGTCGCCGGTTGCCTCCCGCCGCAGCGCCGCCTCGCTACCCGCGCTTCCGGTGAGGAGCCGCGAATGCGGTGCCGAGCGCGCCGCGAGGCGGGCTTCCGGAATGGCCTCGGGCAGCGAGGGGAGCGCCCGCCACGCGGGGTCGGCTTCCTTCGGCGCATCCGGCACACCGAACGCCAGCACCCCCTGCAGATGATCCGCGCGCCGCCGGTTCCGCAACGCAGGAAGAATCGACACCGCTGGGAGCAGCGCCGTCTCGTAGCGCTCGATGAGCCGGTGCCCGTCGAGGCGCACGGCATCGAACACCAGGCGGTTCAGCGGACCGTCGGGACTGATGAAGAGACGGGTCGTTGTCGCCGGCAACAGGGCGACCACCGGCCCCATGACCGCCGCGCCCAGGCGTGCGGCCAGCGCATTGTCCGGTGCGGAGGCCTCCAGCAGGCCGCGGAACCGGCGGATGAGGGGCGCAAGCGAGTCGGCCGGTGCCAGGACCACAGCGGTGAGCCCGTGCGGTGTGATGACGAATGCCGTGGTCGGCTCGTTCCGCTGCCCGGTGACGAAACTCACCATCGCCTCGCCGGGGATGAGCGCCGCCCGGATTGCGGCGGCGCTGTGTGGCTCGGCCATGCCGTCGGTGTTTGCCGGCATATGGGCGGCGTCCTGCAACGCCCGACTCCGAACGACCGCATCCAGCAGGCCCCGGGCGCGCCTCGCTTCGGCCAGATCGAATGCGGCCGCCGTCCGGCCCGCGCTAACCAGTGCGGCGATGACCGTGGCGACGCCCAGGTCCGGGTCCGCCATGTCGAACGGCACCTGCAGCACGCCGAGCCGCAGTTCACGGGTGGAGAGCGACGCGCGCCACGCGTCGAGTGCCGTGCCGGCGCGACGCATGCGCGCCTCGGCGCTGTCGAACTGACCCAGCCGCGCATCGACTTCCGCCTGCCGGGCAAGCACGGCGTAATGAAGCCAGTGCTCGCCCTTGCGCACCACCATGCCGGCCAGCGCCCGCTCTGCTTCCCGCAGCTGTCCCGCCTCCAGCGGGATCACGGCCGCGACATATTCGACCGATACGCCACCCCAGTCGCCACCGGGGCGCTGCTGCAGGACGGCCAACTCGCGCGCGATGTCGGCGGCACCGCCCCAGTCGCGCTGCAGTCGCGCCAGCGTCACCCTCGTGACCAGCGCGACGGGCCGGTAGCTCGGGTTGCCGAGGGCGTCCATTTCGCGGGCGACCGCATCGGTGCGGATGCGCGCGCGCGCCGTGTCACCCTGCAGCAGGGCCGCGTTGATCTCGGCGATCTGCACCGTGGCGAGGCCCCACCGGTCGCCCTGCCGCGCCATCGACGCCTCAGCCAGGGCGAAATCACGGATGGCCCGCGCCCGGTCGCCCACGTCGGCGTGCACGAACCCCAGGTTCAGCAGCGACCAGCCGCGCACCGACTCGGCGTTGGTCGAGTCCGCGATGCGAAGGGCTTCCGTGAGCACGACCTCAGCGCGGCCCAGTTCGCCCACGAGACGCAGGACGTAGCCCTGCCACTGCAGTGCGCCGGCGGCACTCGTGACGTCATGCCCCAGGCGAAACGCCGCCGCCCCCCGCCCGAACGCGAGGATGGCGGAGTCGGCCTTGCCGCGGCGGATCCAGTCGCGCGCCTGGGCCTGGTGGCAACTGGCCTCCGCGAGAGGCGATCCGCTGCGCCGGCTCCGCTCCAACCCGTCGGCCACCACCGGGGCCACGCTATCCCCGAACGCGGTCTGGGTCAGCAGCAGCGCAAAGGCGCAGCGCGCCTGGGCCTGTGAGCGCCCGTCGGATGGCGGCACCAGTGCGAGCCCCCGCCGCGCAAGCGCGAGCGCCGTATCGGCGCCCAGCGTGCGACTGCGAATGGTGGCGAGGGTGATGAGGACCCGCGCCGTGCTCAAGGAGTCCCCGGTCGAGAGCAGGCGTGGCAGCAGCAGCGTCAGCATCGAGTCGGCCGGCCCGAGCTGCGCTTGGGCAAAGGCCACGAATGCGACCCCCAGGCTGGCCTGCCGCCGGATATCGGGGCTGGCGAGTGTATCGACGATCACGGTCTGGTAGAGCGAATCGGCGAGCGGGAATTGTCGGCGGAGGCGGGCCAGCGTCGCGAGCGTCAGTCGAGATTCAGGACGGCGCATGTCGGCCCATGCCCCGGCTTCGATCGCCGCTACCTGGCCGGCCTCTTGCGCCACCTGGATTTCGCGCACGAGATGCGAGGCACTCGGTCCCGTGGCCGTATCAGGGGCGGACGCTAGCAGCAGCGCGAGCAGCAGCGATGAGAGCATGCCAGTGATGTAGCGCAACCTGGCGGCCCAGGCAAACCGGCCCCGGCGCGCCTTGCGGGCGGTCCGCCGTGTCCCGATACTCTGCAGCGTGATCCAGCTCGCCCCCGGCAGACCCCAATGGAGACATGTCATGTCCAGCACATCATCTTCGGTCGCCCTCACGTCCGGGCTCGCCGCGCTCCTGCTGCTCGGTTGCAGCACTACCCCGGGCGAGGGCCCGGCAGATGCGAACTCCACGGCGATTTCCGATGTCGACGTCGAGGCCTCGCGCGGCGCCAATCCGCCCACCCTGACCCCGCAGGTGAGCGGGACAACGAACCGCCTGCAGGCGGTGAGTCCGGTGAATTCCAGGGTGGTCTGGGCCAGTGGTGTGGGCGGCACCTATGTGCTGACGACCGATGGCGGCAATACCTGGAAGGCCGGTGCCGTGCCCGGCGCCGAGGCGCTGCAATTCCGCGACGTCGAGGGCGTGAGCGAGAAGGTGGCGTATCTCCTGGCCGCAGGCGTCGGCTCCGATTCGCGCATCTACAAGACCGAGGACGGCGGCGCCACATGGGCGCTGCAATTCCAGGCAACCGACCCCGCTGCCTTCTACGATTGCTTTGCGTTCTGGAGCCGGAACCGCGGCCTGACCTTCGGCGACGCGGTGAACGGTGTGTTCCCCACCCTGCGCACCAGGAACGGCAGGACGTGGACCGACATTGGCGCCCAGATGCCGCCGGCGCTGCCCGGCGAGTTTGGCTTTGCCGCGAGCGGCACCTGCATCGCCACGCAGGGCGAGCAGTCCGCATGGGCCACGACTGGCGGCACCGACAAGGCACGGGTGCTGGCTACCACCAATGGCGGCCGGAGCTGGAACGCCTACGATGCGCCCATCGTCGCGGGGCCGGCTGGCGGCGGCTTCAGCATCGCCTTCCGGAATTCACAGCGCGGCATCCTGGTGGGCGGCGACCTGGAGAACGATGGCACCACCGAGAACGTGGCGGTGTCGCGCGATGGTGGCAGGTCGTGGGTGCTGGCATCACCCACGCCCTTCGGCGGCGCCGCGTTCGGCGTGGCCTACGTGGACGATGCGGCGCCCGGACACTCGGGCCTGCATGGACGCGGCCGCGGGCATGGTCGCCGGCATGGAGACCGTTCGGTGGTGGCCACCGGCCCCGGGGGCACCGCCTGGTCGCATGACGAGGGCGGTACCTGGACCCTCATTCCCGACATCAGCAGCTACTGGGCTGTCGCCTTCGCCGGCTGCGAGACGGGCTGGCTGGTGGGCACCGAGGGAAAGATCCTGAAGATCGAGTTCTGAGCATGCTCACGCTCGATCACCTGACCAAGCAGTTCCGCGGTGGCGTCACCGCGGTGGATAACGTCTCGCTCACCCTCGAGCCCGGCGTGGTGGGCTTGCTTGGCCCCAACGGGGCCGGCAAGACCACGCTGATGCAGCTCATTGCCACCATCACCCGGCCCACCAGCGGCCAGATTCACTTCCAGGGCGTGGACGTCCTCCGCGAGCCCGAGGCCCTGCGCCGCCAGCTTGGCTACCTGCCGCAGGACTTCGGCGTCTACGACAACCTCACGGCATTCGAGTTCCTCACCTATTTCGGCGGCCTCAAGGGGGTCACGAAGCGTAGTCGTATCGATGAGTTGCTCGAACTGGTCAACCTTCACACCGTGGCCCACCGCCCCGCCGCCACCTTCTCCGGCGGCATGCGGCAGCGGCTCGGCATTGCGCAGGCGCTGCTGAACGACCCGGCCCTGCTCATCGTCGACGAACCCACCGCGGGCCTCGACCCCGAGGAGCGCGTGCGCTTCCGCCATCTCCTCTCCGACCTGGGCCACGGCAAGCTGGTGCTGCTCTCCACCCACATCGTCTCCGATGTGGAGTCGCTTGCCGGCACCATCGCGGTGATGCGCGAGGGGCGACTGGTCACCTGTGCCGCACCCGAGACGCTGCTGCAGGGAGCGCGCGGCAAGGTGTGGGAAGCGGTGGTGTCGTCCGCTGCGTACGAGGAGGCCCGCGGGCGGCTCAAGGTGACGCGGGCGGTGCGCCAGGCCGACGGTGTGCATGCGCGCGTCGTGGCGGCGGCGCAGCCCTTCCCCACCGCGCAGGCAGTCGAGCCCGACCTCGAGGACGCCTTCGTGCACCTCATGCAGGCCGGGGCGTGAGGTGACGCCCTCGCTCCTCTCGCAGGTCGGCATCATCGCGGCCACCGACCTCAAGCTCCGCCTCCGCCGGCCGGCCACCCTCTGGCTCATCGTGATCCTCTCGGGCCTGGCATACCTCTTCATTCCCGATCCCGCCACCGGGCGCGGGCTCATGGTGGCCGACGGTGCCCGGGCCCTCTACACCTCGCAGGTGATGGCCATCTCCACCGCCGGGCTGGCAGCCTTCCTCGTCACCTTTGCGGGCTTCTACCTCACCAGTAATGCCCTGCGGCGCGACCTGCTGGCCCGTACCGGCGGCATCATCGCGGCGACGCCAGTTGATTCGCTCACGTATCTGGCGGGCAAGTGGCTGGGTGGGGCCGGCTATCTCGCGCTGGTGACGGGAGCGTACCTGCTGAACGTGATGGCGATGCACCTGCTGCGCGGAGAGGGGCCGCTGCAGCCCTTCACCTATCTCCTCACCTATTCCCTGACGCTCGGGCCCGCCATCCTCGTGGTCGCGGCGTTCGCGTTGTGCTTCGAGTGCCTGCCCGGCCTTTCCGGTCGCCTGGGCGACGTGGTGTGGTTCTTCGTGTGGCTCGTCTTCATCGCGGCCGGCGCCATCGGCGAAGGGCGCGGCTCGGCGGCCTACCTCGACGTCATGGGTATCGGCTTCATCCTGGCGCGGGTGCACGCGGTCACGGGCGCGCAGAACCTCGCCATTGGCATGACGCCATTCAACCCGCAGGTGGCACCGTGGGTGCTTCCACCGATTGCCCTCACGCTGGGAACCGTTCTGCCACGGCTCGTCACCGCCCTGCTGGCCGTCCCCGTTCTCCTGCTTGGGCGGGTCTTCTTTCACCGGTACGACCCGGCGCGCGTGCGCAACGCAACGCAGGCCGCGGGTGGCGACCTCATCCGTCGCCTCTCGCTGCTCATCAAGCCGATCACGCGTGGCGTCTCGGCGATCGGCGCGCGGCTGGTGCCGGCAGCGCCGGGGGTGCTTCGCCCCATCGTGGCTGAGGTGGTCATGACGCTGTGCCAGTCACCGCTGCTCCTGCTGTCCTGGATCGGCGTGCTGGTGGCGACTGTGGTGATGCCGAGCGCGGCGGCGCGGCACCAGCTCCCGCTCGCCGTGGCTGCCATCCTGGCCATCGGCCTGGCGGATCTTGCTACCCGTGACCGGGCCGCCGGCACCCAGCCCATGCTCTACAGCATGCCGGGTATCAAGCCGGGGTACGCCCGCATCAAGTTCGGCGCGGCGGCGGTGCTGGCACTGCTCTTCTGCCTCCCGCCGGCGCTCCGCATTGCCTTCGGCGCCCCGGGGTCGGCGCTCTCACTCGTCATGGCGGCGGGATTCATGGCGGCACTGGCGACGGCACTCGGGTTTCTCACCCGCACGCCCAAGACGTTCATGGGGATCTTCCTGCTCTTCGTGTACCTGGTGCTGAATGGCGCCACGGTGCCGGCCCTGGACTTCGCCGGCTGGAACGGCGTCGCCACCGGTTCGACGCGGGTGGGCTATCTGGTGGTGACGCTGGCGTTGTGGGGCGTGGCCGAGGCAAAGCACCGCTGGGACCTGGCGCGCGAGGGCTAGCCGCTGCCTCTGCAGTCTAATCCGTGCAGGCTGACAGACTTGCGGTCGAACCTGTATCCGTGCGGGAAACGCAGCAAACCGGCAGCAGTTGTGGCCTGGGCGGTGAGGTCGCGCGGGCGGTGCTTCCCTACGTAGCTATGTCACCCGTCCTTGCAGCCCTTCCGGATTCGGCTGCGGGTCGCACCATGGAATAATGAGGGCGGAGCCGGGTACGGCGCCGTCGCATTCACGTTAGACCGACACACACACACTTGCGGGGGTGAAACAGGCGTGCGACGCGAAGTCCTTGGGGTCTCCGTTGTGCTATGCGCGTGTGTCGGCAGCAGTTCTGTCCCGGCTTCTACGAACGATGCTCAGCTGCGGCACGAAGTTCTTGCCCGCCTGGACGCGTACACGGCGGCGGCGCGCGCTGTTGACGCCGACCGCAGTGCTGCCTTCTTCACGGAACGCGGAACGCTCTTTGAGCCGGGAATCGTGCCGATTGTCTCGCGAGACTCGATTCGTGCCTTCATCCGATCGTTTCCTGGTGTCATCGTCGACTCAGCATTTGCGCGCGCGGACACGGTGGAGGTCTTCGGCCAAACCGCCATCGTCTGGGGCTCGTATTTCGAGCGCCTGCGATTCCCGGGCCAGCCCGTTAGCGCCCAGCACGGACGATTTGTAATGGAGTGGCAGCGCGAGGCGGACGGCACTTGGAGAATTCATCGCTACTACCGGGTGCCGTTGCCGACGGGCTGGCAGCCGGTGCCGGAGAGCCGGTAGATCTCGATTGCGGTCTAACCCATGGTTGCCGCAGACAGCCGCGCTATTGATTGCGCGCTTCGCGCGCTCCTATTTGATGCGTCTGCAGCGGAACCAAAACGTGAGGCAGTGCGGCATCTCTATGAAGGTGAAGTGCTTGCTCATGCGCCCGATTCCTTCTCCCTGAGTTGCTTGACGTTTTGATCGAACCGGTCCAGTCGAGCTTCCCACAACTGGCGACGCGGGGTCAGCCAGTCTTCAACAACCTTGAATCGTTCGGGTGCGATCTCATGCGTCCGCACTCGCCCGCGCATTGTCGACGTCATCAGTCGGCTCTGTTCGAGCACCGACAGGTGCTGCACGAACGACAGGAGTTGCATGTCGAACCGTGCCGCCAATTCGCTGACGGGGGCCGGTCCGGCAGACAGTCGCTCCAGGACCTTCCGCCGAGTCGGGTTGGCTAAGGCGTGAAATGCTGCGTCAGCAGCCTTGGCTTGAACCATTTCCGACACCATCCAGATGCTTGGTTTACCGACCTGAGTGAGGGATTCTACAGCCCTGGAATACTTCTATGCATACCTAAGTATTTTCTGCTTAGAGTCGCTGGGCGGACCTCACAGCAGAAAGGTTCGGCATGCACGCGAACGAGGGGCGGCCGCCCTGGCCGCCCCTCGCGCCTCCCGGAGCGTGCCGCTCAGGGCACGGTGAACGTCTGCGCGTCCTGGGAGTTGTCCGTGCCGTCGCCAGTGAAGGTGCCGGTGAGGCTCGACCCCACCGCCCTGCCGTTCTTGGTGACGGACACCGACCAGTTGGTGGAGGCCACACCGCAGTCGTCGTAGTAGTGCACCCTCACCTGGTACGAGCCCCGCGGCGCGGCGCCCGCCGGCCACGAGATGATCTCGCGGTTCACGTTGTCGATATCACAGTCCGGGTTGGAATCGAGGTCCAGCGCGCCGCCCTCGGGCGTGGTGGTGTCGTTGTAGTACACCTCCTGGCCCAGCGCATCGATGACGTGCAGGTCCACGTCGCTGGCGGTGTTCCAGGTGAGCGTGACGGCAACGGCAGCCGTCGCGAGGTCGGTGGGCGTGATCGGGCTGAGGAACACGGGCCCGGTCGCGCCAGTCGCGCCAACCGCCGTGCGCAGGCTGAAATTGTTCCCCGGCAGCGGCGAGGCGAGGGTGATCACCACCTGCTGCGACGTGACGCCCGCAGGCAGCGTGACGCGCCAGGCCCCGCTGACACCCTCGACCCCAAACCAGACATCGGTGAACGCCGACGGCGCCCCCACGGTGGCGCGGCCCGGGTTGCCAATGACGAAGTTGCTGAGCGGGAAAAAGGTGGCCTCAGGCCCGCCGTCCGCCGCCGGGATGCCGCCGGCCACGAACACGCCGGCGGTCGACACCACCATGGCAGCGTTCAGGCGCTCGCGGAGCAGGTAACCCGCCCGCTTGCGCTGGGCGCCCGTACGACCGGCCACGAGGCTCGTACCGGTGATCGCCTGCACGTCGGTGATGTAGGTCCGGACGTCGGTGACGGGGGGACCATTGTTGTCGTCGCCACCGCAGGCGGCGACGGTGGTGAGCGCGGCAACCAGGGCCAGCCAGGGAAGAGTGCGCGGGGACATGGACCACTCGGTGTTGAGGTGTGCGTCACGGGGATTCCTTCTTTCATGCACCGCAAACGGGCATGTGTCAATGGCCAGGCGCCCGCACAACCCCTGAACGCATCGAGTCGCGGCCCGGCCCCAAGCCCCGCGCCGCGCCAAGGTGCGGCGGGGCCGGCCGCGAGTTGGTTGGGCCCCCCCCCGCAGTTTGCAACAAGCCCAACAACCC